>CAZMJV010000103.1:0-1516 GCA_964566905.1 uncultured Coriobacteriia bacterium | reverse complement strand
GTCGAAGGAGAGAGGCCGCGTCCGACGGGTACAGTACGTCGGCACCGCACCCCATAACAGCGACGGTCGGCGCCCCCTCGGACAGCGCCGCGCGGTGAGCCGTCTGGTCGCATCCCACGGCTCCCCCCGAGACGACCACGTATCCCGCGCCCGCCAGCCAGCCTGCGAAGCGATCGGCGCAGTGAAGTCCGTACGGCGTCGCACGGCGTGCCCCGACCACGGCCACGCAACCCGACAGCACGTCCGGATCCCCGATGACATACAGCATCTTGGGAGGCCGGGGCGTCTGCGCGAGCGCCTCGGGATAGCGTCTATCGCCGATGGGTATCTCGAAACGGTGCAGATCGTCGGTATCCCAGGTGGCCATGCTCACATCCCCCGCGCGCGATATCCTGCGGCCTCCGCGAGGTGCTCCTCGCCCACCGAGGCGGCGCCCTCGACGTCGGCCACGGTGCGCGCGACACGCAGCAGACGAGTGATGCCGCGTCCGCTGAGGTGGTGAGCGCGTGCGAGCGTCTCGAGATAACGGCGCGAGTTCGAGTCGAGCGCACATGCGGCGAGCAGCTCGGCGCCCACCAGCTGGCGACCGATGTGACCGCGAGCACGGACCCTTTCGCGCGCCTCGAGCACGCGGTCGCGAAGCACGGCCGAGGAGACCCCGGATCCGGAGTCGAGCACTGAGGAGGGATCGACTCGTCCGACGTCGATGAGCACGTCGATGCGGTCCATGAGCGGACCCCCGATGCGCGACTGATACCGCGAGACTCGGTCGGGCTTACAAGTGCAGGGTTTCTGCGGATCGCCCGAGAACCCGCACGGGCAGGGGTTCGATGCCGCTACCAGCGTGAATCGCGCAGGGTAGCGGATGCGGCCCTCGGCGCGGACGAGGGTCACGAACCCGTCCTCCATCGGCTGTCTGAGCGCCTGGAGCACCGCCGGACCGAACTCGGGGAGCTCGTCGAGGAACAGGACGCCGTTTTGCGCGAGTGAGACCTCCCCCGGGCGCGGAGGTGAACCTCCCCCGACGAGGCCCGCGGTCGAAGCCGAGTGATGCGGCGCACGGAACGGACGTATGCCCGACAGAATCGAAGAGGTGTCGAGTCCCGCGACCGAGTGGACGAGCGCCGTCTCGAGCGCCTGGACCTCTTCGAGCGGAGGCAGGATGGTGGAGAGACGCCGTGCGAGCATGGTCTTGCCCGAGCCGGGAGGTCCCACCATCAGCAATCCGTGATCGCCTGCGGCCGCAAGCAGGAGTGCGCGCTTGGCGAGGTCGTGACCGGCGATCTCGCGGAAATCCGGAACCTCGAGAGCCTCGCTCTGCCGTCGCACCGACCGCTCGGGCGACACGAACCTGCCCGCCTTGAGCGCGGAGAGGGTGTCGATACAGAGATGTTCGAGCCCCTCCACGCCGAGCGAGCCTTCCCGCGGGACCGCCGAGAGGAGCGCCCGTGAGGAATCCCGGGCGGCGATCGCGTATGCGAGCATCCCCGGCACGGAACGCACCGTCCCGTCGAGG
>CAZMJV010000102.1:0-1543 GCA_964566905.1 uncultured Coriobacteriia bacterium | reverse complement strand
GGTCGGCGCGCTGGGCGGCCTACGACGACGTGATGCCGATGCTCGAGCGGCTCAAGGAGCGCGACCTCAAGATCGGCCTGATATCCAACTGGGGGACTGAGATCGACCGGATCATCCCCGAGCTGCCCATGGCCGACTACATCGACGACGTGGTCTCCTCCGGCGCTTCGAGGCTCCACAAGCCCGACCACCGCATCTTCGAGCTCGCGCTCATGCGCCTGGGAGTCGAAGCGCACGAGTCGGTGCACGTGGGCGACCATCCCATCGCGGACGTGGAAGGCGCAACCGCCGTGGGGATGGCAGGCGTTCTGCTCGACCGCTCCGCCGCACCCTTGAACACCAGGTCGATCTCGACGCTCGACGAGCTCGAGGGCTTCCTGCTTGTGGCGGGGATGGAACTGCCCGAGGTACGCTAGAATCTTCAACTTCAACGACTGAATGGATGGTATATGAGCAACACCGAGCAGAAACCTGTCGGCGTGGAGCGTCGCGACCCGGCTTCCCCTCACACGGCAGGCCGCGTAGCGGGCATGTCGCGCTTTCTGACCGCCGTTCCGGTCCTGGGCCTCATGGTGTCCGCGATCGTGCTTGTGGTGGTCGCAGCGGTCGACACGTTCCATCTGGTGATCGAGGCTGCGGGCGGGCATCTCGAACTCAAGTCGCTCGTCGTCGAGTCGATCGAGCTCGCCGATGTCTTCCTGCTCGCGGTGGTCCTCTACATCATGGCGCTCGGTCTCTTCTCGCTGTTCATCGACGACAGGATCCCGCTTCCCAAGTGGCTCGAGATCCACACGCTCGACGACTTGAAGGAGAAGCTCATCGGCGTGGTCATCGTCGTCCTGGCGGTGTTCTTCCTCGGGCGCGTCATCGAGGCGAAGGACTATCAGAGCCTGATGTTCCTCGGCTTCGGGATCTCGGCGATCATCTTCACGCTCTCGTACTTTGTCGGGCGCGTGATCATGGCGCACGACAACGAGTAGGGCGGGGAGTCCTGGCGATACGCACGTTTACCGCAGAAACGAAAACAGACCGGGAGAGTTTCTCCCGGTCTGTTGCTGTTCTGGAGGCGATGCCCGGATTCGAACCGGGGATAAAGGCTTTGCAGGCCTCTGCCTTACCACTTGGCGACATCGCCGTCGCGTGACGCCTTCGCGCCGATGAAACAAAAAAGGCTGGTCGTCAGGCCCGAACTGGACCTATCGGACCAACCTAGAAGGTGCAATGGAGCGGACGACGGGATTCGAACCCGCGACCCCAACCTTGGCAAGGTTGTGCTCTACCAGCTGAGCCACGTCCGCGTGCAGAGGATAGTCTACGGAAACATCACCTCAGGTGCAAGCCCTATTTTGTCCGAGAGCCTCAAAAAAGCGGTTTTCAAATTGGGGGTTCACATAGTTCTCAGTTCTGATAAACTATCGTTCGCTGGCTTAGGGCAGCAGATGGGCGATTAGCTCAGGGGGAGAGCACTTCCTTGACACGGAAGGGGTCACAAGTTCAAATCTTGTATCGCCCACCATCGAATTTTAAAGGCCTCTTCGGGAAA
>CAZMJV010000101.1:0-1570 GCA_964566905.1 uncultured Coriobacteriia bacterium | reverse complement strand
CTCACGTCGGGCATACCGCCGGAGAATGAGATCATGTCGGGGCGCGAGGCGGCTGCGAACAGATCGCGAACGGCGCTCGTGCGCGCACCGGCGATGCGGTCCGCGTAGTGGCCGGCCCAACGGTCGAAGGTGATGCGCGCAGAAGACATACCGGCTGCTTTCTTCGGGGGTGCACGCCCGAGGAGGGCGTTTGGATGAATCTACGCTTGACCCATCGTGAACGCAATTCTACAACGCGAGCGGTAACCGTGCCGTCATTTACGTGTGCGGACCGTCGGAAGGCGGCTCTGACGAGGTGAGATGTCTCAGTCGCTCCCACTTCTCCGAAAGGTGCCGGCAGCCTCCGACGACGTCAGGGGCCTCTCCCACGCCTGTCCACGCCCAGTCGACGATGTCCGATGCGAGGCGCAGCGCCCCCACTGTGGTGAGATCGTCGGTCGCCTCGAGCGTGACACGGTAGACGCCCGGTCCGTATACGCGCGCGCCCCATGCCGTGTGTCCGGCCGTTTCGCGCGGAGGACCGATGAGTCGGAGGAGTTCGAGGGCGATATGCTCCAGGGCATGCGCGGTCTCGGTGTTCTCCAGCTCGTTGGAGAACGATCCCCCTTCGGTGCAAGGATGGGAGCTGAGACCAGGAAGGATCGAGAGCACGCGCTCCGAGAAGCCCGGCGAGTCCGAGGTTCGGTGTCGCCCAGGCTCGACGCGAACGGAGGCGGATACCAGCCCTCTACGCACGGTGATGCTCTCTATGAAGATCGTGCTCATCCACCTACCCCCTTGTGACCATTCTAGAGAGAAACGGGGCGTCTACCCCGCCACCGACGCAGTCAATCTTTGGAGACGAGCGGCCGAGCAGTTACGTCGCGCTTCTCAGCTGCGAAGACCTACATCCAATTGGTAGAACAGCGAATCCAGACGACTCCGGCCGGCCTCGCGGGCGGGCATGCGACGAACAATCTCACGGACCGCGGGCGAGGCATGATCGATCGCCCACTCGATTTCAGCGTCCCCGGCCGCACGGTCCCCGCGCTGGCCCAACTCAAGTGCCAGCGCTGCGTACACTGCAGGACCGAGAGCGTGTTTCGATTGATGAGGCGTTGCCAAGGGGTGCATGTACGCGACTCCCGCCGCGACTCCACCCGCGCGGGCCGCAGCAGCCGCAGCCTCATCGTCTGCCTCGCGAGCCGCCGCATATGCCGCCCATGCGAGAGCACGCAGCTGCGCGTCGCGCTTTCCTCCGCGTGCGAATACCCTCGCGCCCTCGATCGCATCGCGCGGTCGGGAATCGGAGGGGACGTGAGTCTCGAACACCGGCAGCGCTCTCTCGGCGCAGTCCGCAGCCCAATCCGCGACAAGACGGAGATCGTCTTGGCTCAACACCACCGAATCGAATTCGCCATCCATCGCTGTCTCCTCTAGGTGAACCTGAGCTCCTCGACCGGCAGCCTGAGCTCCCGCAGCGAGACTCGCTTCGCGCCATCCCCAAGCCACTGCGTGCCGACCTCGTTGAATCCGTAGCTGTCATGGAAGCGCTGCGACGCCTCATTGGGCGGTTCGACGTCGAGCTCGC
>CAZMJV010000100.1:0-1657 GCA_964566905.1 uncultured Coriobacteriia bacterium | reverse complement strand
GCCCGGCTGCGATGTAGAACGCGGTCTGGTATCCGCCGGTGAGGTCGAAGATGCGGCCGGCAGCCATGGATCCGAAGACGCCGCCCATCCCCCACGCGGTGAACACGAGGCCGTAGTTGACACCCATGTCGCGGGTGCCGAACAAGCCGGCCGTGACCGCCGGGAACAGCGCGAGGTTGGAGCCGTAGAACGCTCCGATGAGCATCGCGATGGCGACCAAAGCCCCGAGGCTCGAGACCGAGCCCAGCACGAGCATCGCCAGGCCCTGCCCGATGAACGCGATCAGCATCGTCTTGACGACGCCGATGCGATCGGAGAGCGATCCTGCTGCGAGACGTCCCGCAGCGTTGCCGATCGCCAGCATCGCGACGAGGAGGAACCCGAAGTCGGTACCCGGTACCTGGACGGCCGCGATCTTGGCCATATGGCCGATGATCATGAGACCGGCGAACGCGGAGGAGGCGTAGGTCGCCCAGAGCAGGTAGAACCGGGGAGACTGGACCATCTGGCGCCATGCGACGTTCTCGACCGGGGCGTGCTTCACGTGCACGACGCCCTCCTTGTGCGGAGGAAGCGGTGCCTCGTACCCTGCAGGAGGGTTCTCGATGAGACGCGAGAAGATCAGCGCGAGGACCATGAACGCGATTCCGAGGATGCGGAAGGTCCACTCGATACCGTAGGAACCGAGAAGCCACGTGGTCGTCGGCGCGATGTAGATACTCGCGAGGCCGAAGCCGGAGACGACGATTCCGGTGACCATGCCCTTTCGCGCCTGACCGAACCATTTGATCGCGGCGGGTGTGGCGGCTGCATATCCGAGACCGATGCCCGCGCCGGAGAAGAGGCCGAAACCGATGACGACCGGCAGTGACGAGTCGATGCTGCCGAACCCTGCGATGAAGAGTCCGAGTCCGCAGACCACGCCTCCAGCCATCGCGACGAGCCGCGGACCGATCTGGTCCTGGAGTCGGCCTGCGAAGACCATCGTGAGCGCGAACACGCCGACGGCGATCGCATACGGGAGACTGGCGGAAGAAGAGCTCCACCCCCAGTCGGCGACGAGAGCCTTCGCGACGATGGACCACGAATACAGGACTCCCAAAACCAAGTTCAAACCGAGTCCCGCTCCTACCACGACGAGTGCTTTACGATCGATGGTTTTCTCCACCGCGATCGCCCCCTCTCACGTAGGAAATACGATGCCGAGAATTTATCCTACGGGCTGCTGAGCATTGGGGTTCCCGACCCCCTGAAGACGCATATGGGTGGGCTTTGACGGTGGACGGCGCGCACGCTCAAACCGACTCGGGTATCATCTCCGCAGGAGGTCGTCTACGGTGCGCCAACGGATACCAGATACAGATGAGGAACTGCTCGCCGAATGCGACGTGCAGGTCTTTCGCAGCTCCGGACCCGGCGGACAAGGGGTCAATACGACCGACTCCGCCGTACGGCTGAAGCACCGCCCGACCGGAATCGTGGTCGCCTCGCAGCGGGAGAGAAGCCAACTCCGCAACAAGAAGGACTGCCTTGCCCGGCTCCGCGTGAAGCTCGAGAAGCTGAACGAGGTCGCCAAACCGCGGCATGCGACCAAGCCGACGTTCGGCTCGAAGCAGCGCCGCCTGACGAGCAAACGGGTGGTCTCCCAGAAGAAGCG
>CAZMJV010000099.1:0-1675 GCA_964566905.1 uncultured Coriobacteriia bacterium | reverse complement strand
GTCATCGGCGTCGTCGAGCCCGGATCCCGCGCAGCGGTGCGTGCGACTCGCAACCGCCGCGTCGGCGTCATCGGCACGGTCGGCACCATCGAGTCGGGCGTCTACTCGCGCGCGGTCAGAACGATCGACGCGGGTGTGACGGTGTTCTCCACAGCCACTCCTCGTTTCGTCGAGATGGTCGAGGAGGGCCTGCGTCTCGACACGGGCACGATCGAGGGCTGGCTCGCGCAGTCTACCGGCGTGTTCATCCGCCCGACGTTCCAAGAGATCGCGCGCGACTACCTCGACCCGATCAAGCGCTGCGGGGTCGATACGCTCATCCTCGGATGCACCCACTACCCGCTGTTGCTCCCTCTGATCGGCGGAATCATGGGCGACGGTGTCGAGCTCATCTCTTCGGCGGAGGAGACCGCCCGAGAGGTCACCGAGACACTCGAGCGTCGAGGTCATCTGGCCGAGAAGGGGAGCGGCGCCTCGCACCGGTTCCTCACGACCTCCGACCCGGAGAAGTTCGCGTCGCTCGGAACGCGCGTGCTGGGCGCTCCGCTGGAGCACGTGGAGAATCTGACCGTCTCCGAGCTGATCGAGGCGAAGCGCTCCCGAATCGAATCCCCCCAAGACACTCCCGCACCCTCGTGCGGATACCCTGCACCGTAACGGAAGGACTCCCCATGGCACCTCGCTCATTCGATCGACTCGACTCGCAGATGCGCCCGGTCAACGTGACGCGTGACTACCTCAAGAACGTGATGGGCTCGTGCGTCATCGAGTTCGGAGACACCAAGGTCTTGTGCGCGGCCACGATCGAGGAGGGCGTCGGTGCATGGCGACGCGGTTCCGGACTCGGCTGGATCACCGCCGAGTACTCGATGCTCCCGGCATCGACCGGGAGACGGACCCGCCGCGAGACGGCCGGCCTCAAGGGCCGCACCCACGAGATCCAGCGGCTCATCGGCCGCTCGCTGCGCAGCGTTGTGGACATGGGCGGGCTCGGCGGCGAGGTGACCGTCACGGTGGACTGCGACGTCCTCCAGGCTGACGGGGGCACCCGCACGGCTGCGGTCACCGGGGCGTGGATCGCACTCTCAGACGCGCTCGAGACTTGGCGCACCGCGGGCAAGGTCTCCGCGAACCCGATCCTCGACCAGGTCGCGGCCGTGAGCGTGGGGCTGGTCGACGGGCGGATGATGCTCGATCTGGACTACTCCGAGGACTCGGTCGCCGAGGTCGACATGAACGTGGTCATGGACGGCAACGGCCGCTACATCGAGGTGCAGGGAACGGGGGAGCGCACGCCCTTCTCCCGCGAGCGACTCGACACGATGCTCGACCTCGCATCGGCGGGGATCGACGAGCTGCTCGCCCTTCAGCGCGAGATCGTCGCAAGGCCTCGCTGATGAGTCGCCGCATCGTCGTCGCCACCAACAACGCGCACAAAGTCGACGAGATCCGCGCCGCGCTTGCGGTGCAGGGGTGGGAGTTCGTGACCCTTCGCGACATCGACGTGCAGTCGGATCCTGAGGAAGACGGAGCGACGTTCCTCGACAACGCGCGGATCAAGGCGCACGCGGCCCACGAGGCGACCGGACTCGCGTCCCTCGCCGATGATTCGGGGCTCGAGGTCGACGCGCTGGGCGGGAGGCCGGGCGTGTACTCCTCGCGCTATGCGGGAGAG
>CAZMJV010000098.1:0-1725 GCA_964566905.1 uncultured Coriobacteriia bacterium | reverse complement strand
TGCTTCTCGGGGCCGATGTAGATGAGGCTCTTGAGGAAGGGGAACCGCTCGGAGTCGAGGTGACCGCGCTCCGAGGTGGCGACCTCGGGCACGAGCTCGCGCACGATGTCGAGGTAGTTCACGTCGCGGAAGCCGTCGATGAGCGCGAGCGCCTTCATGTCCGACTGCTCGAGCACGTAGGCGAGCTCGTGGATCTTGTACGCGGTGTTGACCGTGACCAGGACGGCGCCGATCTTCGCGGTTGCGAACATGAACGTGAGCCAGTCGGGCACGTTGCGCGCCCAGATTCCCACGTGGTCACCCTTGCCGATGCCGATCGAGAGCAGCCCCTTCGCGAGCGCGTCGGTGCGCTCGTCGAACGTCCTGTACGTCCAACGAAGGTCTCGGTCGGGATAGACGATGAATTCGTGGTCGGGGTAGGTCGCGACCTGCTCGGCGTACATCGATGCGATGGTGTGCTCTGTCCACGCCATGGGCGTTCCTCTCACTGGGATCCGTTCGAAGCCGCCTCCGAAAAGGAAGCGGAGAAGACCGTGGGTGCTAGACCGGCGCGTACACGACCGCGAGGATGCTTGCGTCCTTGCCGCCCGCGGCGCGCACCTGATGCGGCACGATCGAGTCGTAGTAGATCGAGTCGCCCGTCACGAGGATGTAGGTGTCCTTGCCGTACTCGATCTGAAGCGACCCGTTCAAGACGTAGAGGAACTCCTCGCCCTCGTGGCTCGAGAGCTTGTGTTCGGAGAGATCGATGGGGTGGACCGTGATGAAGAACGGGTCCATGTGGCGCGAACCCTTGCCCTCGGCAAGGGAGAAGAAGTCGAGACGACCGGCGTCCGACGAGGTCTGCAGCGATTTGACGCGGACCGCGGGATCCGCCGCGGCCGAGCGGGTGACGACCGGGCCGAGCTCGGTGTCGTCGTCCATGAGCGTGCCCAGGCGGACGCCGAGCGCGCGGGTGATCTGGATGAGGGGTGCGAGCGACGGGGCAAGCTCTCCGGCTTCGAGGGCCTCGATGACGCCTACCTCGCAGGCGCAGCGCTCTGCAAGCTCGGCAGCGGAAAGTCCATGCGCCTCACGAAGCGCGACGATTTTTGATCCGACGGTGGCCATGGGCGGTCTCCCTCTCGGTCGTACCCCGTCCAAGCGAGGATTTGAGTTAAGGAAGTATACCGCAGGGGTTTGGACGGCCCTCACCCTTAGCCCACGAACGGCCAGCCGTGGCTCGCGAGCGTGATGATGGTGCCTGCACCACGAGGCCTCCCAGGGCGCTGCGTCGACATTACTTTCCATAGAAGATGAAGATGAGAACTGAGACGCTTACGGAAGTCAGAACGGCCACCAGCGACAGTACCTTGGGTTTCCTCGCGTCCGCCTTTCGGAGTACCAAGATGCAGAGTGGCACGGTGGCGAGATAGGGCACGAGGAGGAAGGGGGCCAAAATGCTCAGGAGGGCGACCGCGACTGCGGAACGCATGTACGGTACGGGTGGCTTCTTCGGCTTGGGAAGCGAGAAGGCCACCGAATTGCACTTCGGACAACGGTTGTCGTTGTCGATGAACTCGGACTTTCCTCCGATGTAGCCGCACGCCTCACACTTGACCCCCGAGAGCAGGACGTTGCACTGGGGGCACCGATCCATCGGATAGCTCATGGTGGCACCACAGTTCGAGCATTGATACAGCCCCGGCACCCGAACCACCTCCCAAAGGTGATTCTTCCCATCAT
>CAZMJV010000097.1:0-1747 GCA_964566905.1 uncultured Coriobacteriia bacterium | reverse complement strand
ATGGGGTGCGGTGCCGACGTACTGTACCCGTCGGACGCGGCCTCTCTCCTTCGACGCATCGCCTCGACGGGTGCGGTCGTGTCCGAGTTGCCGTGGGGCCGTCCGCCCGCGAGGTGGGCGTTTCGTGAGAGGAACCGCATCATCGCCGGCCTCTCGGTGGCGACGCTCATCGTCGAGGCCGCCCTTCCCAGCGGGACGTTCTCCACCGCCGACTACGCGCTCGAGGCCGGGCGGGAGGTCATGGCGGTCCCCGGTTCGATCCTCGCACCCGAGTCGCGCGGCTCCAACCGTCTCATCGCGCAGGGAGCGACGGCTGTCGTCGACGTCGAGACCTTGTCGGCGGCGGTCGGGATGCTGCTCGGTCCGCACGGAGCGGTTCCCACGCGAGGTGACGAGACCGGTCTTCCCGATGAGGCATGCGACCCTCTGTTCTCGGCGGTGCGGGCGGACCCGATGCGCCCCGACGACCTCGCCCGGGCGCTGGGCATGGATATCGTCGCCGTCGCTCGCGGCCTCGCAGCGCTCGAGATCTCGGGTCTTGTGACGCGCATGTCGGACGGACGTTACGGAGCGAACCCCACGCGCTCGCGTTAGCGGGCACTCCTCGGCGCGGTACAATCACCGGTGACAATCATCAGTGCCGAAAACCGAGTACAAGGAGCGCGCGTGACCGACACCACCCTCGGAACCGTCGAGATCATCGGAGGAGGCCTCGCCGGATGCGAGGCCGCTTGGCAATTGGCCAGCCGCGGGGTCGACGTGGTGCTCCACGAGATGCGCCCCGTGGTCCCGTCTCCCGCACATCACACCGGCGACCTCGCCGAGCTCGTCTGCTCCAACTCGTTCAAGAGCCTCGATCCGGATGCCGCAGCAGGGCTGCTCAAGGCCGAACTGAGGATGATGGGGTCGTTCCTCATCGACGTCGCCCAGGAGTGCCGGGTGCCGGCGGGCGGGGCGCTCGCTGTCGATCGGGAGCTCTTCGGGCGCACCGTCACCGAGCGCATTGAATCGAATCCGCACATCACAGTCGTTCGCAGTGAGTGCACTACGATTCCCGAGGGACCGGTCATCATCGCCTCGGGCCCTCTGACGAGCGAGGGACTCGAGCCGGCGATCTCTGCTCTGGTCGGGGAGGGGAGGCTGGCGTTCTTCGACGCCGCGGCCCCCATCGTCGACGCGTCGTCGCTCGACCGAGATATCCTCTTCGCACAGTCGCGCTACGACAAGGGCGAGACCGCCGACTACCTCAACGCACCCATGGACAAGGACGAGTACGAGGCGTTCATCGCCGCGCTCACCTCTGCAGACCGCGTCCATGCCAAGGAATTCGAGACCGCGGACCTGTTCCAAGCATGCCAGCCGGCGGAGGAGGTCGCCCGCAAGGGGGCCGACGCGCTTCGTTTCGGGGCACTCAAGCCGGTCGGACTGACAGACCCCCGCACGGGGAGGCGACCGTGGGCGGTCGTCCAGCTTCGCGCCGAGAACGCGGCGGGAACGGCATACAACCTGGTGGGATTCCAGACGAACCTCACCTTCCCCGAGCAGCGTCGCGTCTTCCGGATGATCCCGGGGCTCCAGAACGCCGAGTTCGACCGCTACGGGGTGATGCACCGCAACACGTTCATCGACTCGCCCCGGGTGCTCGACAGGACCTTCGCGCTGAAGAGCGACCGACGCATCCGGTTCGCGGGGCAGATCACGGGGACCGAAGGCTACACCGAAGCGGTCGCCTCGGGGCTCTTCGCGG
>CAZMJV010000096.1:0-1786 GCA_964566905.1 uncultured Coriobacteriia bacterium | reverse complement strand
GGGCACATCGACACGATCGTGCTGGGCATGCTCATCGACACCGATCGGTACGGGTACGAGATCTGCAAACAGGTGACCACCCTGTCCGGCGGAGCCTACGAGCTCAAGGAGCCGACGCTGTACTCGGCGGCACGGCGAATGCAGCAGCAGGTCCTGATCGAGTCGTACTGGGGTGAGGAGTCCCAGGGTGGTCGACGCAAGTACTACTCGATCACCGACGCGGGGCGCGAAGCGTATCGAAAGAACCTGGAAGAATGGAATCGGGCTCAGAAGCTGATCGAACGACTGCTCACCCGTGATAAGGAGGAAAACTAGTGGAATCAATACGCCTGTACGTCAACGGGGTTTTCGGCGGGTTGCGCGAGACGCCCGAGCTCGCCGAGCAGAAAGATGAGCTGATCGCCGATCTCCACGCGAAGGTGGCCGATTTGGTCGAGGAAGGGAATTCCGAGGACGCCGCCTTTGGGATCGCAGTGGCCTCGCTCGGCGACTTCTCCGAACTGGTCGCCGAATTCCGTGCGGCCCAGGGCGAGGAGGACTCCCGTGCCGCGGCAGAGGAGGCGGTTCGTGCGGCGGAGGCCGCCCGCATACCGGTCCCCACATACACGGTCTTCTCGAACAAGTTCAACCTCCACCTCACCGTCGCAGTCGGAGCGGTGACCATCGGCCTGCTCTTCATCGCGAGCGTCTTCTCATATGGGTTCCTCGGAGGCCGCGGAATCGTCGCATCGATCGGGATCACCGTCGTATTCCTCACATTCATCTGGGTGCTGAGGGCCGCGTATCGTGCGTACAAGGATCCGCTGGCAGTCGCAACCTTCGAGTTCGACCGTGAGGCCGAGACCGCGAAATTCATGCAGAAGGTCTGGCTGGCGGTAGTCATCTCCGTCTGTGCCAACCTGCTTCTCACGGTCGCAAACTCCAGTCAGGCTGAGCTTTGGGCATGGTCGCCGGCTTTCGTGGTCTACTGCTTCGGCCCCGGAGCGGTGCGGGTCAAGGCATGGATGCTCGATCGCGGGTACTTTGTCATCCCGGAAGGCACACAGGAGGCCTCGGCGAGCGCCGAGTCCTCCTGTGCAGACGCGGTCGCCTCTCACCCGAATGCCGAGGGCGTCGCGGCTCCGAGCGCCTAGACCACGTCCCGAACCCCTTCCGACGGGTATACTTTTGCCGACCCGTCGGAAGGGGCCGCTGTGAGATCTCGAATCACCCTCAGCCTTGTGCTCGTGTTGATCGTCGGTTTTGTCGGCGGCTGTGCGAAGTCACTCCCACAGCGTGATGCCGACATGACTTCGGCCACCATCGTCGACGCCAAGCGCGACCCCGGATCTCTGACGCTCATGGTCGAGGACGCCTCGGGGACGAGCGACGCGGCGACCGTGTGGGTGTACGAGCAGACCGATGTGCTGCGCGAGACGTCTTCGGGAATCCGCGAAGCGGTCGCCAACGACCTGGTCGAGGGCGCGCAGGTCGACATCTGGTTCGACGGACCGATCGCGGAATCCTATCCCATTCAGGGAAGTGCCGATACGATCCTCATCCTGAAATAGCGGTCGAGCGAGGGACCCGGCTCAGACCGTCTTTCGCTCTTTCGATATCCGGCCGCGAATCCAAGCTCCCACCCGGCAACCCATATAGGTGGCTCCCAGCGTCGCGACGATCACTGCCGCCACGTAGACTGCCCGCGAGACGTTGTCGAACAGCGCGAACACGGTGAACGCCATTCCCGGCCCTGCGAGCCATGGCGTCCAACGCGTCCCCGTGAGCGGACCGATCGAACCGAACA
>CAZMJV010000095.1:0-1787 GCA_964566905.1 uncultured Coriobacteriia bacterium | reverse complement strand
TTCCCCGTCAGGAATCACGATGAATAGAGATTCGAAGATATACGTCGCAGGTCATCGCGGCCTCGTGGGCTCGGCGATCGTGCGCCGGTTGCAGTCGGCAGGCTACGACAACCTCGTCCTGCGTACGCGCGACGAGTTCGACCTCACCGACCAGGCCGCGACGAATGCGTTCTTCGAGGAAGAGAAGCCGGAGTATGTGTTCCTCGCCGCGGCGAAGGTCGGCGGAATCGGCGCGAACTCGACGTATCCCGCCGACTTCATACACGAGAACCTGGCAATCGCCCTCAACGTGATCGAGGCGTCCCGCGTGTACGGTGTCGAGAAGCTTCTCAATCTCGGGTCCTCGTGCATCTATCCCAAGTTCGCGCCGCAGCCGATACGCGAGGACGCGCTGCTCACCGGACCGCTCGAGCCCACAAACGAGTTCTACGCGATCGCGAAGATCGCGGCCATTAAGCTCTGCACCGCATACAATCGCCAGCACGACACACAGTTCCTCTCGCTCATGCCCACGAACCTCTACGGGATCGGTGACACATACGACCTCGAGAGCGGTCACGTGCTCCCGGTCCTCATCGCGAAGTTCCACGAAGCGAAGGCAAGCGGGGAGGACCTCGTCGTCCTATGGGGCGATGGGTCTCCACTCAGGGAGTTCCTGTTCGCAGACGACCTCGCCGACGCTGCGGTGTACGTCATGGAGCGGCTGCGGACCGAGGATATCGGCGAGTTTATCAACGTAGGCTCGGGGAGCGAGATATCCATCGCGGAGCTCGCGTCGGCGGTTCGCGAAGTCGTATACGCGGACGCGTCCGACCGGATATGCACGGTGGTCTGGGATACCGAGAAGCCCAACGGGACCCCGCGCAAGTTGCTCGACTCCTCGAGACTCGCATCGTTGGGCTGGAGCGCGCGGACATCACTTGCAGACGGACTGCAAATCGCCTACCGCGACTACTTGGATCGCCGATGAAGGTCGCGTATCTGAGTCTTCAGGCCGTTGTCGAGGGTCAGGACAGCTGGGCCGCTGTCTGCGAGGTGATTTGGGAGTGGGAGGAGGCCGGTTGGAGTGTCGACCGGTGGTTCCCCCAGTACCAGGGGGACGGGATTCCCAGCGGTCTCGATCGCCTCAAGGAGATGCGTCGTCTGCAGCGCGAGCTCATCGAGCATTTGGATGCGTACGACGTGCTCTATGTGCGGAATCACCCCATGGCGTTCCTGGCATCCAAAGCCGCGGCTGCACGTGGAATCCCGGTCATTCAGGAGTGCAACGGCACCTACGAGGACCTCTACGTCGCATGGCCCATAACGCGGTTCGCGAAACCGGTCTTCGCCCACCTGCAGCGTACCCAATACGCCCATGCCGATCTTGTGTTCTGCGGTACTGAGCCTCAACGGAAGTGGCTCGGCAAGGAAACGGGGCGTACCGACATCGTCGTGAGCCCCAACGGTGCGAACGATGTGCTGTTCTCCCCGGACGCACCCAGAAGAGCGGGGCTCCCCGATGCCTTCGCGGTCTACTTCGGGCAATTCGCGGCGTGGCAGGGGATTCGCCAACTCATTGAGGCGCGCCGATTGCCGCAGTGGCCCGAAGAGGTGAAGCTCGTCTTCGTGGGACACGGGGTCGACCGTCCCTTGGTGGAGGCTGCGGTCGCAGAGGATCCCGATAAGTTCGAGTTTCTCGGCCGCTTGCCCTACGCCGAGCTCCCCGGAGTCATCGCACACTCCATTGCGTCATTCGCATCGCACTTCAATCCCGACCGCGACGAGATGGGATTCTCGGCTCTCAA
>CAZMJV010000094.1:0-1860 GCA_964566905.1 uncultured Coriobacteriia bacterium | reverse complement strand
TCCGCGGAGCGCCCGCGTACTTGTGCCTGACGATGACGAGGTCGCATCCCATCGCAGAGAGGGTCGCCGCGGTGTCTGCGAGCGACTCCCCCTTCGCGGTCGAGGATGCCGAACCGCTCATGTTGATCGCGTCGGCCGACATGCGCTTCGCCGCGATCTCGAAGCTCGTGCGCGTGCGGGTCGATGGCTCTAAGAAGAGGTTGATGACCGTGCGTCCGCGCAGTGTGGGGAGCTTCTTGATCGTGCGCGCGTTGACCTCTTTGAACGACGTGGCCGCCATGAGGATCTGCTCGACGTCGTCGCGCGTCAGATCGGTGAAGTCGATGATGTGTCGTGTCGAGAGCATCACGCCTCATCTCCCGGGACGATCTCGAGGATCTCGACCGAGGTCCGTCCGTCGATGTCTTTGGTGAAGAGCCTCACGCGCTCCTCGTGCGAGGAGGGCACGTTCTTCCCCACGTAGTCGGCACGGATCGGGAGCTCCCGGTGTCCGCGGTCGACCATCACCGCAAGCTGCAGCACCGCGGGGCGACCGAAGTCCATGATGGCGTCCATCGCCGAGCGGATGGTCCGGCCGGTGTAGAGCACGTCGTCGACGAGGACGATCTTGCGTCCGGCGACGGAGAAAGGGATGTCAGTCGTGTGCACCTCGGGTGAGAGGTGCGTCGCCACGTCGTCGCGGTAGAAGCTGATGTCGAGACGACCGACGGGTACATCGACGCCCTCGATGCGCGCGATCTCGGATGCCAGCGCGTCGGCGAGGGTGTCACCCCGCGTGAGGATACCGACGAGCGCCAAACCCTCCGCCCCCGCGTTCGACTCGAGAATCTCGTGTGCGATCCGAGTGGTCGCGCGTGCGACGGCGCTCTCGTCCATGACCACCGCTTTTGTGCGATACCGCATCCGAAACACCTCCCTGAAAAAGAAACATGCCTCCCGTCGGAGTACGACAAAGAGGCATACATACAGGTTCGCCAAGGAGAGATGCGGCGGCATGATATGTGATTGCGTGTCCTTGCCGGCCTCACGGGACCGATCTTAAAGGTCTCACCGAGTATACCCGACACCCGCTCCCCCGACAAGGCGGGTCGAACGCCGCGTAAACGTCAGTAGGTCGCGGAGATGATCGTATCCAAGGAGGACTGCGCAACGTCGAAACTCGATTGCGCGTCGGAGAGGATCGACTTCACGGTTGCGGTACCGGCGCCAGCCCGAGTGGCCGCAGCGGCTTGAGCGAGCTTGTCCGAGGAGATCGTGAGCAGACGGTACGGCTCTACGAACCGGCCGACAGGTGTGACGCCGCGAACATAGGTGACGGCACGGTCGGCGTCGTAGGCTTCTCCCGCGGAGTTGTCCTGATCGCCGAATCCGACGACATAGTCGAGCCTGAAGATCTCCTGGTTGACCCGATTGAACGCCATGAGGATCTCGCCGCGAACGGCAAGTTCGGCCTCGGTAAGCACGATTTGCGGAGGCTGGCCCACAACTGGGTCGGATGCGAGCACGGGGGTTCCCAGCGGAGCGCCCGGCACTGTGGAGGGCTCTCCCTCGGGCTCCCCGACGACGATAGCGCCGCCCTGGTCGGCCTTGCTCGGAGTGGTCGCGGCGGGTTTGGGGAGGCTGGTGACCGCCTGAGGCCGCACCTCACGACCGGTGTACCCGGCGAAGTAGAGGACGAAGAAGAGGAAAAGGAGAAGAGCGAGCAAAAGGAGCAGAAGCGGGGAAAGTCGTCGTCCGCGCTCACGCTCGACAAGCACTCCCCCCGAGGCAGACGGAGGATACACGCCCTCGGTGTCAGAAGCCGGTTGTACCTGAGGTGAACCCGGTGAGAGAACTGTGTTTGTCTCGTCCATCGCTCAT
>CAZMJV010000093.1:0-1879 GCA_964566905.1 uncultured Coriobacteriia bacterium | reverse complement strand
AAGGTCGCCGTGGCGACGGGGGAGTCGCAGTTCGAGATCCCCTGGAAGGTCGGCCTGATCATCGCGCTCGTGGTCGCCATCGTCGGCTTCGGCGTCTGGGGCTTCCTCGCCTCGCGCGGGCGCACCAACGAGCCACCGCCCCTGCCTAACACCCCTGTGCTGCCGACGTCGACTCCCGATGCGGTCTCTGACGAGGTCACCACGACGGTCGATCCCGGTGCTACTGTGGAGACTCCGGCGAAGGGGAAGCCCTTCACGATCGTCGTGACGGTGCCGGCAGGAGTCTCCAGTTGGACCGAGATCACGGTCGACGGCGCCAACGGATTCGTGGGTACGCTCGTCGGCCCCGCCACCAAGGAGTTTGAGGTGGCGCAGAGCATACAGCTGCTTATCGGCAAGCCTGAGAAGGTCACCGTCACCAAGGACGGCGAGCCGGTCGAGTTCGTCATCAAGAACAACGTGGGAGTCCTCGACCTCGCGGTCGAGACGCAGTAGCCCCCGGAGCGACAAGGAGAAACCATGGCAAAGGAACAAAGCTTCGACGTAGTGTCCCAGGTGGATATGCAGGAGGTGGACAACGCCTTCCAGCAGACCCTCAAGGAGCTCGTCCAGCGCTACGACCTCAAGGACTCGGGCTCGAGCGTCGAGCTCGACAAGGCGAACGCCAAGTTCACCGTCCACGCGCCGAGCGACTTCATCGCCGGCCAGGTCATCGACGTCCTCAACACCAAGCTGGTGCGCCGCCAGATCGACCTGAAGGCGGTCAAGTGGGGCAAGCCCCAGATGGCGACCGGCAGCTCCGTCCGCATCGAGGGCGAGATCATCAACGGCATCGATGCCGAGATCTCGCGCAAGATCAACAAGGACATCAAGGAGCGCAAGTTCAAGGCGAAGGTCCAGATCGAGGGCGACAAGCTCAGGGTCTCCAGCGCCAGCCGCGACGAGCTTCAGGAAGTCATCGCGTTTCTCAAGGACGGAGACTGGGGCCAGCCGCTTCAGTTCAACAACTATCGCTAACCTCACGATCGACCGGAGCCGCACTCTATGACTGTACGCGTAGCCTTCCTCACGCTCGGATGCCCCAAGAACGAGGCCGACACCGACGCCATGCGCGCATCGGTGCTCTCCTCGTCCTACGAACTCGTCGAGGACTACGACGAGGCGGACGTCCTGGTGCTCAACACCTGCTCATTCATACAGGAGGCGACGGAGGAGTCCATCACCACGGCGCTCCAGCTCTCCGAGGAGTGGGCGCCCAAGCGTGAGGGACGAAAGCTCCTCGTCGCCGGCTGCATGCCCTCACGCTACGGAGAGGACCTTGCCGGGGCGCTCGCCGAGGTCGACGGGTTCATCCCCGTGGCTGAGGAAGGCGCCCTTCTCAAGCGAATCGAGGCGCTCACGGGCATCGCGGCGGACATGGTCGCGCTGGGCAACCGTGTCCTACGCACCGTCGACGGGCCTTCGGCGTACGTGAAGATCTCGGACGGCTGCGACCGCACCTGCGCCTACTGCGCCATCCCCGCCATCCGCGGCCCGTACCACAGCAGGCCGGCCGACGAGGTCCTCGACGAGGTACGCGCGCTCGTCGCGGGCGGAGTCAAAGAGGTCGTCCTCATCGGCCAGGACACGGGTATCTGGGGTCGCGACTTGTCGGGCAAGCCCAACCTCGCATCGCTTCTGCGCCTTGTCTCGGAGGCCGCCGGCGAGGCTTGGGTTCGCGTCATGTACCTGCAGCCCGACGGCATCGACGACGAGCTGCTCGACACGATGGCGTCGCTCCCCAACGTCTGCCGCTATTTCGACATCCCGCTGCAGCACGCTTCAAAGCGCGTCCTGCGCTCCATGCACCGCCGTGGCTCCTATGAGGAGTTCGTCGCCA
>CAZMJV010000092.1:0-1939 GCA_964566905.1 uncultured Coriobacteriia bacterium | reverse complement strand
ATGCCGCGCTCGTCGTTGTGCTGCTCGATGACCGCCGCAAGCGAACGGGAGACGCCCACGCCGTAGCAACCCATCAGGAACGGCTTCTCGTCGCCGTTCTCATCCGAGAAGGTCGCACCCATCGCCTCGGAGTATTTGGTTCCCAGCTGGAAGACCTGGCTCACCTCGATGCCGCGCGCGCCCTTGAGCGCCGCTCCGCAGTTGGGGCAGAGGTCGCCCTCCTTGGCGAGCACGATGTCGGCCCAGACGTCGACGGTGAAGTCGCGACCCTCCTGGACGCCGATGTAGTGCGCGTCGAGCTTGTTGGCTCCGGTGACCCATGCTCTGTCCTCGCGCAGCGACACGTCGGCGACGAGCAAGATGCCCTCAGGAGCTCCCACGGGGCCCATGAAGCCCTTGAACAGTCCGGCGTCGAGCATCTCGGCGTCGGTGAGGAATTCGAAGCCCTCGTAGAGCTTGGTGACCTTGAGCTCGTTCAGCTCATGGTCACCCGGGAGGAAGAGCATGACCAGACGGCCGTCGGGAAGCTTGCCGGCCATCGTCTTGACGGTGACATCCTCGGCGACGCCCAGGAACTCGGCGAGGTCGGCGATGGTTCCGATTCCGGGGGTCGAGACCTCCTCGAGCTCCATCTCCTCCCCCACGGGGCGGTCGATGACGACCTCGGCGGCCTCGGTGTTCGCGGCGAATCCGCAGTCGCAGTAGACGAGGTCCGCCTCACCGGCGGGCGCGAGCGCCATGAACTCGGTGGTGACCGATCCGCCGATCTGACCGGAGTCCGCGACGACGGGGCGGAAGTCCATCCCCAAACGCTCGCAGATGCGCCCGTAGGCGGCGCTCATCTCGTCGTAGTGCACGTTGAGCGACTCCTGGTCGGCGTGGAAGCTGTAGGCGTCCTTCATGATGAACTCGCGGCCTCGGAGAAGACCGAAGCGCGGACGGATCTCGTCGCGGAACTTGACTTGGATCTGGTAGAGCGAGACCGGCAGCTCTTTGTAGCTGCGCAGCTCGTTGCGCACGATGGTGGTGACGAGCTCCTCGTGGGTGGGTCCGAGGCAGAAGTCGCGATCGTGGCGGTCCTTGAGGCGCATGAGCTCGGGGCCGTAGTCGTCCCAACGTCCGGACTCGTGCCAGAGGTCGGCGGACTGCATGACCGTCATCAGCATCTCCTGCGAGCCGATGGCGTCCATCTCCTCGCGCACGATCTGCTCGATCTTGAACAGCGAGCGCCAGCCCAGCGGCAGAAACGAGTAGAGGCCCGCGGCGCTCTTGCGGATCATGCCCGCGCGGAGCAGAAGTTTATGGCTCGCAAGCTCCGCCTCGGCGGGGCTCTCTTTGAGCGTGGGTGCGTAGAGTTTGCTCATCTTGAGAAGGACGGACACGACGTGCTCCATTCTTTGGGGTTGGAAAACGTACCGGTGCACAGGATACCAGCACCGGGTCGAAAAAGAATTCGTACAGGAGGTCGCTACTTGCCGAGCCGCTCGATCTCCTCGAACAGCGCGTCGACGATCTGGTCCTCAGGCACCTTGCGGACGATCTCGCCCTTGGCGAAGATGACGCCCACTCCCTTGCCGCTGGCCACACCGATGTCGGCGTCCTTGGCCTCGCCGGGGCCGTTGACGACGCAACCCATGACGGCGACCTTGATCGGCGTATGCAACCGCGCGAGCCGCTCGGAGACCTCGTTCGCGATGGGGATCAGATCGACTTGGCAGCGCCCGCACGTGGGGCAGCTGATGAGCTCTGGGGCGTTGCGCCTCAGGTCGACGGCGGAGAGAATCTGCCAGGCGACGCGGACCTCCTCGACCGGATCGGCCGTGAGCGAGACGCGCATCGTGTCGCCGATTCCCTCGGCGAGCAGGATTCCCAGCCCCACCGACGACTTCACGGTGCCCGAGATGAGCGTTCCCGCCTCGGTGACCCCGATGTGCAGCGG
>CAZMJV010000091.1:0-1942 GCA_964566905.1 uncultured Coriobacteriia bacterium | reverse complement strand
TTCACGGCGAGCTTCTGGCTCGACGACGTGAAGCTCGACCTCCCCGCGACGGTGATGGTCGAGGACCGCGCCACGACCTCCGTGACCATCCTCAACACCGCCGATGCCAACGGTAAGCTCGAGGTCTCCAAGGAATATCGCACCGCTGCCGGCTTGCCTGCCACAGGCGCTGCGGTATCCGTCAACGTGATCGGTCCCGATGAGTTCGACGAGACCTTCACGCTCGACTCGACCAACGACTGGATGGTTGTCTTCGAGGGACTGCTCCCCGGCGACTACACCATCCACGAGCTGACGACAGGTGACTTCAAGACGACCTACGAGATGGACGGTCTCGCTCTTGATACGCCGGTTGTCGAGGTGTCCGACGAAGAGACGACCTCCGTCGTCGTCGTCAACACGCTCCCCGCGCCGGCACCGCCTGTCGAGCAGTACACGGTCGACAAGGTCGCCAGTGTGACGACCGCCAAGATCGGTGACACGATCACCTACACCGTCACCGTGAAGAACACCGGGGAAATCGCGATCGCCAACAAGGCCATCAGCGACACCTTGGTTCCTTCGCTTCCGGTGACCGGTACGCCGACTATCCAGCCGGGTGCTTCCTGGACGTTCAGCTACACCTACAAGGTGCCTGCGACCTTCACAGGAACCAACCTGGTCAACGTAGTCAAAGTGGGCGAAATCACCGACACCGTGACGGTGCCGATCACAGTCACACCGCTCAAGACTGGAGACGATGTCCGTATGGCGTACACCTACGCCTTGATCGCTCTCCTGGCCGGTGCGACCGCACTGACCGTTCGTCGTCGACGCGGCGTTGTGCGAACCAAGTAATCTGAGGTTCCGCGCCGCTTAAACGGGAAGAGCGTCTTTCGGGGCGCTCTTCTCGTTCTTGAGCTCCTTCGCTTGAGAATCGGTTGGCAGCGCGTTTGGTTCGGGTACCGAATCGCCCCGTAGCGTCCGCCCCATCTGACCGCGATGCCCCGGAGGCATCCGAGAGAAAGGGGATCGACCATGGAGACGACGATATCGCGCTCGGACGTCCGGAGACGCAAGGCGACCGCCGCCGTGGTGCTGTTCGCGATCGCGTTCCTGCTCATGTTGGGGGCGACGATCGCATACTTCACCGACGCTGCAGTTACCGAGGCAACGGTGAAGGCGGGCACGGTCGATATCGGATCCGTGCTGCAGCTATATGGGGTGGCCGAGGACGGCGTCTCGCTAGGTGAGCCCGTTTTCGGAAACTCAATCGAGGGCTGGAGTCCGGGTGATGTGTATGCGGCAAATTGGACCCTCTCCAACAAGGGCGACAAGTCCGCGCGTATGTCCAACAACATCGTGGTCTCGATCTCGAGGCTCGGAGGTTTCGGCTCCGAGGTGACGACGTCGACCGTCGCCTCCGCGATTTCGTTGGGCAACGCCTCGGTGCTCGATGACGACGGGGTCGCCGTTCCCGCAACTCTCGAGTTCGTGTCCGCATCCTGGAACGACGTCGCCAAAGCGTTCGAACTCGCCTATCGACTCTCGGATATCTCCGTTCAAGGAAGCGCTGAGTATGACCTTCCCGTCGACGGCGCTCCCGGCCCGCTGATGTTCCGCGCAGATCTCGCGTTCGACGGCGATGCAGGCTCCGAGTACCAAGGCATGACCGCGACGCTCGTCAACACGACCAACGCGGTCCAGGCGCGCGGCGCGAGCGGTCCCGTCAACGCGTTGATGCCCACCAACTGATGGCTCGGCTCGCAACATTCCTCGTGAACCTGCTTCTGGCCGCCGCGCTCGTCGCGGCGGCTGCTGCGGTTCTCTTCGTCTTCAGCGGACCCGACGACCGAAGCGCCGCGTTCCTTCTCGGGTACAAGCCCCTCGTGGTGCTCTCCGGGTCGATGGAGCCAACGCTGCGGACCGACTCGATCGTGCTCGTGCGCTCGATTCCCTATCA
>CAZMJV010000090.1:1512-1975 GCA_964566905.1 uncultured Coriobacteriia bacterium | reverse complement strand
GTCAGGTGGGAACGGGGTACGGTCCTGCCGGGCGCATCGGCGGATACTTTGATGCGAGACATGCGGGACAGGTTGGGGAGCACTGCGCCAGTCTGCTCATATTTGCTTACCGCTCCGGTGGCGCCTGATGCAGCGGAGAGAGTGAGGGCTGCGGCAGCTGAGGCGGTTGAAAGACGCTGGCATAGCTTGATCGCTGGATATTCACGAAACGAGGTGAGTCGTAATGAATCCGCCTTTGCAGCTTAGCCATTACGTGCTCGATTCCTTTTCGTTCAATGCAATTGACGACTATGACCCCGAATCCTCGGAGGTAGAAGTCGAGGTCGGGCTGAAGCCTGACCACCTGATCAGCGCCGAGGATTCCAGATATCATCAAATTGTCCTGGATGTACGTTTCGAGGATGCACACAATCGGACGACGCCCTATTCCGGTCGCGTGGTCGGTCGCGGATTTTTCGAAGTG
>CAZMJV010000090.1:0-1502 GCA_964566905.1 uncultured Coriobacteriia bacterium | reverse complement strand
TCGGGCTCCTTCGTGCTCAGATCGCACAATTGACTGCCCTCGGGAAATGGGGGACGTTCCTCCTCCCAACCGTCAATTTGTATGATGCCTTCGCAGCGGCCAAGTCCGCCGCGATCGGTCTCGAGCAATCGCCGGTGTCTGAGGAGGACGCCGTAGAGAACTAGTCTCTCGGCCGTGGGGTTCCTTAGCGAGCCCGTCTTCTACGGTCTGGAGGAGGCCAATCATGACTAGAGCGATATCCGGCAGCGTGACCAAGATCGCGGACGGCCGTTGGAGAGTCTATGTGTCTGCCGGCAATGACCCGGTGTCCGGCGAGCGCTTGCGCATCACCAGACGGGTGCAGGGCAGCCGCAAGCAGGCTGAGAAGGTCAAAGAGCAGTTGATGAAAGAGGCAGGGACGTTCCGCCACGGCGCGAGCATGGGCGTCGGGGACTTCTTCGAGGACATGTACCTTCCTCATTGCGACAACCAGCTGCGCGCGGTGACCGCCCACGGTTACCGGCAGGCGTTCGACGCCTACATCAATCCCTGGCTCGGACAGAAGAAGCTGGGGGACCTCACCCCCTATGACATCACGCGCTGGCTCGAGGCGATCGAGAAACCCGGTGCGGCGCTGAAGGCGTACAAGACGCTGAGGCAGGCGCTGTCCAGGGCTGTGAAGTGGCGCGTCATCCATGAGAACGTGGCGAAGCTCGTAGACCAGCCCAAGGTTCCGAAGTACCAGGCCGAGGTTCTCGCAGTCGACGAGGTCAACGCCCTGCTCGACAAAGCGGTCGGTTCGCCCATTGAGGCCGCGATCGTTCTCGCTCTCAGCGCTGGGCTCAGACGCTCGGAGATATCGGCGCTGGACTGGTCGGACATCGCCGACGGAACGGTGCACGTGCATCGGTCATGTTCAATGGTGAAGGGCGAGCTGATTACGAGCGAACCCAAGAGCGACAATTCGGACAGGCTCGTGACCCTTCCCGAGTGGGCGGACAAGCGCCTCGGGGAGATCCGGACCGTCGGGAATGTGACCGCCGTCGGCCCGGTGCTCTCCCGCAAAGGCGCCCGGATGACACCCAACATGATCACTAAGGCGTACACCGAGCTCACGGAAGGCGACACGCACCGGGTCCCGTTCAAGAACCTGCGCCACACGCACGCGACGATCGCGCTGGCCTCCGGGGTGAACGTCGTCGCGGTCTCGCGTCGTCTCGGGCACTCTAACGTTACAATCACTGATAAGTTCTATTTGAAGCCGTTACGGTCTGCGGACGAGGATGCGGCGGAGAAGTTCAACGAAGCGCTGGGTCGCGGGGTGGTGCCAAATGGTGCCAAGTCGAAGAGTTCGTGACCCTCATGCAAGGCTCTGCAGGGTTCGAGAAGGGTATTGAAAACAGGCGTTGACCTGCATAAACACTTACTTACCAGCAGGGGAGCGGATCGGGGAATTAGGGGTCTAGTAGGACTTAAAATCCCTCGCCGAAAGGCTTGTGGGTTCGAGTCCCACCGCCCCTACC
>CAZMJV010000089.1:0-1989 GCA_964566905.1 uncultured Coriobacteriia bacterium | reverse complement strand
GGTAGGGGCGGTGGGACTCGAACCCACAAGCCTTTCGGCGAGGGATTTTAAGTCCCCTGCGTATGCCAATTCCGCCACGCCCCCGCACGATGTACCCGTAGTCTATATGCCCTCGTTGAAGGCGTCGATAAGGATACCGCATAAGATATCCGCCTCGCTCACCGTGAACGAGTCGAGCCCAGAGAGGGCGAGCACCATCTCGAGAATCAGCGCTCCGGCCACGATCACCGAGGCGCGATCGGGGTGGAGACCAACGACTTCTTTGCGACGCGACAGGTCTATCGAGGAGAGCATCTCGATGAGGTCGGCGAGCTGGGCGCCAGTGAGCGTCGAACCATCGACCTGCTCGGGATCGTAGGGGTCGAGTTCGAGAATGATGGCCGCAAGCGACGTGGCCGCCCCTGCGAGGGCGAGCGAGGAGTGAGGACGGTCGGGAAGCGCGTCGAAGTGCGGCCTCAGCCGCTCGACGATCCAAGCGCGCGCGGCATCGAGTTCCTTTTGCGTGGGTGGATCGCTGTGCAGGAAGAGGTCGGTCACACGTCTCAAGCCCACGTCGATCGACCGCGCGAACTCGATCTCGACCTCGCGCGACGAGCCCTTGCCCTCAACGTTTCCGAACACAAGCTCGGTCGAGCCGCCTCCGACGTCGACGACGAGCAGCCCCTCGCCCTGTCGCGACCAGGTCGCGCCGAGGAACGAGAGATACGCCTCGCGCGAACCGGCGATGACCGAGGGATTCACTCCGTAGCGAGCAAGCATCGCCATGAACTCGTCGCTGTTCTCCGCATCCCGGCTTGCCGACGTCGCCACGGCGACCACCTGCTCGGCCCCGGCCGCGGCGATGCGCTCGGCATAGCGTGAGACGACGTGCTCGACGCGCGACATGGCCTCCTCGGTGAGGAACCCACCCTCGAGCAGGCCCTCCCCGAGATGGGTGATGTCGGTGCTGCGCTCGAGCTCGTCGATGCGGTCGGCGGACACATCGGCTATGACCAGACGGGTCGTGACCGTTCCGATGTCGATTGCTGCTATACGGCGTGTGGCCTGCATGATCTACTCCTGGGAATCGAAAAGTTCGACGCAGCGCATGTTCTGACAGACCGCCCCGGCGACGTCGAGGACGCAGCGTCCGATGGGGTCGGCGACTCCGACGAGCGCAAGCGCGGTGTGTGCGTGGAGGCATTTTGTCGCGAGCGGGTCCTTCTGACCGGCGATGCTGACGTCCGCGCACGCATCGATTCCGCCGGACTCCTCGGCGCGCAACGTGGAGAAGTGAGCGGCGGCGGCGAGAATCGCCTCGGCATTCTCCCCTCCCCGCTCAAGCTCCTCGGCCCAGCGCTTTGCCTCTCCCGACGACTCGAGCTTAGAGGCCCAGTCTGAGAGGTGCGGGCAGGTAAGCCAGAAGGTTGTGGGGAAGCGGGTTCCGTCGTCGAGCACCGACGGAGACGCGATCACTTGGGGGAATCCGTACATGCACCGCACGGCGACCCGCCAGGGGTCGCGCGGGGCGCGATGCATCTGCGCCTCGACTATGAGGAGATCCTTCGGAGAAGGTTGTCGGCCGTCTGCGCTCACTTGACGCCGAATATCACGTCGAGGAAGCGAGACATCGGGGTCTCGGTGAGCTCGACCGACTGCGGGTCGACGCGCGGCTCGATCCCTACGGATGAGCTGTCTCCCTCGATGCCGGTGACGACCACGGCGTTCTCGCCCGGCTTGGTCCACCCGAGCTGGCTGCGCGCGTAGTCCTCGACACCCTCGGGCGTCTCGAGACGGTCGATCTCGGCCTGGATGTTCGCGTTGCGTGACTCCACTGCCGCGAGCTCAGCCGCCAGTCGATCGCGCTCGCGCTGGGAGATGTACTGCTGCCGGGCGACCGGGTAGTACGACCATCCGGCGAGTCCGAGCAGGACCGCGCCGATGATGAGAATCATCAACCACTGCGGACCGGCCGATGGACGCGGCTGCGTAGCCTTCGCACCACGGGCT
>CAZMJV010000088.1:0-2025 GCA_964566905.1 uncultured Coriobacteriia bacterium | reverse complement strand
GTGATGAGATACCCGACCTCCCCGACGCCGAGCTCGTCCACGGGGACGTTGGCGGGCCTGCGCACGCCGACCTCCTCGACCTCGGTGACGACGCCGGTGGCCATCATGCGGATCTTGAGGCCCGGCTTTATGGAGCCGTCCATGACCCTGATGAGGGCGACGACGCCGCGATACGCGTCGAAGTACGAGTCGAAGATGAGCGCGGTGAGGGGCTTCTCGGGATCGCCCGTGGGGTGCGGGACGTGCTTGACGATAGCCTCGAGCATCTCGTGGACGCCGATACCGGACTTGCCCGAAGCGAGCACGGCCTCGTCGGACGGGATGGCGAGTCCCTCCTCGATCTCCTGGCGGACCCTCTCGGGATCCGCGGCGGGGAGGTCGATCTTGTTGATGAGCGGGATGATCTCGAGCCCCGCGTTCATCGCCATGATCGCGTTCGCGACCGTCTGCGCCTCGACTCCCTGCGTGGAGTCGACGACGAGGACCGCGCCCTCGCATGCGGCGAGCGAACGGGAGACCTCGTAGGTGAAGTCGACGTGGCCGGGCGTGTCGATGAGGTTGAACTGGTAGGTCTGGCCGTCATCGGCGTCGTACATGACGCGGACCGCCTGGGACTTGATCGTGATGCCGCGTTCGCGCTCAATATCCATCGAGTCGAGAACCTGCTCGACCATGTCGCGGTCGGCGACGGTGTGGGTAAGCTGAAGCACTCGGTCGGCAAGCGTCGACTTGCCGTGATCGATGTGGGCGATGATGGAAAAGTTCCTGATGAGTTCTGGTTTAGTAGTCATAGCGTGACATGATAACAAGGCAAACCGCCCCGTGCGAACGAGGCAGGTCGATGACCGCTGAAAATCTATCCACCTGTGGCGTTGCAGCGGTTGGATATGGTACTATCCACAGGTTCCTGTCACAGCCCCACTGCGACGGGCACCATCATGATGAACTTGGAAGGAAACTAAACAGTGGCAAACATCAAGAGTCAGAAAAAGCGCATCCTCACCAACGAGAAGTCCCGCCTGCGCAACAAGGCGGTCCGCTCGGGTCTCAAGACCGCGGTGAAGAAGGTTACTGCCGCCGTCGAAGCCGGCGACGCAGCCGCTGCCAAGACCGCAGCGATCGAGGCCGGACGTCTTCTCGACGTGGCCGCGTCCAAGGGGGTCATCCACAAGAAGCAGGCTGCGAACCGCAAGTCCGGTATCGCCAAGCTTGCCAACTCCGTACAGGCGTAGGCACCCGCACCTCCCAGCACGAACCGAAAGGGACCGGATTAATCCGGTCCCTTTTTCGTGTGCAATCGATTCGCTGTTCGACCCGTGATCAGTCTCCCGCGCGACGCCGCACGCCGTCTTACGAGACGATCGCTGGAGCTCAGAGCTCCATCGCGACTTAGGAGACGATCGCGTAGAGCCAGAGCTCCATCGCGAGCTGAGGATCCGAGCCCGACTTCATCTTCGCATCTGTGCGAGCCGCTGAGGTGAGCGCCGCGATGAGCTCGTCGGAGGTGTAGTTGCGCGACCATCCCACGAGGTTGCGGATACGCCACTCCTGCTGTCCCGCTGCAGCCGCGAGTGCGGAGCCGCTGAGGCCGCGCGCGTCGAGAGCCTTGACCGTGATGAGGTCTCGGATCCTGGTGAGGCACAACGCGATGAGCGCATGGGGCGATTGACCTGCTGCGAACATCCGCTCGAGAAGGTCGACACACCCGTGGATGTCACGCTTCGCAAGGGCATCCTGCAGATCCCACGGCTTGATCTCGGCGGTGGCGACCACGACATTCTCGACATCCTCCACCGTGACGTCCTTGCGATCGCCGACGAACGCCGCGAGCTTTGTGAGCTCGGTGTCGATCTTCACCGTGGAAGTGCCGGCGCGGGCGACGAGCAACTCGGCGACTCGCGGGGTGAGGACCAGCCCCTTCGAGAGCGCCATATCCCTCACCTTCGAGGGCAGCTCCTTGCGGCTTCTCTCGCCGCAGTCGATCACGGCTTTGCCGTCGGTGGCGGCGATGGCCTTGTACAGGCG
>CAZMJV010000087.1:0-2204 GCA_964566905.1 uncultured Coriobacteriia bacterium | reverse complement strand
GCACGGCGGGGGAGTCGGTCACAGGCCCGCGGCGCGCTCCACGGCGTCTACCAGCTCGACGGCGCGCAGGCCGTCCTCGCCGGTGACTTTGGGCTTGCGACCTGTCCGGTGGGCCTCCACGAAGTCGAGTAGCTCGAGGGTGAGCGGCTCGCCGCTGCGGTCGAAGTAGGGGATCTCGGTGACGTTCGCCTGGCGGTAGAGCGACGCGGCGTTGTCGGCGAAATCGACCTCGGTCTCGCGCTTGATGAGGATGTCCTGGCGCAGGCAGTCGCCGATGATGTAGCGCTCGGGCTCGGTGACGACGATGCGGCGCACCTTGTCCTGAGTCACGCGGGAGGAGGCGATCGACGCGATCGAGCCGTTCTCGAACTCGAGGACCGCACTGGCGATATCCGCACTGTCAGAGAAGACCTTGGTCGCCACGGCTTCGATCCGGAGCGGAGCGCCGCATCCCATGAGGGTGCAGGCGAGGTCGAGGTCGTGGACCATGAGGTCTGAGATGACGCTCGAGGTGATGCGCGGAGTGTACGGAGACATGCGCTCGATCTGCAGGTACTTGGGGTCGAGCGCCATGCCGGTGAGGAAGCGCATGATGGGGTTGAAGCGCTCCACGTGACCGACGGAGAGGGTGACGCCCTTCTCGGCAGCGAGGTCTACAAGCTCCTGGGCCTCGGTCGCGTTGAACGCGAGGGGCTTCTCGACGAGCACTGAGACGCCGCGGGAGATGAGCTCGCCCGCGAGAGCGCGGTGGGTCTGCGTTGGCGTGGCGACGACCGCGATGTCGACCTCGGGGAGGTCGTCGATCGATGCGATCGCAGTTGCGCCCCAGGGGTTGCCGAGGGATGCTGCGCGGTCGGTGTCGAAGTCGACGACGTAGAGCAGGTCGACCCCGGCCATGCCGCCGAGGATACGCACGTGGTGGCGGCCCATCATTCCGGTGCCTATGACCGCAGCTCGCAGATTGCCCATTACGGCTCCTTACTGTGGAGTGAACGTCGTTCCATTGTTGCATAAACAGACAGGCGGGGTCATGTGCTCGGTTATACTGCTTGTCGGTGTATCCCCCGACGTCGGGACAGGTCTAGTGATTAGAAAAGCCATCGATTTTCTCAACGAATACCTGCGCATCAACGCCATCAAGCGCATGCTTACCATCGTCGATATCAAGAAGAGCGAGATCGTCGGCCTGGTTGTCTTCGCCGGCGTGTTCGCGGTGTTCGAGGGCGTGGGCATCTCTCTCCTCCTCCCGGTTTTGCAGTACGCCGAGGGAGGACAGACGGCAATCACCGACGGCTCGGGGGCGATCTGGACCGCGCTCGCGGCGTTCATGAATCTGTTCCATCTCCCCGTGACGCTGCCGGTCCTCCTCGCGATGGCGTTCCTCCCGATACTCCTGCGCCAGGTCGTGTTCTACCTCAACACCTGGTACTCCGCTGTGGTCTCCAGCCGCATCGGAATCCGTATGCGCATGCAGACCCTGCGCACCGTCATGGACGCCGACCCCGAATTCTTCTCGCGTCATCCCGTCGGGCAACTCGTCGGCGTGGTGATCAACCAGACCGGGGCCGCAGGAGGAGCCATCCTCTCGGTCATCAAGCAGCTCTCAATCGGCCTGCTCATGGCGCTCTATGTGGTGATCCTCCTTGCGGTGTCGGTGCCGCTCACGTTAAGTGCGATGTTCTTCGCGCTGCTCGTGTCGGTCGTCGTCAAGGCGAACATCACACTGATCAAGGAGTTCTCCCTCGAGTCCGCGAAGATCAGTCAGCAGATGATGGGCAAGATCGTCGAACGTCTCGGACTCATGCGGCTCATCAAACTGCGCGACCAGAAGGCCGCCGAGGCTGTGCGCATCGAGGAGTTCTCCGAGGAGATGCGCGTCATCAGCGTGAAGCAGGCGCGCCTCGGGGCCACTATCGAGGTCACCGCCGACCCGCTGTTGATGCTCTCCGTGTTCATCACCCTCTACATCGGCATAAGCGTCCTGGGAATGACTCTCGCCCAGCTGGGGCTGGTGCTGTTCATCCTCACGCGGCTCAACGCGAAGGTGAAGGAGTTCAACGCCGGCCGGCAGGCAATCTCCGCCAATATGGCGGGTCTGATCCTCGTGAAGGAGATGACCGACGCGGCCGAGAAGGCAAACACCATCCTGCGGGGCACGGTGGTCTTCGACGGCCTCCGACAGGGGATCGTCCTCGACGACGTGC
>CAZMJV010000086.1:0-2271 GCA_964566905.1 uncultured Coriobacteriia bacterium | reverse complement strand
GCGAGGTTGCCGCGCAGCACGCGCAGGCCGCCCTCGGCGTAGTAGACGTTCTCCAGCGTGTGGATGACGGTGCCGTCGGGCGCGGGAGCGGCGTCGATCGTGTCGCCCAGCGGACCAGCGACCGTAAGCGCGGTGCGGTCGATGAGCCCCGCGCGGTCGAGTTCTTTGAGGATGGCCGGGATGCCGCCCACATGGTAGAGGTCCTCGATGTGCAGGTTGCTCGCAGGGGAGATTCGCACGATGTTTGGGGTCGCGGCGGAGACGGCCGACCAGTCGTCGAGCGTGATGGGCGACTCGGCCTCGTGCGCGATCGCGGTGAGGTGCAGCACCGTGTTGGACGAGCCTCCGAACGCCATGTCGAGCGTCATCGCGTTCTTGATGGCCGCGGGGGTCATGATGTCGCGCGCGGTAATCTCGTCGCGCAGTAGATCCATGATGCGCATACCGGCGTGCTTCGCGAGGCGAATGCGCTCGGAGTAGACCGCAGGAACGGTCCCGTTGCCGGGAAGGCCCATGCCGATCGCCTCGGTGAGCGAGTTCATCGAGTTGGCGGTGAAGAGGCCGGCGCAGCTGCCGCACGTGGGGCAGGCGTTGTCCTCGAGGAAGGAGAGCTCGTCCTGGCTCATCGTCCCAGCGGTCACCTTTCCTACTGCAGTGAACACGGTGTCGAGGTCGACGGCGCAGCCCTGCTTGTCGCGGCCGGCCAGCATGGGCCCGCCGGAGACGACTATGGTGGGGATGTCGATGCGGGCGGCCGCCATGAGCATGCCGGGGATGATCTTGTCGCAGTTGGGGATGAGCACCATCGCGTCGAACGCGTGGCCCTGGACCGCGATCTCGACCGAGTCGGCGATCGTCTCACGCGACGCAAGCGAGAAGCGCATGCCCTCGTGGTTCATGGCGATGCCGTCGCAGACCCCGATGGTCGAGATCTGGAGCGGGGTGCCGCCGGCCATGAGGATGCCGGTCTTGACGGCGGTCGCGATCTGGTCGAGGTTCACGTGCCCGGGAATGATGTCGTTCGCCGAGCATACGACGGCGATAAGCGGCCGCGAGATCTCCTCGTCGGTGAGTCCGTCTGCTTTGAGCAGGCTTCTGTGGGGGGCTTTGGAAAGACCCGACTTCATGCGTTCGCTACGGTGCATCGTGCTCCTTCCATCTTCACGATGGGGGGCCGATATCAGCCGCACGAGCGAACGGGACGAAGACGGGGCCGCGGATGCGGGACCAGTCGATACGAAACGCCGGGAATACCGGCGATCGAGTGCGCCGAAACAGGCGCGTTCTCGTACGGCAGATAACGGTTGCCACCGATCCGGCCTACTTGGCGCGCCGTCGCATGGAGGTCGTCCTGCGTGCGGCGCATCGTTTGTCCGAATGGCTCCGGGGTGGGTTTCGAGACGTCCTGTGTCGGGTTTCCAGCGACCCCGACTCTCTGTAACGAGGATTAGCCCCTACTCTTCCCCATCATCGCCTGTTTGTATGCGACTTAGGTCCCGATTCGACTCCGAGCATAACGGAGAGGTAAATCGGTATGTCGGAGTATAGCCCCGCCTGCGGACGAGGGCAAACCGAACGCCTGACCCGAGGGCTAAACGGTGCCATCTGGGGTACCATTGGCGAGGTAGGCGTCGAGGAGGACTTGTGGCTCCATCCGCACTGTTCGTGACCACCGTACCTATAACGCTCGAGGCGTTCCTCCTCCCCTTCGCGGACATGCTCCGTGATGAGGGCTGGAAGGTCGACGCTCTTTCGAGCAACGCGCGCGGTCACCGACCGATCGAAGGCCATTTCGACAGGCGATTCGACGTTCCCTGGAGCCGCAACCCCCTTTCCACCAAGAACCTGGTCGGAACATCGCGCCGCGTGCGCGACATCGTGGGGCGCGGCGCGTACGACGTGGTGCACGTGCACACGCCCATCGCCGCGTTCGTGACCCGCTGGGCGTTGCGGAGACTTCCCGACGAGACCCGCCCCACCGTCGTCTACACCTGCCATGGATTTCACTTCTACGAGGGGCAGAAACGCCTCCCGCATATGCTCTACCGCACGCTCGAGCGCGTGGCCGGGCGCTGGACCGACATCCTCGTGACGATCAACGAGCAGGACTTCTCGGCAGCGGTCGACCTCGGGACGATCCCGCCGGGCGACGTGCGCTACATCCCCGGCGTCGGGGTGGACACCGAGCTCTTCTCCCCGCTGGTGCTCACCGCGGTGGGCCGCGACGATCTGCGCGGGGACTTCGGCATCGACCGAGACGGCGTGATGATC
>CAZMJV010000085.1:0-2283 GCA_964566905.1 uncultured Coriobacteriia bacterium | reverse complement strand
CCCGAGATCGACGGCGCCGTGCACCTTGCAACCGGCGAGATCGGCACCGTGGTCCGCGCCACGTTCACCGACGCCTTCTGCTACGAGCTCGAGGGCGAGGTGGCGCTGTGAGCCCCGACCGTCATCCGATTCTCACCTCAGCGACGATCGTCACCGTCGCCCGCGTGGTGTTCATCCCCGTGTTCATGGTCTCACTGCTCTCGCCGTGGCCCGAGTGGATCAACGCCCCCCACATCGTCAGCATCCTCCAGCCCTGGATCGCAGCGATCGTCTACACGCTGCTCGCTGCGACAGACGGCGTCGACGGCTACCTCGCCCGCAGCCGTAACGAGGTCACCACGTTCGGCAAGTTCCTCGATCCGCTCGCGGACAAGATCCTCGTCGCAGCGGCTCTCATCGCGCTCGTCGAACTCGACAAGCTCCCCTCGTGGATCGTGCTCATCATCCTCTCCCGCGAGTTCATCATCTCGGGACTGCGGATGGTCGCCTCGGTCGAGGGGGTCGTGATCGCAGCCAGCTGGTACGGCAAGGCGAAGACCGTGGTTCAGATCATCGCGATCGTCATGTTCTTGGTGAAGGACTCGTTGCTGCTTCCGCAGTATCTTGGTGAGCAGTTCACCTATTGGTTCGGGTTCACCTCCTGGGCCGTGATGATCGCGGCCGTCATCCTCACGCTGCTTTCGATGGTCGATTACTTCATCAACGCCTCGGATCTGCTCATCGGCCCTTGGCGCAAGACCGACAAATAGAATCGGAGGCGGACTCCATGCAGACCGCTGCGATAGTCACCATCGGGACCGAGCTCGTCGAGGGGCTCCGTCTCGACACGAACACCGCCGATATCGCCAAGCAGCTCGTCGCGCACGGATTCGTGGTCGTCGAGGCGGTCTCTGTCGGAGATGCGCTCGGAGACCTTACCTATACACTGTCCCGTCTCACGAAGACGTATCCGCTCGTCGTCGTCACCGGCGGCCTCGGGCCCACGCACGACGACGTCACGCGCGAGGCGGCGAGCGCCGCGCTCGGCCTGGAACTCGTGCCCGACTCCGACATGCTGACCTTCCTCGAGGCGTATCCCGCCGCGGTGGGCGGCAGTGTCGGGCGCGCGGTATTCCTGTCGCAAGCGGACATACTGGTCGGCGCGGAGGTACTCCGCCCGGCCCGGGGCACGGCGCCTGGACAGGTCGCTCCGACCCCTGCCGGCGACCTGGTCCTGTTGCCCGGTCCTCCTCGGGAAATGAAGCCTCTTCTCGAGCTCTATCTGCGTCGTTACGCCGCGACCCGCGCCCCGTCGGTCGACCTCGGCGTCGTCGGGCTCTCCGAGACCGAGGTCTGCGATCTTGTGTTCCCCTGTCTCGACCGAGACGACATCGGGTTCACCGTCCTCGCGAGCCCCAGCGGCGTCCACGTGCTCCTGACCGACCTCGGTTCTGGAGCCGATGCACTTCATGAGACCGCTTCCCGGGTCGCCGCGGCGCTGGGGGAGAGGTGCTACAGCGACGACGGACGCTCGCTCGCCGAGGTCGTCATCGACATGGCGCGCTCGGCAGGGCTCACGATAGGGACGGTCGAGTCGTGCACCGGAGGGATGATCGCCGCCGCGATCACCGCGGTGCCCGGCTCCTCGGACGTCTTCGTCGGGGGTCTCGTCACTTATTCAAACGAGCTCAAGACCAAGTTCGCCTCAGTGTCGTCCGATACACTGCGCATCCATGGCGCAGTGAGCTGCGAGGTCGCCTCTGAGATGGCTCTTGGCGCACGAGAGGCGCTGGGCTGCGACATCGCGGTCTCCGTCACCGGTATCGCCGGGCCCGGCGGAGGAACCGCGGAGAAGCCCGTGGGAACCGTCTGGTTCGGACTATCGAACGGCTACGGCACCATCACCGACGGCCGCCGTTTCAACGGGGAGCGCGACGTCATTCGGGAGCGTTCGGCCGTCACCGCGCTCGACCTCGTGCGCAGGGAACTGCTCTCCCATTTCTGACAGACCGGCGCGGTACACTTCTTTACATCGAACATATGTTCGTGTTAAATTTGTCGAGCCGGAGTGCCGCATAAAAAGGAGCGAGGGACCATGAACGAAGAACGCGAAAAGATGATCGATATCACCAAGGAGCAGATCGAGCGCAAGTTCGGCAAGGGCTCGATCATGAAACTCGGTGAGAACGGGATAGGGAACTCGATCGAGTCCATCCCGACCGGTTCGCTCGCGCTCGACGCGGCTCTCGGCATAGGCGGCGTCCCCGTGGGACGAATCATCGAGATCTTCGGTCCCGAGTCCAG
>CAZMJV010000084.1:0-2284 GCA_964566905.1 uncultured Coriobacteriia bacterium | reverse complement strand
ATGCTCCTGCAGCTCGACAACCTCGGCTTCGCCGTCTCCACCGGCTCGGCCTGCTCGTCGGGCTCGCTCGAGCCCAGCCACGTGCTCCTCTCCGTGGGCGTGCCCCAAGTGATCGCGCACGGCTCGCTGCGCGTCTCGCTGGGCCGCCACTCGACCCTCGAGCAGGTGAACGCCTTCGTCGAGGCGCTCGTGCCCATCGTCGAGCGTCTGCGCGCGATGTCCCCGGTCTACGAGCGCATGTTCTGCCAGCCCGCAAACGACTAACCGTCCTTCTCAAACCCGTCCTTAGCCAGACAAGGAGTACCGCGATGATTTACAGCGACAAGGTCATGGACCACTTCAACAACCCGCGCAACGTGGGCGTGCTGCCGGACGCCGACGGCACCGGCGAGGTGGGCAACCCCGTCTGCGGCGACATCATGAAGATCACCATCGCCGTCGACGACGACAAGATCAGCGACGTCCGGTTCCAGACGCTCGGCTGCGGCGCGGCCATCGCCACCTCGTCGATCGTGACCGAGATGGCAAAGGGCCTCACGTTGGAGGAGGCCGTGGCCATCTCCAAGCAGCAGGTCGCCGACGAGCTGGGCGGTCTGCCCGCCGCGAAGATGCACTGCAGCGTGCTTGCCACCGACGGACTCAAGGTCGCCGTCGACGACTACCTGGTCAAGCACGGACGCGAGCCCATCGCGGGCGAGGTCAAGAGCGCGGACCCCAACTTCGACCCCCATGCCGATGAAGACGACCACGAAGATGAGGCAGAAGACGGCGTCGACTGCTGCCAGAAGTAAGGCTGCGATCACACTTATGGGATCAAGAATACTTGTAGCTATGAGCGGCGGAGTCGATTCTTCGGCTACCGCCGCTTTGCTCACCCGCGCGGGCCGCGAGGTCGTGGGCGTCACGTTCATCTTCTCCGAAGAGCCGCCCGTGCCCAAGCAGAAGTCGCTCGATGCCGCCCAGTCGGTCGCCGACGCGCTGCGCATCGAGTACCACGTGGTGGACATGCACGAGGAGTTCGCGGAGCGCGTGATCGAGCCGTTCGCGCGCGAGTACGCGCTGGGCCGCACGCCCAACCCCTGCATCCGCTGCAACATGACGATGAAGTTCGCCGAGCTCTTCCGCCTCGCGAACAGGCTCGACTGCGACACGATCGCGACGGGCCACTACGCGCTCGTCTCCCGCGACGAGCAGGGGAGGATGCGCGTGCGCCGCAGCAGCGACCCGCGCAAGGACCAGAGCTACTTCCTCTACCGCTTCACGCCCGAGCAGCTCGCCCGTCTCGAGTTTCCACTCGCCGGGTGGGAGAAGGACGACGTGCGCTCGTACGCGCGCTCGCAGGGCCTCGCGCCGGCGGACTACCCCGAGAGCCAGGACGCGTGCTTTGTGGGTGCCGGCGGCTACCTGGAGATCGTCGCGGCCCGTCACCCCGAGGCGCTCATCGGCGGCGAGATCGTCGACGAGCAGGGGAGGGTGCTGGGGCGTCACGACGGCATCGCGCACTTCACCGTCGGGCAGCGCAAGGGCCTCGGCATCGCCGCCGAGCACCCGCTGTACGTGCTCTCGATCGACCCCGGGGCCAAGCGCGTCGTGGTCGGCCCGCTCGAATCGCTCGCGACTACCGAGTTCGACGCCGACGACGCCGTCTTCCACGAGCCGCTCGCGCCCGAGGGAGAGCATCTCGCGGTACGCATCCGCCACGGCATGGAGCCCGTGGGGGCATGGGTCACCGCCGATTCGGATACACTTCATATCGTCCCCGACGAACCGGTTGCGGGGATCGCACCGGGTCAGTCGGTCGTCTGTTATCGAGAGGACCTGGTCGTGTGCGGAGGAGTTCTGAGATGATCGAGCTGATCGACTGCCATACCCATACCGTGCTCTCCGGCCATGGCGTCGGCACCGTCGACGACGTGGTTCGCGCCGCGGTTGAGCAGGGCATCTCCACGATCGCTCTCACCGAGCACCTCGCACTCCCGTCCTTCATGGACTCCAAGCGCCAGCTCTCGATGGACCCCGGCGCGCTGGCCGGATACCGCTCCGAGATCGAGGCGGCGCGCGAGAAGTACTCGCGCATCGAGGTCGTCGCCGGGCTCGAGGTCGACTGGATCGAGGGCAACGAGGAGTACAACCGCACCGACCTCACCGGCTTCACCCACCTGCTCGGCTCGGTCCACTTCATCGACGGCTGGGCGTTCGACGACCCCAACAGCCTCGACGAGTGGTCGAACCGCGACGTGGACGAGGTCTGGACCAAGTACTTCGAGCTCTGGGTCGACGCCGT
>CAZMJV010000083.1:0-2357 GCA_964566905.1 uncultured Coriobacteriia bacterium | reverse complement strand
CATGGATACCCAGACACGCCTCAGGGCGCTCCCCAAGATCGACGAGCTTCTCGCATCCGACTCCCTCGCCGCGACGCTCGCCCGCAACCCCCGCTCTCTTGTGGTCGACGCGCTCCGCGCCTCGATCGAGCAGGTCCGAGGACGCATTCTCGCTGGTGAGGACGTCATGCCCTCTGCCCAGTCGATCGCTTCCGATACGGTCGCACGGGTCGAGCTCGCGATGCGGCCCTCGCTGCGCCGCGTGATCAACGCAACCGGGATCATCGTCCACACCAATCTCGGGCGCAGCGTGCTCGCCGAGGCGGCCGCCCGAGCGGTCGCCGACGTCGCCGCAGGCTACAACACCTTGGAGTACGACGTCGCGACTGGAGAACGTGGCAGCAGACACGTCCACGTCGAGTCGCTCATCTGCCGCCTCACCGGCGCGGAGGCGGCCATGGCGGTCAACAACAATGCAGCCGCTGTCATGATGACGATCGCTGCGTTCGCCCGCGGCAAGGAGGCGATCGTCTCGCGTGGCCAGCTCGTCGAGATCGGCGGGTCGTTCCGCGTGCCGGACATCATGGCCGAGTCGGGCGCGAAGATGATCGAGGTCGGGACTACCAACAAGACGCATCTGCGCGACTACGAGAATGCGATCACCGAGCGGACCGGGCTCATGCTCAAGGTCCACTCGTCGAACTACCGGGTCGTCGGATTCACCAACGAGGTCGCACTTGGCGAGCTCGTCGAACTCCGCGAGCGCACCGGCGTCCCGGTCTACGAGGATCAGGGCTCGGGAGTTCTGTTCGATCTCGCGCCTTACGGCCTCACCGACGAGCCCACCGTGGGTGCCTCGGTCGCCGCCGGCGCCGATGTGGTGTCCTGCTCGGGCGACAAACTCCTCGGCGGTCCGCAGGCGGGCATCATCGCAGGACGTGCAGACGCGATCGCACGTCTCAAGAAACACCCGATGGCGCGCGCGTTGCGACTGGACAAGATGACGCTTGCCGCTTTGGAGGCGACGCTTCGGATCTGCCTCGACGAGCAGCGCGCCCTGCGCGAGATACCCACCCTCCGAATGCTCACCACCCCGGCTGCCGATATCCGCACGCGCGCCCAGGCGATGGTCGACCGTCTCAGTTCCTTGGTGAGCTCGGACCGCGCCGAATTCCGTGTGCTCGACGAGATCTCGCGCGCAGGCGGCGGAGCGCTTCCCATGGTCGACATCCCCACCGCGGTGGTCGCAGTTGCTCCCAAGTCGCTCAGTGACGACGCTCTCAACGACGCCCTGCGCCTGTCGGGCGAGGTCGCAATCATCGCCCGCGTACGCGACGGCCAGGTGCTCATCGACCCGCGGACGCTGCTGTCACCCGCCGAGGAGGATGCGGTCGTCTCGGCGCTCGCGACGCTTCTCGGAGCGGAGTAGGTCGTGGCAGTCCCCTCGCTGGTGCTCGGCACCGCCGGACACATCGACCACGGCAAGTCCTCTCTCGTAAAGAGGCTCACGGGCACAGACCCCGACCGTCTCGCCGAGGAGAAGGAGCGCGGCATCACCATCGAGCTCGGGTTCGCCCAGCTCAACCTGCCGAGCGGACGCTCCGTGGGCGTCGTCGACGTCCCCGGCCATGAGAAGTTCATCCGCCAGATGGTCGCGGGAGCGACGGGAATCGACCTCGTCATGCTCGTAGTCGCAGCCGACGACGGCGTCATGCCCCAGACCCGGGAGCACCTCGCAATCATCGAGCTTCTCGGAATCAACCGTGGTCTTGTCGCGCTTTCCAAGTCCGATCTCGTCGACGAGGACTGGCTCGAGCTGGTGAAGGCAGATATCGCCGAGCTTCTCAAGGGAACCGGCCTCGAGGGCGCACCGATCGTGCCGGTCTCGAGTAGGACGGGCGAAGGAGTCCCCGAGCTGCTCGAGGTCATCGACGAGGTCGCCGCAAGCGTCGAGGCGCGCGTCTCGGAATCCACGATGCGACTTCCCATCGACCGCGTGTTCACCATCGTCGGCGCAGGCACCGTGGTCACCGGCACAATGTGGTCGGGCACGGTCGCGCGTGACGACTCGGTCGAGCTCTATCCGGGCGGCAAGATCGGACGCGTCCGCGGAGTTCAGGTGCACAGCGCCTCGGTCGACCAGGCCCATGCAGGCCAGCGCGTCGCCGTGAACATCACCGGCATCGACAAGCAGGACATCTCGCGCGGGGACATCGTCGCGACCCCGGGAGCGCTCACCGTCACCGACCGCTTCGACGCGCGGTTCACCTATCTCGGCAAGCCCGGAGACGAGACGCCGTTCGAGACGGGCGCTCGCGTCCACGTCCATCACGGCACGCGCGAGGTCCTCGGGCGCGTGCTTCTCATGGACGGGAGGG
>CAZMJV010000082.1:0-2552 GCA_964566905.1 uncultured Coriobacteriia bacterium | reverse complement strand
GGCGCGTACTGGCGCGGCGACTCGGACCGCCCCATGCTGCAGCGCGTCTACGGCACCGCTTGGTTCTCGAAGAAGGACCTCGAGGAGTACCTCACCCGCATCGAGGAGGCTGAGAAGCGCGACCATCGCAAGATCGGACGCGAGCTCGACCTCTTCTCGTTCCACGAGATCGCTGGTCCCGGTCTGCCGCTCTTCCACCCCAAGGGCGCCCGTGTGATCCGCACCCTGCAGGAGTGGCTGCGCCGCGACCTCTACGACCGCGGATACGAGGAGGTCATCACCCCTCACATCTATAAGGCGGATGTGTGGAAGATCTCGGGTCACTACGACTTCTACAACGAGAACATGTACTTCTTCGATATCGACGAGGGCGAGGGCAAGATGACCGAGTATGCGGTCAAGCCCATGAACTGCCCGGGACACGTGATGATCTACGGAAACGAGCTCCGCTCGTACCGCGACCTGCCCATGCGACTCTTCGAGTTCGGCACGGTCTACCGCCACGAGCTCTCCGGCGTCGTGCACGGCCTCATGCGCGCCCGCGGCTTCACTCAGGACGACGCCCACATCTTCTGCACCGAGGAGCAGGTGGAGCAGGAGGTCTTCGACATTCTCAACCTCGTCGAGAAGATCATGTCGACGTTCGGATTCGAGTACACCGCCGAGATCTCCACGCGCCCCGGCAAGTCGATCGGTTCTGACGCGATGTGGGACCACGCGACCCAGGCGCTGCAGAACGCCATCACCCGCTTCGGCCTCGAGTATGAGATCAACGAGGGCGACGGCGCATTCTACGGTCCCAAGATCGACATCAAGGTGAAGGACGCCATCGGCCGCACGTGGCAGTGCTCGACCATCCAGGTCGACTTCAACTTCCCCGAGCGCTTCGACCTCACGTACCGCACCGCGGACAACACCGAGGAGCGCCCGTACGTGCTGCACCGCGCCATCTTCGGATCGATCGAGCGCTTCCTCGGCATCCTCATCGAGCACTATGCGGGAGCCTTCCCGACGTGGCTCGCGCCCGTCCAGGTCGTCGTCATCCCGATCGCCGACCGTCACCTCGACTACGCCCACGAGGTCGCCAAGCAGATCAAGGCCGCCGGCGGTCGCGTCGAGGTCTCCGAGGACAACGAGCCCATGCGCGTGAAGATCGCCAAGGCCCAGCAGGGCAAGATCCCCTACATGCTCGTCGTGGGCGATCGCGACCTCGAGTCGGCGGAGGTCTCGGTGCGTGACCGTTTCGAGGGAGACATCGGCTCGATGTCCGTACCCGCGTTCGTCGAGAAGCATCTCAACGAAAGGGACTGATCACCTTGGCCATGCGATTCACCACGAAATCCACCTATGGCATCCGCGCGATGATGTATCTCGGCGAACGCTATGGGACCGGAGTCGTGATGACCCGCGAGATCGCCGAGGGCACGGGCCTGCCGGCGAACTATCTCGAGTCCATCATGTCGTCGCTGCGCCGCGCCGGGTTGGTCAACGCCACCCGGGGCGCGCGCGGCGGCTACGAGGCCACCCGTTCTCCCGAGGAGATCACGGTAGCCGACGTCATCCAGGCGACCGAAGGCTCGACCGAGCTCATCGACTGCGGCGACGGAGGCTCGTGTAGGAGGGACCCGGCGACCTGCGCCATCCTCGACGTGTTCGCCGATGCGGAAGATGCGATGGTCGAGGTGTTCCGGGCGACCTCGCTCGCGAAGCTCGTCGTTCTCGAGGCGGCGAAATCAGCGGGCCCGGGCAACTACTCCATCTAGGCGCCGTACACCCTTTCTTCAATATCTCGAAACATTCGTGAAACGCAAGGAGAGTAACCTTGCGAGACTGCCTGTCTCAAGAATAGGGGCACCCATGGAACGTCATTCCTCGGAGGCCTTTCGCGCCGACCGCTATCGCGAAGAGGCACCCTACAAAATCCACGGCGGCTGCGGGCTCATGGGTATCTGTGATGAGTCCGGCACCCGCATGTCCGGCGAGGTTCCGATCAAGGCGATCGCGATCCAGCATGACCGCGGCAACGGACTCGGCGGCGGATTCGCCGGCTACGGCATCTACCCTGAGATGCCCGATCACTACGCCTTCCACCTCATGTACAACGACCGTCGTGCGCAGGATGTGACCGAGGAGTTCCTCAAGTCACGCTTCATCATCGACGCGTCCGAGCTCATCCCCACGCGCAAGATGCGCGAGTTCCTCGACGCCCCGATGCTGCGGCGCTACTTCGTGCGGGTCGACGCCGACCGTCTCGAGGAGTTCGGGCTCTCGGAGGAGGACTACGTCGTCGCCGCCGTTATGCACGTCAACTCTTCGGTCGACGGCGCGTTCGTCTCCTCATCGGGCAAGAACATGGGCGCCTTCAAGGGCGTCGGCTACCCCGAGGACATCGGGCGTCTCTTCAAGCTTGAGGAGTACGAGGCCCACACCTGGGTCGCACACAACCGTTTCCCCACAAACACCCCCGGATGGTGGGGTGGGGCGCACCCCTTCACGCTTCTGGACTGGTCGATCGTGCACAACGGCGAGATATCCAGCTACGGCACGAACCG
>CAZMJV010000081.1:0-2648 GCA_964566905.1 uncultured Coriobacteriia bacterium | reverse complement strand
CTCATGCGCGAGCACGACCGCGCTCACGAGTTCGCCGGTCGCCATGAGCAGGTCGCGCTCACGGTCGTCTCCGGGAAGCCCCTCGACGAGCGAGAGGAGCGTGTCGGTGGCGTACGGCGCGCCCTTGCGCCCCATCGCCGAGACGACGAGGACGGGAGCCTGCCCGGCGTCGAGGGTCTCCTGCACCCGGCGCGCGATGGACGCGCGACCATCGGGGGTCGCCACCGAGGTACCGCCGAACTTCAGTACGAGGACATCTGCAGCCACGCCCTACTCCCCCATCAGTTTCTCGAGTCCGATGATGCATCCCTCGAGCGGACCCACCGAGCGGATCGCGAGCAGGACACCAGGCATATACGACGAGCGGTCGATCGAGTCGTGCCTGATGGAGAGGGTCTGGCCCGACGAGCCGAAGACGACCTCCTGATGAGCGACGTAGCCGGGCATCCGGACCGAGTGCACCGGAACGCCGTAGACCGACGCCCCACGCGCGCCCTCCATGCCTTCGCCCTCGGTCTCGCTTCCAGGAAGCACGGGGACTTCCGTGCGGGCGGCGGCGATCATGCGCGCCGTTCGCACGGCGGTTCCACTGGGCGCGTCGAGCTTGCGCTCGTGGTGGAACTCGATGACCTCGGCTGCCGGCATGAACTTGGCTGCCATCTCGGAGAACCTCATCATCAGGACGGCCCCGATGGTGAAGTTGGGAGCGAAGAAGAGCGTGGTGCCCTCGGGAGCGTCCGCGGCAAGCGCGTAGAGCTTCTCCTCGGGGAGTCCGGTCGTGCCGACGACACAGTCGACGCCTGCCTCGAGCGCGACGCGAAGGTTGGACTCCACCACGTCGGGGCGGGTGAAGTCGACCATGACGTCCGGCTTGGTGGCCTCGATTGCCGAGGCCAGGTCGCCGACGCACACGAGACCCTCGAGCGTGACACCCACGTTTCCCGGGTCGACGACAGCGACGAGCTCCAGGTCGGGAGCCTGGGAGACGACCGACACGACCTCGCGGCCCATCCGGCCTGCGGCCCCCGAGACGAGTACTTTGATCATGACGTTCTCCTAACCGATAAGTCCGGCGAATTCCGAGGTCTCGTACGGGCCGATGACCGTGAGACTCGGAGTCCTGCCGAGGATGTCCCGGGCGATCTCGCCCACATGGTCGACGCCCTCTCCGCGGTAGCGGGAGATGGTGTCCTCCAAGCTCACCTGCTCCAAGCCCAGAACCTCGTACTGCCCGAGACGCTGCATGCGCGACCTCGTGGCCTCCATACCCAGAACGAGCGATCCCGTCGCGGCCTCGCGCACGCGCTCCATCTCGGTCTCCAGGACGCCCGTCTCGCGGACCTTGCCCATCTCGTCGATCATGATCGAGACGGCCTCAAGCGCGTTCGAGGGGCGGGTGCCCACATAGGCGCAGAACTGACCGACGCCCGCGAAGGGCTGAGTATACGAGTAGACCGCATAGGCGAGGCCGCGCTTCTCGCGCACCTCCTGGAAGAGCCGAGACGACATCCCGCCTCCGAGGATCATGTCCATGAGGCTGGCGGCATATCGGTTCTTGTCGCCCGCAGGCAGGCCTCGCATCCCGAAGATGATGTGCGCCTGCTCGGTATCCTTCTTGAGGACCGAGAGCGGCACAGGATCCGCGCCGATGAACGCAGGACGGACGGTCCGAAGACCGACGCGCAACCCGGAGAGGTTGGTCGATACGAGCGCGACGAGGGCTTCATGGTCGACGTTTCCAGCCGCCGCGACGACGAGGTTCCCCGTCGAGTAGAACTCGTCGTGGAACGCCTGGCAGTTGTCGTGCATGAACGAACCGACGGACTCGCGCGATCCGAGGATCGGCTTGCCCAGCGTGTGGTCGGGAAAGAGCGACGCGCTGAAGAGCTCGTGGATGAAGTCGTCGGGAGTGTCCTCCATGCGGGCGATCTCCTCGATGACCACCTCGCGCTCCGAATCGATGGCGTCCTGCGCGAACAGCGAGTTCACGACCATGTCGGAGAGGATTTCGAGGGCGGCAGGCATCTTCTCGTCGACGAGCCGCGCATAGTAGCAGGTGTACTCCTTGGAGGTGAAAGCGTTGAGCTCTGCCCCGAGGCGGTCGAACTCCTCGGATATCTGAGAGGCGGTGCGCGTGGGCGTGCCCTTGAACATCATGTGCTCCATGAAGTGGGACATGCCCGCCTGCTCGGGGCTCTCGTCGCGCGAACCGACGCCGAACCAGAGTCCGAGCGAGACCGAGCGGACCGAATCCATGTGCTCGCTTATGACGGTGATTCCGTTGTCCAGGACCGTTTTTCTATAGAACAAGGTGGCCTCCTTAGCGTATCTACACATAGTACCGCTTGCCAGCTGCGGGAAGAGAGGAAAAGGGCCGCCCCAAGATGCAACGGATCGTCGTGCCCGGTCGCACGAGGGGCCCCGCATGTGCGGGACCCCTCGGACCGTTCTGATTCATCGTGGATCGATGAGCGTGCGGATTACGGGAAGCGATACCAACCGTAGGTTGTCGGCTGCCAGGTGTAGCCGTTGTACGAGATGGACGAGGAGACGGAGACGGCCGGGTTGACCGATTCTCCGTCCTCCGTGAAGACCGGTGACCCAGAGGGTCCGACCTTCACGTCGTCGATTCGCCAACCGGCTCCGTA
>CAZMJV010000080.1:1373-2897 GCA_964566905.1 uncultured Coriobacteriia bacterium | reverse complement strand
ACGACCGCCCAGGGCACGCTGCCCAGCAGGTACGCGACGACGACCCCGAGCGCGAGTCGGATGACGAGATCGAGCGACATCGACTAGTCCTTCTTACGGAACTTGAGCTGGATGGGCGTACCGACGAGGTCGAACTCGTCGCGCATGCGGTTCTCCACATAGCGGCGGAAGTTCTGATCGACCATTTCGGGGTGGTTGGCGAAGAAGGTGAATCCCGGGGGCTTCACACGCGTCTGCGTCACGTAGTGCATGCGCAGGTGCTTGCCGCCCTTGTTGATGGTGTGGCCGAACTCGCGCATCTCGGTGAGGAGCTTGTTGAGCTTGCTCGTCGAGATCTCCTGCGAGTAGTTGTCGTACGACATCTTCACGGCGTCCCAGATGCGGTGGATGCCACGGCCGGTGAGCGCGGAGATGCGCAGCACGGGGGCGTAGCCGACGTACATGAGACGGTCGGCGACGAGCTCTGCGAGGTCTTCCTTCGCCTCGATCGACTCGACCAGGTCCCACTTGTTGAGCAGGATGACGAGCGCACAACCGCGCTCCTGAGCGAGACGCGCGACGCGCTGGTCCTGGTCGGTGAGGCCGACCGTGGAGTCGATGACGAGCAGCGCGACGTCGGCGCGGTCGATGGCGCGCATGGCGCGGACGAATCCGTAGTACTCGACGTCCTCGTCGATCTGCGACTTGCGGCGGATACCCGCCGTGTCGATGACGCGGTAGGTGACGCCCTCGTGCTCGATGATCGTGTCGATAGCGTCACGCGTGGTTCCGGCGACTTCCGAGACGATGGCGCGCTCGACGCCGAGCAGCTGGTTGGTGAGCGAGGACTTGCCCGCGTTGGGTCGGCCGATGATGGCGACGTCGATCGCGTTGTCCTCCTCCGGCTCCTCGTACTCGGGAAGCGAGGCGACGATGGCGTCGAGGATGTCTCCCGTGCCGTTGCCGTGGGTGGCGCTGACCGGCCAGGGATCGCCCAGTCCGAGGTTGTAGAACTCCCAGAGCTCGTCTTCACGGCCGGGGGTGTCCATCTTGTTCACCGCGAGGAAGATCGGCTTGTTGGAGCGCTTGATGATGCGCGCGAGCTCGACGTCGTCGGGCGTGGCGCCCACCTTGCCGTCGACGATCATGACGATCGCGTCGGCCTCTTCGGTCGCCATGAACGCCTGCGCGCGAATGGACGACTGGAAGACGTCGACGTTGCCGGCCTCGACACCGCCGGTGTCGATCAGAATGAAGTTGACGCCGTTCCAGTCTGCGTTATGGTACGAACGGTCGCGGGTGACTCCCCGCTCCTCGTGTACGATGGCTTCGGTCTGCTGGGTGATGCGGTTGACGAACGTGGATTTGCCGACGTTGGGTCGGCCTACCACAGCTACGATGGGGAGCCCCATGGGAGGCACCTCGATTCTTCTCTTCTCATGACAAAATTGACGAAACCGCCTGGGCGACTCCGTCGTGCGCACATGATACCACGCGCAGCTCGATTCCCGAAGCGTCGACCAGCCCGGGGAGTGTATACCCGTC
>CAZMJV010000080.1:0-1273 GCA_964566905.1 uncultured Coriobacteriia bacterium | reverse complement strand
CCTCCCCTCCTCGGAGTCGTCGAGGAACGAGCGGATCATCCCGATGCCGTCCTCGAATTGTGGGAAGCCGTCGTACTGCTCGGCGGGAGGCGGGACCATGCCGGCAGCGAGATAGAACTCGTCGGCGAGGTGCACGCGCGTCTCTCCGTGTGCGCGACGCTGCGCCTCTTGGAGCGGCGCGACCTGCTCGATCACCGCGCGTGCGGAGTCGGGCGTGTCGAACGAGGAGTCGTAGCGCGTCTGATGCTTGGTGAACCCGAGCGGCACGATGCCGATCGAGAGGACTTCGTCGTAGGCAAGCAGATGCGCGAGCGTGTCGTCGAGAACCGCGCCGTCGTTTGCGCCGGGTACCAGCACGATCTGCGCGTGGATGGGGATGCCCGCGTCGAGCAGCTTCACGAGCACCTCACGGCCGCGCGCGGCGTTGCGCCCGATGAGCGAACGGCGCACGTCCTCATCCCACGCGTGGACCGAGACGTGCAGCGGCGCGAGGTGCTGCTCGACGATGCGGTCGACGTCCTCGTCGGTGAGGTTCGTGAGCGTGACGAAGTTCCCCTGCAGAAACGAGAGGCGGTAGTCGTCGTCGCGGAGGTAGAGCGGCGAACGCATGTGCTTGGGGAGCATCGACATGAAGCAGAAGGTGCAGGCGTTCTTGCAGACGTGGATCTCGTCGAAGAGGACGTCTGTGAAGTCGACACCCCAGCCTTCCGAGAGGTCGCGCTCGAGCACGACGTCGCGCGCGTCTCCCTCGGCGTCGATGACCTCCAGCTCGACCATGTCCTCGTCGGCGAACCACTGCCAGTCGATGATATCGAGCAGCTCGACCCCGTCGGCCGAGACGATCACGTCGCCGGGAATGAGTCCGCCGCGCTGGGCGGGACTCCCCTGCTCGACGTTCGAGACGATCCCTCCGCGACCTCCGGGGGTGCGACTCGGCGCGTAGTCGGCCGAGGTGCGGTCCATCACATCGCCTCGAGCTTCTCGATGACGCCCTGGATCTGCACGTCGGGAGTTGATGCACCGGCGGAAACTCCGACCGTCTCGACACCTTCGAACCACTCTGGGAGCAGCTCGTCTGCGGTCTCGACGTGGTAGACCTTCGGGCAGGATTGGCGGCTCAGCTCCACGAGGCGCGCGGTGTTGCCGGAGTTGTGGCCGCCGACGACGACCATCGCCTCTACCTGGGATGCGAGCTCCTCGGCCGCGCTCTGGCGCTGCGCGGTGGCCGAGCAGATGGTGTTGTAGACGCGCAGTTCGGAGACGCGCGGGAGGA
>CAZMJV010000079.1:0-2935 GCA_964566905.1 uncultured Coriobacteriia bacterium | reverse complement strand
CAGCAGCAGTCGGGCTTCTCGGTGCGCGAGACGGTGTACCCCACGGTGTTCCTCGCGCTCGACTTCCCCCGCGAGGAGCTCTACGCGCGCATCGACGCGCGAGTCGACGCGATGCTCGCCGCCGGTCTCCTCCAAGAGGTCGCATCGCTGCTCGACGCCGGGTTCAGAGACGCACTCACTGCGGCGCAGGCGATCGGGTACAAGGAGCTCGTACCGGTGATCGAAGGTGCGAGGCCCCTCGACGAGGCTGTCGAGGAGATCAAGCGCTCCAGCCGCCGGTACGCGAAACGCCAGCTCACGTGGTTTCGCGCCGACCCGCGCATCCACTGGCTTCCCGCCTTGGGCGTTTCGCACGGCGAGCTGCTCGCCGCGTCATTGGCGCTGATAGAATCGAATCAAACCTCACGATAGGAGTCCCATGAAGCTGGCATTCACCAAAGCCCAAGGAGCCGGAAACGACTTCATCATGATCGAGGACCTCAAGGCCGAGCTGGACCTCTCGCCCGAGGCCATCGAGCTTCTCTGCGATCGCAACTTCGGCATCGGCGCCGACGGCCTCATCCTGGTCCGCCCCGCCACACTCCCCGAGGCAGACTGCTTCATGCTCTATTACAACTCCGACGGCACCACCGCCGAGATGTGCGGCAACGGCATCCGCTGCTTCGCCAAGTACGTGGTCGACCGTTCGCTCGTGCCCCACGAGGACGACAAGCTCGCCGTCGAGACTCTCGCAGGACTGCGTCCCGTCGAGTGTTTCCGCGGGGAGGACGGACTCGTCGAGTCGGTCAAGGTCGACATGGGCGAGCCGATCCTCGACCCGGAGATGGTTCCCACCACGCTTCGCGGCGCTGACGGCGGGCGCGTTCTGGACGTCCCGCTCGAGACCCTCGCGGGAACCTTCGAGGTCTCGGTCGTCTCCATGGGCAACCCGCACTGCGTGATCTTCGTGGACGATCCCGACGAGGTCGATGTCGAGACGATCGGCTCCATCATCGAGATCGCCGACGAGTTCCCCAACCACACCAACGTCGAGTTCGCCTCGGTCGAGGGTAACCGCATCAAGCTGCGCGTCTGGGAGCGCGGCGTGGGCGAGACGCTCGCCTGCGGCACCGGCGCGTGTGCCACGATGGTCGCAGCTCTTCTCACCGGTCGCGCGGGACGCGAGGTCGTCGTCGAGCTGCCCGGCGGGGAGCTCAACATCCTCTGGGGACCCGACGTGCACATCCACATGACCGGCCCCGCGCGCGAGGTCTTCGAGGGTTCCGTGGACGTGCCGGACGTCGATTAGGTCTGGTTAACGGCTTGTTACCGTCTGTGCGCGGTACCTGCGCAGGCGCGTTCGAGTGATACCATAAAAGGAGACGCCGCCCGCGCGTCTTGTCTCTGTACATTCAACACAAGGGAGTAGCGCCGTGAGGATCGCCAAGCGTATGGACAATCTGCCTCCGTATCTGTTCGCGGAGATCGACCGCAAGAAGGCCCTCAAGGTCGCCCAGGGTATCGACGTCATCTCGCTCGGGATCGGCGATCCCGACACTCCCACGCCCGAGCGCATCGTGAACGCGATGGCCGAGGCGATCCGCAAGCCCTCCAACCACCAGTACCCCAACTACTTCGGCTCGCCCGCGTACCGCGGCGCCTGCGCCGAGTGGATGAAGCGTCGTTTCGACGTCGAGATGGACCCCGCATCCGAGGTTCTCGCGCTCATCGGCTCCAAAGAGGGCATCGCCCACGTCTTCAACGCGTTCGTCGATCCGGGCGACTACACCCTGGTTCCTGGCATCGGCTACCCCGTCTACCACGCCGGTGGCGTGCTCGTCGGCGGCCACACGCACTGGATGCCCATGACCGAGGAGAACGGGTTCCTCGCCGACTTCGAGTCGACCCCGCCCGAGGTGCTCGCCAAGGCGAAGATGATGTTCATCAGCTACCCGAACAACCCCACCTCCGCCGTCGCGACGCCCGAGTATTTCGATAAGGCCATCGCGTTCTGCAAGGAGCACGACCTGCTCCTCATCCACGACAACGCCTACTCCGAGATCGGCTACGAGGGCTACGTCGCCCCGTCCATCATGCAGCGCCCCGGCGCCAAGGACGTCGCGATCGAGCTCTTCTCGACCTCGAAGGCCTACAACATGACCGGCTGGCGTATCGCGTTCGCGTGCGGCAACCCCACCGCCATCAAGGCGCTCGGCACCGTCAAGAGCAACATCGACTCGGGACAGTTCACCGCCGTCCAGGACGCAGCCATCGAGGCGTTCCTCGGAGACCAGAGCGGCATCGCCGACCTCAACGCGCTCTACACGCGTCGTCGCGACCTCGTGATCGACGCCCTGAGCAAGATCGGCATCGAGGCCGCAACCCCCAAGGCGACCATCTACGTCTGGGCCAAGGTCCCAGCAGGCTACACCTCGGCCGAGTTCGCCGCCAAGCTCCTCGACGAGGCCAACGTCATCGTCGCAGCCGGCACCGCGTACGGCCCTTATGGCGAGGGATTCATCCGCATCTCGCTCACCACTCCCGACGACCGTCTCGAAGAGGCGATCGAGCGGATCAAGAACGCGCTCTAGCGCGTCAACGAAAAGGAGCACCCGTTTATGGGTGAAGAAGACAGAAGGATCATGTCGGCAGGCGAGCATCGCGAACGCGCGGTGCTCGTCGGCGTAGATACAGGCAAGAAGGAGTGGCCGATCGAGGACTCGCTCGAGGAGCTCGCGCGCCTTGCCGAGACCGCCGGACTCGAGGTCGTCGCCACGCTCACGCAGCGTCTCGACCACCCGCACCCCGCCACGTTCATCGGCAAGGGCAAGGTCGAGGAGCTCATCACGGTCGTCAAGGAGCAGGAGGCGACCGTCGTCATCTTCGACGACGAGCTCTCGCCGTCGCAGCAGGCCAAGCTCGAGAACCTCATCAAGGACACCAAGATCGGCGACCG
>CAZMJV010000078.1:0-2965 GCA_964566905.1 uncultured Coriobacteriia bacterium | reverse complement strand
GCCGGCGCCGAGCATGACGGCGAAGGCGAGGTAGGGGTTCGCGGCGGGGTCGGGGTTACGCAGCTCGACGCGAGTGGCGTTCTCCTTGCCCGGCTTGTACATCGGGACGCGGACCATGGCGCTGCGGTTGCGGCGTGCCCACGAGATGTAGACGGGAGCCTCGTAGCCGGGAACCATGCGCTTGTAGGAGTTGACGAACTGGTTGGTGACCAGGCAGAACTCCGGCGCGTACTTGAGAAGACCGGCGATGTACTGCTTGGCGACCGTGGAGAGGTTGAAGCCCTCGGGATCGTCGGCGTCGAAGAAGGCGTTGCCCGCCTCGGTGAAGAGCGACTGGTGGACGTGCATGCCCGAGCCCGCGATACCGAAGACCGGCTTGGGCATGAAGGTCGCGTGGACGCCGTTGGACATGGCGACCTCCTTGACCACGAGGCGATAGGTCATGACCGCGTCGGCCATGGACAGCGCGTCGGTGTAGCGCAGGTCGATCTCGTGCTGCGACGGGGCGCACTCGTGGTGGCTGTACTCGACGGGGATGCCCATCTTCTCCAGCGTGAGGACGGTGTCGCGACGAAGGTCGGAGCCGGCGTCGAGCGGGGTGAGGTCGAAGTATCCGCCGTTGTCGAGCGGCACGGTGGTCTTGGAGTCCTCGAAGTAGAAGTACTCGAGCTCGGGGCCGACGAACATGGTGTATCCCATGTCGTGAGCCTTGTCGAGGATGCGCTTGAGGCAGTAGCGGGGGTCACCGGTGTACGGAGCGCCGTCGGGGGTGACGATGTCGCAGAACATGCGGCCGACGCCGTCGGCGGTGGGACGCCACGGGAGGACCTGGAACGTGGAGGGGTCGGGAATCGCGATCATGTCGGATTCCTGGATGCGGGCGAAACCCTCGATCGACGAGCCGTCGAAGCCCATGCCCTCGGCAAAAGCGTTCTCGAGCTCGTTGTCGGTCACTGCGAACGACTTGAGCATGCCAAGCACGTCAGTGAACCAGAAACGGACGAAGCGCACTCCGCGCTCCTCAACGGTGCGAAGTACGTAATCCTTATCGGGTGTACGCGACATCAAACTCCTCCTCGGTGCGTCGGTAAAAAGACGTTATCGAGGTAGTGTATCTGTCGAGTGTTTCGGAGATGTTACAGCCACGACTTGATTTGGAAACACAATCTACATCGGCGCGTAAAGGTTCCCATAGGGTCGCGAAGACGCGGGAGCGATTCGGGTGAACGCGGCATCCATGATCTCGTCGGCATCGCACCCGAACTCGTCGCAGTAGCCCTGCACCAGAGGCCGCAGGGTCGCGAGATCTCCGTCGGTCGCGGGACCGACCTCGAGACCGCGGCCCACCGCCCACGACTCCACCTCACCGCGAACGAGAATGACTCCTCCGTGCATACCGGCACCGGTGAAATCACCCACGAGAGGACCGGTCCTCTCCGAGTCGATGCCGAGCACCACGAGCACGCCGCCGGCCATGTACTCGCCGAGGAAGTCGCGCGCGCGACCGCCGACGACGACCGTGGGACGGTGCTCGCCGAACTCCTTCATGTTGATGCCGGCACGGTACCCGATGTCGCCGCGAACGAACACGGAGCCACCGCGCATCCCGTAGCCGAGGACGTCGCCCGCGTGTCCGTCGACGACGACCCGTCCACCGGCCATGGTGTTCGCGACGCCGTCCTGTGCGTTGCCGGCCACGTGAACCGAGATGCCGTCGGAGAGCATCGCGAGATCGTTGCCCGCGGTCCCCTCGACGCGCAGCTCGACGCCCTTGTCGACGACGCCGGCCCCGAGGAAGCGCTGGCCGTTGACGCCGGTGAGGACGATGGAGCGCTCGCCTGAGGCGATCGCCTCGCGCACCGCGGCGTTTGCCTGACGGGGATGGACCCCGGTGATGTCGATGGTCTTCATCTCTCCCCTATCGTCCCGCAGGGCGGACGCCCAGAATGGCGCAGGTCTGCTCGTCGAGGCCGACCGCGCGCAGGCGATCCCGGTCTCCGCGGAGCGATTCGATCGCGTTCACGCCCAGCGCGCCGAGGATGTCGGTGAGCTCGTGCGTCCATGCCTCCACGAGGTTCTGGACCGCGGCCGCGCCCTCTTCGGGCTTGAGGCGGCGGGTAAGCTCCTCGCGCTGCGTGGTGATTCCCCATGAGCAGCGGCCCGTGTGGCAGCCGCGGCAGACGCGGCAACCCAGCGCGATGAGGGCGGCGGTGCCGATCGCGACCGCATCGGCACCTAGGGCGATCGCCTTGGCGACGTCGCCAGCCGAGCGGATCGAGCCGCTCGCGATGATGGACGCGCGGTTGCGGATACCTTCGGCACGCAGACGCTCGTCGACGACCGCGATGGCGATGGCGAGCGGGATGCCGACGTTGTCGCGGATGACCGCGGGCGTGGCGCCCGTCGAGCCGCGGAAGCCGTCGATGGTGACCCAGTCGGCTCCGGCGTGGACCACGCCGCTCGCGATGGCCGCGACGTTGTGGACCGCGGCGATCTTGACGCCGACAGGCTTGTCGCCGCTGACCGCCTTGAGCGCTTCGATGAGCTGTCGCAGGTCCTCGATCGAGTAGATATCGTGGTGGGGAGCCGGCGAGATCGCGTCGGTGCCCTGCGGGATCATCCTGGTCTGGGAGATCGACTCGTCGATCTTCTCCCCGGGAAGGTGTCCGCCGATGCCCGGCTTGGCGCCCTGGCCGACCTTGATCTCGATGCCCGCGCCGCGCCGCAGCGTCTCCGCGTCGATCGCGAAGCGCCCGGAGGCGACCTGGGTGATGACGTTGTCGCCGTATCCGTAGAGGTCGGCGTGGAGCCCGCCCTCACCGGTGCCCATGACGGTCCCGAGACGACGTGCCGCCTCGGCGAGGGACTTGTGGACGTTGAGCGAGACAGAGCCGTAGCTCATCGGTGCGAAGATGATCGGGGTGTCGAGCTTCACGGAGGGCATCTTGCCGCCCGTGCCGTCGCA
>CAZMJV010000077.1:0-3043 GCA_964566905.1 uncultured Coriobacteriia bacterium | reverse complement strand
CATTCGCATCGCACTTCAATCCCGACCGCGACGAGATGGGATTCTCGGCTCTCAAGACCTACGAGTCGATGGCCTGCGGGGTGCCGGTGATCGGTGCGGACAACCCCGGCGTCGGTGATGTGATCAGACAGTACGACTGCGGCATCACCGTCGAGCCCGGCAACGCCGCACAAATGGCTGATGCGCTCGCGGCGCTGTATGCGGATCGGGAGGCCGCCCGCGTCATGGGCGCGAATGGCCGCGATGCCATCGTCCGCGAATGTTCTTGGAGGGCCAGAGCACGACAGCGCAGGGAAACGGTCGCTGCTCTGGAGTCCGTGCGAGTGCGCAGCAGTAAGCGGTCCACTCGATGAAGCTCACAGTGGTCACTGTTTCGCTCAACGCGGCAGCGACGATTCGGGAGACGCTCGACTCCGTTCTCGCGTATCAGGATCACATCCACGAATATCTCGTGGTCGACGGCCTCTCGACGGACGGGACCCTCGACATCCTTCGCGAGTACGAGCCACGATTCGGGGGGCGTCTTCACTACCTCTCCGAGAAGGACGCGGGTCTCTACGATGCTATGAACAAAGGCATCGCGCGTGCGACCGGCGATTTCATCCTCTTTCTCGGTGCGGATGACCTCGTGCTTCCCGGGATCGAGACGCTCGTCTCAGCCAACGTGCCCTCCGATGTCGACCTCGTCTACGGCGATATAGAGGTGGCGGAGCCCGACGGGTCGATCAGGCTGGAACGCGCCGCGGCGATGCCTCGCATGCTTGGACACCTGCCCAAGGAAATGCCCGTTCGGCACCAGGGCGCGCTGTTCTCCACGCGCGCATACCGCGATCTCGGAGGATTCGATACATCCTTCCGCATCGCTGCGGATTACGAGTTCTATCTGAGGTTCTTCCAAGCGGGACTCAGGGCGACATACCTCCCTGCCACGATCGCGCGGTTCGACCTCGGTGGAGTAAGCTCCCTGATGGGGTTGGCTACGGCCCAGGAGTATCGTCGCGCACAGACGACGCACGGGGTGCCCGACCGTACGGCTACCCGGTCGATGCGACGCTCTCTTCTCAACCTGAGGATTGCGCGAGTGATCCGTCGGATCCCCGCGCTGCATCGCTTACTCGAGCGCCGGCGCTAGACCCCGGTTCCCGCAATCGATTCATAGAGACTTACGTAGTCGTCCACCATTCGGTCCAAACCGAATTTTAGGGCGGCTGATTGCGCTGCTGCCAGACTCATCGACTCGCGTCTCGAGTCGTCCGTGAGAAGCAGCGCAGCGGCCTGCGCGAGTGCCCGGGGGTCGGCAGCGGGGACCAGGAGTCCTGTCTCGCCGGGGGTCAGTGCCTCAGGAATGCCTCCTACATCGCTTGCGATCACCGGGACTCCGCATGACTGAGCCTCGAGGATCGCGAGCGGGTGGTTCTCTGCATGCGCCATATGGATGCAGAGGTCGGCGGCCTGGAGGTAGCGTGCGACCTGAGCGGGTTCGGAGAGATAAGGGATCGAGAGTATGCGCGCGCCCGGATCCGGCAGGTCGGACGGGTATCTGCCGAGTGCGACCAGCAGTATCTCCCGACCGTCCGCCAACGCGACGATTCCGGGGAGGGCTTCGCGAATCGTGGCGAAATCCTTATAGGGATTGGACTCGCTGGCAACGCTGAACAGGAGGACCAGCGGCTCCTGCGGCAGACCTAATTCGAGTCGCGCCTCACTGCGCGACGCCGGGTGGAACACGGTCTGGTCGACGCCGTTGGGGATGAGTGTCGACGAGGCGATGGCCTCGGAGAACATCGAACTCTCGATCTGATCGAGCACCCAGCGCGAAGGTCCGACGAGGTGTATCGAACTCCTCCGATAGATGTCCTGCTTCAGCTTCCAGTTCCGGGCGGTCTCGTCGCGCGGTACCGCAGGTGTCGTGTAGAGGTAGGGGCATTCGCCGCATCCGGTTCTCCAGCGCTCGCAATCGAGCGAATACGCACAGTGGCCCGAAGTGACCCACGTGTCGTGCGCGGTGAAGACGGTCGGGGAGGTGCGGGTGATGAGCGGGAGGCATCGTAGGTCGAAGTAGCCTCCGTGCAGGTTGTGCAGGTGGACGATGTCGGCTCTTGCGCCGGCGATGTTCGGGATCGTCGAGGTACCCGGGTAGTCGAAATCCTCGAATCCGCGGGCGCGTCTCCAAGAGCGAACGGGCTCCGCGAGGACTTTGAGCGCGATTCGGGCGGCTCTCGCGCTCGCCGAGGGTGCCGCATGCGGTCCTGGCAGCGGAGGTTGCAGCCCGAGCAGTGCCCGTGCCCACGGGCTTCGGTTCTCGTCGTTGGGGATGAGCAGCGCATCCCCCGAGGCGTCGAATCGCTGGCCGACCGCAAGGTGGGACGACAGACCGCGCTTCAGGCACGAGCGGTGGAGGTCCGATGCGATGCGTTCGGCCCCGCCACCGAGATCCATGCTCGAGACTTGAACGATGCTCGACGTCTTGTCCAAGGTCATCGGATGTTCCTCGACTCGAGGCTGGCGTACACGTTGAGCAGAATGCGATTCGTTGCGATCAGCCGCTTTGCGAACCGACCGAATGTACTGTTTCGCAGTGCGCGCTTCCTCCACCCGGGGAAGTACGTGTCCATATGGGAGAAGGCGCGATCGATGAATTCGCGACGATCCTGGGGACGTGCGGTGCGCAGATAGTCGCTCATGCGTCCGATTATCAGGTGTGTGACGTTGATCGACTCCAGCTCGTCGCGCAGCAGGGGGAGTGCACCGGATGCCTCGAAGTGGTTGTTGACGACCTCGAGCGCATCGACGATCTGCAGGTAACGGGAGTCGCATGCGCTCATGATCGAGGAGGGGTGACCCTGCCGGTAGTGGTAGAGGACCTCGTCGATCTTCTCGATCCTGTTCGCCTCGAGTGCCACTCGATACGAGGTGGCCAGATCCTCGAAGTCGCGACCGACGGGGAAAGCGATTCCGTGTTCGGTGAACAGCGAGCGCCGTATGAGCTTGTTGCATACGCTCGCACCGGCCTCGGTGAGCAGCGCGGGGTTCTCCCTGACGC
>CAZMJV010000076.1:0-3101 GCA_964566905.1 uncultured Coriobacteriia bacterium | reverse complement strand
CTTGACTCCTCGGGTTCGCTTCTCGCCGACATCTATTGGGGAGACGAGTCGCGCACCGTCACACACAATGGCACCTGGGTTTTCGAGGACGGGACGGTTTTGCTGACACTCGACAACGGAATCACCGAGAACTGGGACCTCGGTCGAGACGGACACGGCAACGAGATCCTCACGTATCGGGACTCCTCCGCCCCTGACAAGACCGTGTCCATGCCTGGAACGATCGCATATCGCTCGCAGGAACTCATGGAGAAGAACAAGTAGCGGGGCCGACTGTCCGACAATCAGGCGTGCGGAGGGTTCGCACGCCGCCATTGGAGCGTGCACGTGAAGATCGCCTTCGTAACAGACACCTACGCGCCGGAGATAAACGGCGTTGTGACGAGCATCGTCAATTTCTCCGAGTTCCTCGCCGAACGAGGCCACGAGGTGCTGATAGTCGCGCCCAGGTACAACAAAGAGGTCGATGAGGAGCTGGGCGGCATCCGCATCAAGCGGTACCCGTCGTTCTCGTATGCGGCCAACAAGAACACGCGCATCGCGTATCCGTTCTTGGTGCGAATGCGCTCCGAGCTGAAGGAATTCGGACCAGACATCGTCCATATACAGACGCCACTAGGCATCGGCGTGACGGGATTGCTGGCCGCCCGCATGCTCAGTCTCCCCAACATCCAGACCTATCACACGTACATCCCGGACTTCATGACCTACGTGAACCCCTACCGCGTACTCGGCCTCGACAGAGTCGCGGGGAACATAGCGAACCTGAAGGCGGTTCGAAGGATGATCGAGTCGGACTTCGTGGAACGGGCACGCGAGATCGAGGATGAGTCCGCCGTCCTCAGCCTGATGCACAAGGTTGCTCGCGGCGGCCGCGTACCGGACGTGCGGCTGACCGAGAGGTTCGCATGGGACTTCACTCGGACGCTGTACAACCGCTCCGACCTGGTCATCACGCCCTCCGAGGTCTTAGCAAAGGTTCTGAAGAGACACCGAATCAAGGTCCCGGTGACAGCGGTGAGCAACGGGGTCGACTTCGAAGCGTTCGAGAAGAAGGACGACTACGAGATCGGCCAGAGGTTTATTAATGTTGGGCGCCTCGGGGTCGAGGGCAAGAACGTCGACCAGGTCATCGAGGCCTTCGCGCGCGCATTGGAATCGCGACCCGATATGACACTCGACATCGCCGGCGATGGGCCTGCGCGGAAGTCCCTGGTGCGGTTGGTGGCGCGTCTCGGAATCGCTGAGCGCGTGAACTTCCTCGGATTCGTGTCTCTCGACACCCTTAAGGAGACGTACCGCGACCACGACGCCTTCGTCACCGCGAGCACGATCGAGACGCAGGGCCTCGTCATCCTCGAAGCGATGTCTGCTGGCCTGCCGATCCTCGGCGTGGACGCACTCGCTATCCCCGAGTGCGTGACGGACGGCAAGAACGGCTACCTCGTCGCCCCCGGCGACATCGAGGCGATGGCCGATGCGATGGTGAAGCTCACCGAGTCCGCGGAAAGGAACCGCCGGTTCGGCGAGGCGTCGCTTGAGATCGCGCATTCACACGACGTCGCGCTCTGCGGCGAGCGACTCGAGGCGATCTACCGAGCGGTGGTCGCGGAGGCGAGCAGGAACGGCGGATAGGCAACACCCAAAGCATCGCTTATGGGTTGAAATCGATGTCTTTAAGTCGAGCCTCTATGCGCGGTACACGACATCGAATCGTTCACACACTACAGGCATATCTTGAGTCGCCTCTCGACCGAGTTCTGTGAGTTCGCGCGAGAAGTACATCCAGTGAACATCGCGCCAGTACTCGAGCGATCGATCACCCTCACCCTCGTCATAAGCGAAGGCTTCACCCACCTGGTTAAACGGGAGAACGTCGACGCTGACGGTGCGGATGACGCATCTAGCGACGCCATGCCCATCGAGTATCACGTTGTAGTCCCCGGGAACCGGTACGGCTTCACCTTCTGCCTCATACGCCCATAGCGCCCCGGCGGTCGCGCGCTTAGGACCTTCGAGAACGCACGCAGCCAAGTAATCACCTTGATCGACGCCATAACCGAACTGCCAGGCCGAGAAGGTGGTTTCGGCGGTCGGCGCATCAGGTAAACCAGAAGCGACGTAGGCGTCCCAGAGTCGAGATGCCGAGTCGGACATATGAGCCCCTCTCTCAAACAACAACGATTGTCCAGCCAGGGTAACAGGATATGACATACGACCCGAGCGTCTACGGGGCGTCTGGGCGAGCAAACAGCTCGACGCCGGGTAATCCCGAGCAGATACCGAGAAATCCGCTGGCAAATCGCTTACAAACGCGGAGACAAAAGAAAAAGGCCAGAGAGTATTAAGTCTCTGACCTGCTATTTCTTGGTCGCGGGGACCGGATTTGAACCGATGACCTTCGGGTTATGAGCCCGACGAGCTACCAGACTGCTCCACCCCGCAATGGGTGCGCTCTCAACGAGCGACTTAGAACTATAACATCACACCCCCGGTCGCGCAACCCGTGATCGGGGCTATTTGCCGATTCCCGGATCGTGGCAGAGCTCGCAGAAGTTTCGCCCATAGATGTACGCCTTCTTGTCGTGACACGTGCATCCGTCGGGGCTGCCTTCTTTGTGTGCTTGGATCCAGGCCTTGCCGTGTGAAGGAAGCGATTCATGGCACGACGAGCACGGATTGTGGCCCTCGTAATGGCACTTCGCGCAGGTCTTGCCATCGTTGAACCACAGGTCCTCGACGCCCTCGCGTGCGTGTCCGACTGCCATGAACTCCTGCGTGTGAGGCAGTCTGAGACCATGGCACGAATCACAGGTCGTCTGGGCATGGCAGCCGCCGCAGTCAGGCTGTTCGATCAGGTCACGAGCCTGATCCGGTGCGCGACGGGCGCCGGTCTTCACTGCACGGGCGGTCTCCTCGACATGGCAAGAGTCGCACTCCGCGCTCTGCTGGCTTCCGTCGTGGCACCTGAGGCATGCAGACATCCCCACAGTGACGTTTGAGACGGTGCCGGACGTCGGCACATGGCAGTCAAGACAGGTGGCCCCCGCGGCCAGCGGTTCTACGTGCGACACGCGTACACCGCGATCTTCGATGACGAT
>CAZMJV010000075.1:0-3493 GCA_964566905.1 uncultured Coriobacteriia bacterium | reverse complement strand
GAGTAGGACGTCGCTGAGCACATCCGACGGTTCTTTCAATTTGTGTGTATGAGGTGGAAATACCATTCCTGGGTTGGCTTATCCTGACCAAATAGGTATGGTATCCTTCCAAGGCCGGCCTGTTTTGTACCGGCATCAATTCATCGTTTCCTGTAGGAAGGATCCGTACATGGACAAGCAAAAGGTCAAGGACGCTCTCGAGCTCATCCGCCCGGCCCTCCAGTCTGACGGCGGCGACGTCGAACTCGTCGACGTGTCGGACGACGGCGTAGTTACCGTGGCTCTTCAGGGCGCCTGCCGCGGCTGCCCGATGTCGCAGCTCACGCTCGCGAACCACGTGGAGCGCATCCTCAAGGAGCAGGTTCCCGAGATCACCCGCGTCGTTCCCGCATAGGTTTCTCCTCTCCACCTAGCATTCTGGTAAATCACGACGGTCCCTTCGGGGGCCGTCGTTTGCTTTTCCAGGTACGTGCGGCTCCAAGACCGGCGAGCGGTCTTGACGAGCGACCGCATCCGTGGGCGCGCTGCGAGACTGCGGTTGGCGCAGTGCGCCTTCTGTACACCTCATTCGCCCTTTCATTCATTTGCGGATATGCACCCCATGTAGTGGTGATAGTATCGAGCGGACACAATATCTTGTGGTTCGTCCACAGTAATCCTTGGAGGGATTAGACATGCCAGAAGTCATCAACGAGTACTCGCGCGCAATCGACGACGCTCTCAGCCCGAACTCGAAAACCGTGCTTGAGAAGCGCTACCTCCAGCGCGACGAGAACGGAAAGGCGGTCGAGCGACCCTCCGACATGTTCGTACGCGTTGCCGAGAACATCGCCTCCGCAGAGCGCGCCTGGGGCGGGGACGAGGAGCGTGTGGCTCGCTACGCCGCAGACTTCTACGACCTGATGACCTCGCTTCGCTTCCTTCCCAACTCCCCGACCCTTATGAACGCCGGCCGCCCCCTCCAGCAGCTCTCGGCGTGCTTCGTCCTTCCGATCGGCGATTCGATGGAGTCGATCTTCGATGCCGTTCGCAACACCGCACTCATCCACAAGTCGGGCGGCGGCACCGGGTTCTCCTTCTCCCGCCTTCGTCCCGGCGGCGACGAGGTCCGCTCCACGCGTGGCGTGTCCTCGGGCCCCATCTCCTTCATGCGCGTCTTCAATCAGGCGACCGAGGCCGTGAAGCAGGGCGGCACTCGTCGTGGCGCGAACATGGGTATCCTGCGCGTCGACCATCCCGATATCCTCGAGTTCATCAAATGCAAGAACGAGGGCGACTTCCAGAACTTCAACATCTCCGTCGCGCTCACCGAGCGCTTCATGGAGGCCGTCAACGCGGGTGAGGAGTACGACCTCATCAACCCGCGCGACGGCAAGCCGATGGGCTCCCTCGACGCTCGCGAGGTCTACGATCTCATCGTCAACATGGCATGGGCGACCGGCGACCCCGGAATCGTCTTTATCGACCGCATTAATCGCGACAACCCCACCCCGCAGCTCGGAGAGATCGAGGCGACCAACCCCTGCGGCGAGCAGCCTCTGCTGCCGTTCGAGGCGTGCAACCTCGGCTCGATCAACCTCTCGAAGTTCGTCGTCGAGTCCGACACCGGCAAGCCCACGATCGACTGGGCGGATCTCGAGGATGTGGCCAAGCGCGCCGTCCGGTTCCTGGACAACGTGATCGAGGTCAACAACTATCCGCTTCCGCAGATCGACGAGCTCGCCCGCGGGAACCGCAAGATCGGTCTCGGCGTCATGGGATGGGCGGACATGCTCATCATGCTCGACATCGCCTATGACTCCGAGGAGGGTGCGGCCCTCGGCGAGGAGGTCATGCGCTTCATCGACGAGAAGGGCAAGGAAGCCAGCCGCGAGCTCGCTAAGGAGCGCGGCGCCTTCCCGAACATCGTCGGATCGATCTACGAGCACGACCCGCTGCGCAACGCGACGGTCACGACCATCGCTCCCACCGGCACCCTGTCGATCATCGCGAACTGCTCCTCGGGCGTCGAGCCGCTCTTCGCGGTCTCTTACATGCGCAACGTCCTCGATAACACGCGTATGGTCGAGGTCAACCCGCTCTTCGAGAAGATGGCGAAGGAGGGCGGCTTCTACTCCGCCGAGCTCATGGAGGCCATCGCCGAGAGCGGTTCGCTCCACGATGTCCCCGGGGTCCCCGAGGAGGTCGCCCGCGTGTTCGTGACGGCTCACGACATCAGCCCCGAGTGGCACGTCCGCATGCAGGCGTCGTTCCAGAAGTACTGCGACAACGCGGTCTCCAAGACCGTGAACTTCTCCAGCGACGCGACTCCGCAGGACGTCCGCGAGGTCTACGACCTTGCCTATCGCATGGGCGTCAAGGGTGTCACCATCTACCGCGACGGATCGAAGTCCGGCCAAGTGCTGACCACCGGCAAGACCGCTGCCGCCGAGGCTGGCCCTTCCGAGGAGCCCGCTGCTCGCGGGGCACTCGCACCGCGCCCCCGACCCGGCGTGACGATGGGCCGTACCGAGAAGATCCAGACCGGATGCGGCAACCTCTACGTCACCGTCAACTGGGACGAGGACGGCATGTGCGAGGTGTTCACCCAGATGGGCAAGTCGGGTGGATGTGCTGCTTCTCAGGCCGAGGCGCTCTCCCGCATGATCTCGATCTCACTGCGAGCCGGTGTCGCACCCGAGGCTCTCACCAAGCACCTTCGCGGCATCCGCTGCCCCTCTCCCTCGTGGGCAGAGGGCGGAAAGGTCCTCTCGTGCGCCGACGCCGTGGGAATCGCGATGGAGCACGCGGCAGAGTTCGCCCGCACGGGGCAGATCCTCACGGCCGTCTCCAAGAACGTGGACTCTCTGGACAACCTCTCGGGCGCATGCCCGGAGTGCGGTGGTTCGCTCGAGCACGAGAGCGGCTGTGCGGTATGTCGTTCATGCGGTTTCAGCAAGTGCGCCTAACCGATCGATAGACTTCGATGAGCCGGCCCGGACCGTTTCGGGTCGGCTCTTTCTCGAGGAGGAGGCTCCATGGTTCTCTCGGATAGGACTATCGCAATCGAGCTCGCGGCGGGCAGGATCGTAGTCGACCCGGTTGATGCCGACGACATACAGCCCTCGAGCATCGATCTGCATCTCGGGTCGGATTTCCGGGTGTTCCGCAACTCCCGCTATCCCTACATCGACCCGCTCCGAGAGCAGCCCGAACTTACCGAGCTGGTGTATGCCTCGGCGGAGGAGCCCTTCGTGCTTCACCCCGGTGAGTTCGTCCTTGCAGTGACGGTGGAGCACATCGGGTTGCCCGACGACATCGTGGCGCGCCTCGAAGGGAAGAGCACGCTCGGGCGTCTGGGCCTGATGATCCACTCGACCGCCGGATACATCGATCCGGGCTGGAGGGGTCAGGTCACGCTCGAGCTCTCCAATGTGGCGAATCTCCCGATCCTGCTCACTCCCGGCATGAAGATCGGGCAGGTCTCGTTCATGCGGATGACCACCCCGGTCGA
>CAZMJV010000074.1:2480-3579 GCA_964566905.1 uncultured Coriobacteriia bacterium | reverse complement strand
TTCCCGAGGCCGAGATCATCCTCTCCGCGAACGAGAACCCCGAGAACCTGCCCGGCGAGGTCGTGGCCCGGCTGGTCAAGGAGTTCCCGCAATTCCGCTTCAACCGCTATCCGGATCCGAGCGCGTACAAGCTCCGCGAGCGTATTGCCGAGGCGAACGGCCTGGAGCCCGAGAACGTCGTCATCGGCAACGGCGGCGACGAGCTGCTGTTCAACCTCTTCCTGATCTGGGGCGGCACGGGCCGCAAGTATCTCGACCTGCCGCCCACGTTCACCGTGTACGCGATCGATGCGGCGGTCACGGGCACCGAGATCGTCACGGTTCCCCGCGACGACAACTTCGACGTGGACGAGGAGGCGGTGCTCGCGCGGGTCGCCGAGGGTGACATCGACATCGTCATCGTCGCGAACCCCAACAACCCCACGGGCAACCTCACCGACGAGTCGTTCCTCTCCCGCCTGCTCGAGTCGACCGACGCCATGGTGCTGGTCGACGAGGCGTACTTCGAGTTCTCGCGTCACACCATGCGTCCGCACATGATGCGTCACAAGAACCTCGCGATCCTGCGAACCTTCTCCAAGGCTTTTTCCCTCGCAGGACTGCGAATCGGCTACATCCTCGCGCACGAGGACGTCATCGCCGAGTTCATGAAGGTGCGCCAGCCCTACTCGGTCAACGCCATCTCGCAGTGGGTCGCCTCCAACGTCTATCGCGACCGGGCGGCGCTCGAGCAGAACGTGAGCAACATCATCCGGTGCCGCGACCAGTTGCTGCACGGGCTGTCGATGTTCCCCGAGATCAGGGTCTTCGACTCCGAGGCCAACTACGTGCTCTTTCGCGTGGAGAATGCCCACCAGCTCTACCAGGCGTTGCTCGACGACTACTCGATCCTCATCCGCGACGTGTCCCGCGGCGCGTACCTCGAGGACTGCCTGCGCGTCACCGTGGGCACCGCATCGCAGAACTCCGCGTTTCTCAAGGCAGTGGACGAGATCCTGGCCAAGAGGCGCGAGCAGGACATGATCGCTGCACTCGACGGACAGGAGTGACCGTGCGTAAGACAACCATCAAGCGCGCCACCAAGGAGACCGACATCGAG
>CAZMJV010000074.1:0-2380 GCA_964566905.1 uncultured Coriobacteriia bacterium | reverse complement strand
GGGTTCACCCTGCACGTCCGCTCGCTCTCCGGAGAGAACTCGCACCACATCCTCGAGGCTGCGTTCAAGGCGGTCTCGCGAGCAGTCTCGCAGGCCGTCTCACTCGACCCGCGCGTCTTGGGCGTGCCCTCGACGAAGGGCTCCCTGTGATGACGTCCGCACCTAAAGGCTCCATCGCCGTCGTCGACTACTGCAAGGGCAACCTCCGCAGTGTCGAGAAAGGCATCGTCGCGGCCGGCTTCGACGCGTTCATCACCGCCGACCCCGAGCGCATCGCTGAGGCCGACGGGATCGTCCTTCCGGGCGTGGGCTCGTTCTACGACGCCGCCACCTACATGGAGGCGAGCGGTCAGCGCGAGGCGATCCTCTCCCGCGTCGCCGAAGGCGCGCCGTTCCTGGGCATCTGCCTGGGGATGCAGCTCCTCTTCGAGCGAGGCACCGAGGGCGGGGACGGCATGACGAAAGGGCTCGGACTTCTCCCCGGATACTGCGAACGACTCTCCGGCGAAGGCGTCAAGGTGCCGCACGTGGGGTGGAATACGATCGCCCTCACCGACGAGGAGGACCCGCTGCTGGCGGGGATCCCCGACGGAGCGCACTTCTACTTCACGCATTCCTACAACTGCGTCCCAGCAGATTCCCGCGACATCACGTCGACGACCGAGCACGGAATCGTCTTCGCCTCGTCGGTGAGACGCGGAACCGTCCATGGGGTACAGTTCCATCCCGAGAAATCCTCGACGATCGGTCTGGTCGTACTGGGGAACTTCGGTCGAATCGTCGAGCAAGCAACACACGAGAGGACAACCCGATGATCGTACTTCCGGCAATCGACATCTTGGACGGCCGCGCGGTGCGTTTGCGCCAAGGCGACTACAACCAAGTGACCGTGTACAACGAGGATCCGATCGCACAGGCGCTCGCGTTTCGCGAGGCAGGTGCGCAGTGGCTGCACATCGTCGACCTCGACGGCGCGCGTGACGGCGTCCAGCGCAACCTCGACGTGATCAGGATGATCATCGAGCAGACCGAACTCCTGGTCGAGGTGGGCGGCGGTATCCGCAGCATGGATGCGATCCAGGCGGTCATGGATGCGGGAGCAACCCGCTGCGTTCTGGGCACGAAGCTTGTCACCGACCCCGAGTTCATCCGCAAGGCGGCAGCCGAGTTCGGGCTCTTCCTCGTGGCAGGCATCGACGCGCGCGACGGCCAAGTTGCCATCGAGGGATGGCGCGAGGGAACGAGCACGCCCGCCCTCGAGCTCGTCGCCGAACTGCGCGACCTCGGGCTCAAGCAGCTCGTGTACACCGACATCTCGCGCGACGGCATGCAGACCGGAATAGACGCGGAGACGTACCGCACCGTGGCCGCGAAGGCCGGGTTCCCGGTCATCGCCAGCGGTGGCGTCTCCACACTCGACGACATAGCCGCGTTGGCAGCGCTCGGGACCGGTGTGGTCGAGTCGGTCATCGTCGGACGCGCGCTCTACGAGGGTGCGTTCGCCCTCGACGAGGCGATCGCGGTCGCCTCGGGCGTCTCGGTCGTCGACTTCCGTCAGATGATGGCCGATCTCGAGAACGGCATGCTCGACCAGCCCGGGTATCTCAACGTCGAGGACGAGTAGGAGGCGGCCGATGCTCACCAAACGAGTCATCCCCTGTCTCGACGTTCACGAGGGGCGTGTGGTCAAGGGCGTCAACTTCGTCAATCTTCGCGATGCCGGAGACCCCGTCGAGATGGCCGCGGTCTATGACCGGGAAGGCGCCGACGAGGTCGTCTTCCTCGACATCACGGCCACCCACGAGCGTCGCGGCACCACCATCGAGATGGCTTCGCGCGCTTCCGAGCAGGTCCACATCCCCTTCGCCGTGGGCGGCGGGTTCCGCAACGTAGACGACATCCGCGCGATGATCGCGGCCGGTGCCGACAAGTGCTCGGTCAACTCGGCCGCCGTCGCACGCCCTGCGCTCATCACCGAGGCGGCAGCGGCGTTCGGCTCACAGGCGGTCATCTGCGCCATCGACGCGCGACGCATTCCCGGCGCGGGTGACAAGTGGACCGTCGTCGTGCGCGGCGGGCGCGAGGACACCGGTCTCGACGCCGTCGCATGGGCCGCGGAGGCGGCGCGTTGCGGGGCGGGCGAGATCCTGCTCACCTCCATGGACCGCGACGGATCCAAAGACGGATACGATCTCGCTCTCACTCGCGCAGTCGCGCGGGCGGTCGACATCCCCGTGATCGCCAGCGGTGGCGTGGGCACACTCGAGCACTTCGCCGAGGGGATCCTCGAGGGAGAGGCCGACGCGGTCCTCGCCGCGAGCGTGTTCCACTTCGGCGAGTTCTCGATCCTGCAGGTCAAGGAGTACATGGCGTCTCGGGG
>CAZMJV010000073.1:0-3672 GCA_964566905.1 uncultured Coriobacteriia bacterium | reverse complement strand
GTCTCGGTGACGTACAATCCGACGTGTGACCCTCCTGTGGAAGGAAATCCATGGCGGTTGCCCGGCAGCCCGAGATGCGAAGAGCCCCCAGGCATGCCCGACGGGCTCGCTCCTACCGACCCCTGATTGCGGTCGCCGCGATTTGTCTCATCGCGCTCGTGTCGCCGCTGTTCCTCCAGTATTCGGGCGCCCTCTCGCCCGTGCGGGCGCCTGGCATGCCTCGCGAAATCGTGCAGGCAAGGAAGCTCGCGTACCGGGGACAACTCCGGGACACCCGACCGCATGCCCGCCCGGCGGTGGCTCCCGTCGCACCCCCGGTGCCCCAGGATCCCGCTCCCCGCAGCGCATCGAACGGCGCTCCCGTCCCCATCCTCATGTATCACCATATCCGGGACTTCAACGACCCGAACAATCCTGTCGACACCAACCTCTCGACTCCTGTCCAGCGGTTCAGCGACCAGATGCAGTGGCTCAAGGAGAACGGCTACACGACCATCACGCTCTCCGAGCTCTTCAGCGGTTCACTTCCTGAGAAGCCGATCGTCCTTACATTCGACGACGGCTATCGGGACAACTACACCGACGCGTACCGGATCCTCAAGGAGAACGGCCAAAAGGGCGTGTTCTTCCTCATCTCGTCCACCGGAGGGGGAGGGTATCTGACGCAGGCTGAGATTCGTGAGATGTCTGACGGCGGAATGGAGATGGAGTCGCACACGGTCGACCATCCCGATCTCTCACAGCTCGGTGACGACGCACTGGTGAAAGAGCTGGCTGAGAGCAAGAAAACCATAGAGAAGGTCACCGGACAGTCTGTTGAGTTCCTCTGCTATCCCTCGGGGAGATACTCAGACGATGTCATCGATGCGGCGAAGGCCGAAGGATACCGTGCCGCGGTCACGACAAAGGCCTCCTCTGCGAACGGGAGCGTCTACGAACTGCCCCGCATCAGGATGAACCCTGAGGATGGGCCCCGGTCGCTCAAGTCGAAGCTGGCCTCCTATCAATCCTCAAACGACGGGTTCACGTGGCGATACCGGTGACGAGTCGGGGATGCGTCCGACATTGTTTCCCCATGCAGGGCCTATCTGCTCTACAATCCGAGTGACAACCACCCCCGTCGAAAGGGTTGAAGGATGGCGATACGCGAGGACGAAGGTATCCTCTCCCGGGCTCAAGGCTGCATGCTTGGAGAGCTCGTAGGCGACGCGCTGGGTTCGCGCGTGGAATTCAAGACCGAGCTCGATATCCGTGTGGAGTATCCCGGGCGGCTCACCGAGATCATCGACGGAGGACCGTGGAACACCATCGCCGGTCAGCCCACCGATGACGGTGAGATGGCCATCACCCTCGCACGGGCGATCATCGCGAGCGGCGGGTATCGCAGCGAGGGCGTGTTCAACGCGTACGTCGACTGGTTCGACTCGGGCCCCTTCGATTACGGCGGAAGCACGCGCCGCGCGCTCAAGACCCACGATCCCAGTCAGAGCTCCCAGGCGAACGGTGCACTCATGCGCTGCGCACCCCTCGGTATCTTCGGTGCCCTTGCGGATCCCTCGCTCGTCAGGGACTGGGCGCATCTCGACGCCCGGCTCACGCATCCCAACCCGGTGTGCGTCCAAGCGAACGAACTCTTCGTGCGCGCGATCGCTCTGACGATCCGCCACGAGGTCGGCCCTCAGGAGCTTTACGACCAGATTCTCGAGTGGGCGCACGACCCGCGCACCGATCCCACCGTCCTCCACTGCGTCGAACGATCCAAGGATGCTCCGCCCGCCGAGTACTTCCACCGCATGGGCTGGGTCCTCATCGCGCTCGGAAACGCGCTCTATCAGCTCCTTCACGCCCCCAACTTCGAGGAGGGTGTCATCGACACCGTCAATCGCGGCGGGGACACCGACACGAACGGCGCGGTGTGCGGCGCGCTTCTCGGAGCGGTCTATGGGCTCGAGGCGATCCCCGTCCGCTGGCGCGACGCCGTTCTCAACTGCCGCCCGGCGAGAGGCGACGTGCGGGTCAAGCACCCCCGCCCGCGCGAGTACTGGCCGATCGATGCGCTCGACCTCGCCCGAGGACTGCTCGTCGCGGGATATGCGTGGCGTGAGCGCGCGTGAGTCTCAAGCAACCCTTCGGCAGAACATGGGGTCTCACTCGCGACGAGTGGGACGAGGCTCGTGAGCGTATGCGAGGCCTGCTCGTCGGCGTCGCCTCGTCTCGAAGCACCATCACCTACGGCGAATGCGTGAGCATCGTGTTCGCCGGTCGCTTCTCGCCTCGGTCGACCGCGCTCGCACAGATGCTCGAGGAGGTCTGCACCATAGAGGACGAGGCCCGGGGAGTCATGCTGGGATCGGTCGTCGTCCGCAAGGACTCGGGGATCCCGGGGGACGGGTACTTCACGTTCGCCGAAGAAGAGCTCGGCCGCGACCTGAGCGACCGACGTGCGTTTTGGGAGAGCGAGGTGACCAGGGTATGGGATGCGTTTCAGGAGACTGCTCATTAGAGGAGTGCCCAGACTGCTCAGAAGAGTGCGAGCAGGACGAAACCCCGCGCGCCGTCGCGTTGCTGAACGAGGTGCTCTCCGGTTTCGGGGAGTCCTCCTTGGTCGGATCTTCGTGGCTTCCGGTAGATGATCCTTCGGGGGCCTGCTCGGATTCCGGAGCCCTGTTCTCATTCGTCTCCCTGCGAGACCCTTTCGCGGGAGACAAGATCGCCGCGCTCGAGGCTGCGGGCGTCGCGCCCTGCGTCTCGGTGAACGGGCCCCTTGGGGCGCTCGCCGAGGAGTTCGGCTGGGTCGAGGCCCTCACCATGACCGAGATCAGGGGAGGCGAGACCGCTTTCGCGGCGGCTGCGGAGAAGTGCTTGGCCGACGTGTTTTTGGCAGGCTCCCTCGGGGCACGATGCATCGTCGTCGGGGACGACCTCGCCGGCGGCTCGCACCCGCTCGTCTCGCCTCACTTCGTCCGGAGGGTCCTCATCCCGACGTACTCCCGCATGGCCGAGAACGCCCAGTCGATGGGCCTTCCTGCGGTGTTCCACTCCGACGGCGACGTCACAGGGTTCTACGAGGACCTGGCCGAGGCGGGCTTCTCCGGCGTGCATGTGGCTGTCGGACATGACCTCGGCGAGGTCGAGCGCGCGTTCGGCCAGGCATACGAGGCCGAACTCGTCCCGGTGGGCGGCGTCCCGGCGGCGCTCCTCTCGGATGCTGACGAATCGACGGTCACCCGTCTCGTCGAATTCCTCGGCCGGCTGATGGACAGCGGCGTGTGCCTCATATCCGATGATGGCGGGATCGCAACGGCATCGGACCTCGAGACGCTTTCTCGCATATACTCGGGGGTATGAAAAACTCTCCCATAGGCGTGTTCGATTCCGGCTTGGGCGGCCTCACGGTCGCAGGCGAGATCGCGCGCGCGCTTCCCGACGAATCGATCCTCTATGTCGGCGATACCGCACGCTGTCCCTATGGCCCGCGCGACCTCGACGAGGTCCGCGAGTTCGTCGTCGAGATCTGCTCCTGGCTGGAGCAGCAGGGCGTGAAGCTGATCGTCATCGCCTGCAACACGGCGACCGCCGCCGGTCTCGCGCTCGCCCAAGAGAAGTTCAACGTCCCCGTCATCGGCGTCGTCGAGCCCGGATCCCGCGCAGCGGTGCGTGCGACTCGCAACC
>CAZMJV010000072.1:408-3742 GCA_964566905.1 uncultured Coriobacteriia bacterium | reverse complement strand
TCGCCTGCCACACTGTTCAGTCACACCCGCTGGTAGTGCGGGTCGGTTTTGAGACGAGAGAGGGAGTACCGATGGAGTGGTCGAAGTGCAGTCGTCCCGAGTTGGATCCGATCAAGCCGTATGCGCCTGGCCTGCGCGGCAGCCAGGTCCGCGAGCGGGCGGGCGTCGACCATGTGTGCAAGCTCTCCTCCAACGAGAACCCCTACGGGCCGTTCCCGCGCGCGGTGAAGGCGATGGCGAAGGTCCTCCAGTACTCCAACCTCTACCCCGACGGCTCTGCGCGCGTGCTGCGCGAGGCGCTGTCGGAGCGCTACAGCGTCGACGGTGAGAACATCATCCTCGGCAACGGCTCCAACGAGCTGCTCTGTCTCCTAGGCCAGGCGTTCCTGCGCCCCGGCGACGAGGTCGTCTACCCCTGGCCGAGCTTCGTCGTCTACCCGACGGTCGCTCAGATCGCCGGCGCGAAGTCGGTGCCCGTGCCGCTCGACGGCGACTTCCGCCACGACCTCGACGCGATGCTCGCGGCGGTTACGGAGAAGACCCGCATCCTGTTCCTCTGCAACCCCAACAACCCCACCGGCACGACGTATGGCCGCAAGGAGTTCGAGGCGTTCCTCTCCGCGCTGCCCGAGCACGTGCTCGTGGTGGTGGACGAGGCGTACATCGAGTACGTCACCGACCCCGAGTTCCCCGACGCCCTCGAGTGGTTCGACGGGCAGCGCCCGATCGTCATCCTGCGCACCTTCAGCAAGATCTACGCGCTCGCGGGCGTGCGGTGCGGCTACGGATTCGCCCCGCGCGCGGTAGTCGAGGCGATCGACAAGGTCCGGGCGCCCTTCAATGTGAGCACCGTCGCTCAGGTCGGAGCATTCTACTCGCTCGAGGACACCGCCGAGGTCGCCCGCCGACGCGCGGTCAACGCGACCGAGCGCGAGCGGCTGCAGCGCTGCTTCCGCGAGCTGGGCATCGACTACGCCGAGTCGCAGACGAACTTCATCTGGATCAACGTCGACAACGCGAGCGAGGTCTTCGAGGCGCTCCTGCGCGAAGGCATCATCGTGCGCGACTTCGGCGCCGGAACCGCGCTGCGCGTGGGCGTGGGTTCGCCGGAGGACACCGACACCACCATCGCGGCCTTCACCAAGCTCTTCGCGTAAACGAGACGCGCCGGCAGGCGCAGATTGGACACAACGTGGTACGCACCGGATTCTCGAGCATCATCGTCGTCGGAGTGGGACTCATCGGGGGGTCGCTCGCGGCCGCCCTGAAGCAACTCGACCCCGCACCCTACGTGTACGGCATCGACACCGATGCCGCGACGCTCGAGTATGCCAGCGAGCACGGCTACATCGACGAGGGGGCGCTGCCGACCGATGCGGTCGTGAATGAGTGGATCGCCCCCATGGGTGCCGACCTGCTGGTCCTCGCGACCCCCGTCGAGCGTACCGTCGAGTGGCTCGAGCGAATCGGCGCGAGCGGCTTCGACGGCGTGGTGACCGACGTCGGCTCCACCAAGGCTCCCGTGATCGCGGCTGCGGAGAAGTTCCTGCCGCGCCCCGCGTACTTCGTGCCCGGGCACCCCATGGCCGGCAGCGAGTCGAGCGGGGTCACCGCCGCGCGCGCCGACCTCTTCTCCGGCGCGTACTGGATCCTCACCCCGGGGCTCCACACCGACATGCACGTCTTCCGCCGCATCCACACGCTGCTAACGGCGCTCGGTGCGCGCGTCATCTCGGTCGACCCCGACGAGCACGACTCGGCGGTCGCCATCGTGAGCCACGTGCCCCACGTCGCCGCGTCGTCCCTCGTGGCGCTCGCGGGCAAGCACGCCGGCTCCAAGGGCGAGCTGCTGCGCCTCGCGGCCGGCGGGTTCAAGGACACAACGCGTGTCGCTTCGGGCAGCCCCGAGCTCTGGACCGGCATCTGCCTCGACAACGCCGACGCCTTGGCTCGCGGCCTGCACGAGTACGGCGAGGTTATCGCCACCTTCGAGAAGCTCATCGCCGAGCGCGACGCCGACGGGCTCAACGCGCTGCTCACCCAGGCGGCCAACACGCGCGACGCGCTGCCCGCGAAGTGGGTCCCCATCTCGGCCAAGCTCATCTCCCTGCGCGTTCCGATGGGCGATCGCCCGGGCATCATCGCGGAGATAACCGGGGCCGCAGGGCGCACCGGCTGCAACATCCAGGCGATCGACATCGACCACCAGACCGAAGACCGAGCCATCCTCCAGCTCATCCTCACCGACGAGGGCGACCGTGAGGCACTGAAGGAGATCCTGGTCGAGGCCGGGTTCACCCCGCGCTTCCAGTCCCTCGGCGAGGACGTCCGATGAAGCTCGAGTTCCCCCGCGACACGCGTCCGCTGGTCGGGGAGACACCCCTGCCGGGTGACAAGTCGATCTCGCACCGCGCGGTGCTGTTCGCCGCGATGGCCGACGGCGTGAGCAACATTAGCGGCGTGCTCGACTCGGCCGACGTGCGCGCCACGATCGGCGCCGTGAGCGCGCTGGGCGCGGACGCCGACCTGAGGCTCGACGAGAACGGCACTTTTGCGGGAACCGTCCGCGGCTGGGGGAGTGCCGGGCCCACATCGCCCGATGCACCCATCGACTGCGGCAATTCGGGGACCACCACGCGCCTGCTCATGGGCGTGCTCGCGGGAGCGCGAGTCGAGGCGGAACTCGTCGGCGACGCATCGCTCTGCATGCGTCCTATGCGACGCGTCACCGACCCGTTGGCTCGGATGGGAGCGCACATCGCGCTCTCCGAGGCAGGAACGCTACCCGCGTTCATCTCCGCTGTAGAGTCGCTGCAGGGCGGTTCGTTTGTGCTTCCCGTCGCCTCCGCTCAGGTTAAGTCGGCCATTCTGCTGGCAGGCCTGAGCGCGCAGGGGACCACCGGGGTCACCGAGCCCGCACCAAGCCGCGACCACACCGAGCTCCTTCTGCCCGCGTTCGGGGTTCCCGTGGCCCGTAACGGACTCACCGCCTCCGTCACCGGACCGACCGTCCTCACGGCGACTGACCTGCACGTCCCCGGCGACCCGTCGTCGGCGGCCTTCGTCGCGGTGACAGCGGCGATGACCCCTGGTAGCGACGTCGTGCTGGCCGATATCTCACTCAACCCCACGCGCATCGGTTTCCTCAAGGTGATGCAGCGCATGGGCGCCGACGTCTCGGTTGTCGAGTCGAAGATGGCAGGCGAGGAGCCCTACGGATCCGTGAGGATTTGCTTCTCCGAAGCCCTCGTCGGCTGCGAGGTCGCCCCCGAGGAGATCGCGTCGCTCATCGACGAGGTGCCTGTTCTCGCGCTGCTGGCGACCGCCTGCTCGA
>CAZMJV010000072.1:0-398 GCA_964566905.1 uncultured Coriobacteriia bacterium | reverse complement strand
CTCGACTCCCACTCGCTTCCGCGAGGTGGGGGAGTTGCGCGTCAAAGAGTCCGACCGTCTCGCGGCGATCGTCGAGGGTCTCTCGGCATTGGGCTGCTCGGCCCACGTCGAAGGCGACGACCTCGTCGTCGAGCCCGGCGTCCCCAGCATCGAAGCCACGCTCGACTCCCGCGGCGACCACCGACTCGCCATGACGTGGGCGCTTGCCGGGATGGTCGGCCAGGGTGTCACCGTGGAGGGCTTCGAGGCCGTCGACGTGAGCTTCCCCGGGTTCACCCGCGCGCTCGAGGCGCTTCGCGTCTAGGCTATCCCGCGTGCTACCATATCCTCGCTATCACTCTATGAAATGAGGCCTGCCGCGATGATCATCGCAATAGATGGACCTGCGGGTTCGGGAA
>CAZMJV010000071.1:0-3805 GCA_964566905.1 uncultured Coriobacteriia bacterium | reverse complement strand
GTTGCCCCCACATGGACCTGAACCATGCGCGTCTGCCATTCCGCCACACCCGCGTGCAAGGCGAAATAGTAACACGCGTGCGCGTGAGGGGCAAGAGAACAGGCGGGGGGCATGTTCGACCTTGGGTCGGACCCACGAGATTCAGCGGCGAGCCGAAACACCGGGGGCCAACCTCCTCGGCTTGGGAGAGTGCAACTAGAACTTGCCGTTGCCGTTCTTCCACTCCTCGCGCGGGGGGATGCTCTCGATGACATCCCAATGCTCAGCGATCCGATTGTTATCCACGCGGAAGAGATCGTAATACGCTGTGGGTGCGTCTCCGAAAGTGCCCTCGCTCACAACCAGGACAAAGTTGCCTTCGCCAATGACCTTGTGTACGCGGGTGTAAATCATTGCGATTCCCTGCTCCGCGAGAGCCGTCAGGGCAGCGCCGAGACCTGTCAGGCCGTCCGCGATCTGCGGGTTGTGCTGAATGTATGCGTCTCCGTTGAAGTACCCCGCGAGCTTCTCCATCCGCCCGTTCACCAGGATGTCGTCGACGAATGCGGATACAAGTGCTTTGTTACTGCTGGTTTTATCGAGATCAACGACCTCGGTTGCTCCATCGATCATCGTGCGTCCGCTCGGATTGGCCGTCTCCGGCTTCTCCTGCAGGTTGTCCCAATGTTCGACGATCTTGCCATTCTCGAAGCGAAAAATGTCGAAACCGATCTTGGGACCGAAGAAATCGTAGTCGGTGTGCGCGGCCACAAGATCGCCGTCCTGAATGACCCGAACGGTGTTCACCCGTGCCGAGCCTTCCGGCACGAAGCTCAACAGCTCTCCGAAGCCCGACAGACCATCGGCAGCTCCCAGATTATGCTGAGTGTAGTGCTCCGGATTGATCACAGCTATCGGCTCGCTCTCCCCAGTCTCAATTGCCTTGAGCAGCGCAAGTACTTGCTCCTTCTTCTCTGACATGTCGTGCTCCTTTCGTTTGGCCGCGTCTTGATGGACGAAGCCTTTGACCATCGGATGTAAGAACTGTACAAACGATAATGTCAAATGTATAGTATGCACTTGATTGTGCTCTAGTAACCTGATTGGAGGATTACTATCCAATGGAAAGTAATGCGATGTCCCAGTGGAACGTATACGACGAAAAGTGCCCAACCCGGCTGGCCTTGGATCGCATTGCGGACAAGTGGACCGTCCTCATAGTCGGCCGCCTCGCCGAGAACACGATGCGATTTGGCCAGCTCAAAAAGGAGATCGGCGGGATCTCTCCCAAGGTACTGACTCAGAAACTGAGATCCCTCGAGCGGGATGGACTCGTCAGGCGCAAGGTCTACGCAGCGGTCCCTCCGAAGGTGGAATACAGCCTGACGCCCCTCGGCGAATCTCTTATCGGCATCTTCCACAACATCAACAATTGGGCAGAGGAGCACATTGTCTCAATGCTTGCGGCCCAGGAGACGTTCGACTGCACACCCTCAGAAGACCAGTAATCGGCCTCTTCTCCCAGCGACCTGAACGGACAAACCTGAACGGAATCTACATCTCCGGGTGGCCGTGGTATTTGAACGAGACCGCGAGCTTGACGCGATACTCCATGACCTCGTTGTCCTCGAGCCGCAAGTCCATCTTCAGGACCTCCGCAACGCGAAGATCGTCGAGCGTTTTCGCCGCAGCCATCAGCGCGGAACGCGCGGCCGCCTCCCACGACTCGGGACTCGTACCCACAAGCTGAATCACCTTATATACGCTTTCCGGCATCTCGAATCCTCTCCTCGTCTCGGCTCGAACCCTACTAATACTTATCCCGCTTCACCGTCCAGCTCAAACCCATGGGTAACCGCACGGACCTCCTGGTGAAGCCGTATACTCGACGTGTGGCCCTGCACTCGATCGTGATGTCGAGAAAGGTGACCGTTCCGTGAGACGAACAGCGGATGAGTTGGTAGGCGCGGGGGCGGACTCAGTGTCCAGGGTCGTGTCACTGCGGCGCGGAGTGCGCTTCTGGCAGGAGCTATTCGTCTACTTCTGGGTCTTCTCACTCATAGGCCATTACCTGGAACTCTACTGGGCCTTTGTTGCCAGCGCGATCACCGAACAGCCGATGTTTCATCAGATCGTCTTGAGCTTCATCCCCTTGGCGGCCCCGTACGGAATCGGGGTAGCCGCCGAGGTTCTCATCATGGTGCCCTTAGTCAAACGCTACAGGTTGCGCCCGCTTCCCGTCGTGCTGTCCAACGTGTTCCTGATGGGCCTGGTCGAATACCTAAGCGCGGCGACGATCGTGCTTGTCACCGGACACAACCGGTTCTGGAACTACTCCGCCGTGCCCTTCAACCTCAACGGATACACCGCGCTCAGACCGGCGATCATCTTCGGGATCGCGGTGACCCTCTTCCTCTACTTCGTCTACCCTGCGTGCGATAGATTGATCCGTCGGATCGGCGACCGCTGGCTGACGGTCATCTTCTGGGTACTGCTCATCAGCTACGGCGCGGATCTACTGTTCTATCGATACCGATAGGCAGCCCAGGCGTCCCTGGCAGTCTGTCTCACAGATACTCCCACGTCACAGGTACAATATCTGTAACAAGGAGGTGCCCATGGAACGTCCGCTCCTGCTCGACCGCTACCGTCCCCTCGGGGAAATCGGAGAAGGCGGATTCGGGTCCGTCGTACTCGCGTGGGATACGCGCATTCAGCGACGCGTCGCCGTGAAACGCATGCCTCTGCCCCGCGACTCGCGCGGAACGTCCCACCTCCCGCCGGGCCTCGCCGAAGCGCGCACCGCGGCGATGCTCTCCCACCCCAACATCGTTCAGGTCTACGATTTCGACACCGACGCCGACGAGGCGTTCCTCATCATGGAGCACGTCGACGGCATGAACCTCGGCGAGATCCTCGACTCCGAGGAGCGCCTCTCGCTCGACGAGGCGGCGGCTGTCGTCGAAGCAATCGCGGATGCTGTGAGCTTCGCGCACGAGAACGGCGTGCTCCACCTCGACATCAAGCCCGAGAACATCCTCGTGGACATTCGTGGGCGGGTGAAAGTCGCCGACTTCGGACTCGCCGACCTCTCATCGATCATGGGCTACTCACGCGCGCTCAGCGGAACGATCGGGTACATGCCCCCCGAGCAGATCGAGGGCGACCCTGTCGACGAACGGACCGACGAATGGGCGGTCGCGAGCGTCGCGCTCGAACTTCTCTCGGGAGAGAACCTCTTCGCTGCCTCCACCGCTGCAAAATCGCTGCTTCGCATCGAGGCTCCGTACGTAACGCCCGCTTCCACGCTGCGCAGCGACCTCCCCGGCGCGGCCGACTCCGTGTTCGACATCGCGCTCGCGGCCGAGCCCGAGGGCAGGTATCCCTCGGTCACCCAACTCGCGAACGAGCTCCTCCCCCTGCTCGGAAATGCGCGCGAAGGGCGCGAATCCCTCGCGATCATCGTCGGCGAACTCGTCGGGGACGAGGCTTCGGAGGAGGACGAGCTCTTCGCCACGCTGGGTCTGTGGGACCGACTCGACGGCACGGTGCCGCAGATTGTGACCAGGGCCGTGTCTGCACTCGGAGCGGGCTGGATCACGTGGATGGGCTTCGCCCCGGTCTTTCCCGGGAACCGCCCCGAGCACTGGGCCGCCGCGCTACTTGTGGCGTTCGCCGCCGCGGTCGCTCCCAAACTCGGCTCGCTGCTCGGCCTTATCGGCCTGCTCGTCGGCCTGTTCGCGCTCGAAGCGTATGTCGCGGCGGGCGTTCTGCTCGTTCTATCGCTCGCTTGGTGGTGGCTTTCGGGTCGGACCAGCGACGGCGA
>CAZMJV010000070.1:0-4005 GCA_964566905.1 uncultured Coriobacteriia bacterium | reverse complement strand
GTGCCGAAGCGTCGGAGATTGTTCTCCTCCCCTTCTTCGGCCGGGGCCATGAAGTACACGTCCTCGAGCATTAGGAAGCCGTCAAGCTTCTCCGCCGAGATCCGCCCGATTAGAAGAGTACCGTCGGTCAGGGTCGCGAGGTGCAGCCCACCGGGGGTGATCGAGGCCTCCCCCGGACGCTCAACCTTGCTCGGCTCCGTCGGCCCCTCGCCGGATTGCGCCGACGCCTTGTCTCCTGCGCAACCCGCGATCACGCAGCAGGACATTCCCAAGGACAGGGCGATCGCCACTCTGAGGAGGCTATGCGCCGGAGTGCGACCGGCTACCATGTCGCAATCCAGTCGAACGAGCGCGCACCCTCCGAATACAGGGTGCGGCCTGTAACCCACCAATCGCCATCCCCGTCCGTGCTCGACGTCGGAGTGAACACGAATTTCGCTGTCGACGGGATCTCGGACGGGAAGGCCACCGTTCCGGTCGATGCCAGGGAAACCGACCCGGACGCGAGTCCGTCAACCGACCTTCCATTGAGCACGAATCCCCCGTTCACGCACAACCCGCCCTCCACGGCGCTCGGGCCCGCGACATGAAGCGAGCCGATGGCAGTGACGTCCCCGGCAACTGTCAGCGATCCTGCGGTGCTGACATTCCCGGCGACCGTAAGCGATCCCGCAGCGGTGACATCCCCGTCTGCGCTCACGACGAACGAGTCGTTTGAGAGGGCGATCCGCCGTGCCGCAATAAACCGATCGCACCTGACGTCGCCGCTCGTTGCGAGCAGCCCGTCCGACGTTACCGAACCCGAGGTTATCGGCCCCGCATGGATCGCCCCGAACGTCGCATCACCCGAGACCGAGATGGCGGAGGAGAACGTGGCGTCAGCCCCCACCGTGAGGCTGCCGTCGATGCGCGTCCCTCCAGAAGGGTCCACCACGAAGCGACCGTCTGCCGCGGAGAGGTCATCCGCCACGACGAGCGCGCCGGCCGAAACACCGCCCGATCCGTCGACGACGAAACCACCGTCTGACGCAGAGATCCCAGCGGAGACCACCAATGAGCCCGCCTTCACCCGCCCACCAGCGACAACACCGCCTGAGACGTTGGCATCCGTTGCGGAGAGCGTCCCCGTGAGCGAAGCGCTCGCTGCGGCTACCTTCCCTCCGACCTTGACCTCACTGGCAGAGACGCCTCCGCTCACCGCGAGCCTACCTGCTCCGACGTCCCCCTCGAATGCGGCGTCGTTTGCGCGGACATTTCCTCTCGCCGTGATGTTCTCGGCGTCGACGCCGCCGCGAAGCGCGATGTTGTCGGCGGTTACGGCTCCACTCAGGTCGGCACTCGTCGCCGCTAGGGTGTGAAATGTAGCCGGTCCTGAGACCGCGAGCGAGCGCTCGAAGATTCCGTCTGGAGCGGTCAGGCGATCCGAGAGTCTGGCGCTTTCGGCCGCGACCTCTCCTGTGAACTCGGCGCCCGCCGCGGTGAGCTGGCCGCCGATCGAGACGCGCTCCGCCTGCATGTCTCCGACGACGAACGTCCCTGAGAAGGTCGCGGGACCGGAGACCTCAAGCTCTCCTCCGACTGTGGTGGCGCCCGAGGAATCGATTCGGAACGACCCGTTGCCGGCCGCGAACACGCCGTTGTCGATAATGTCCATCTCGCGCGCCTTGATCGCGCCGTGAACCGCCAGCGCCCACTTCCCGGACGCGGGGTCGCTGCTGAACCCAAGTGCCGGGTCCTCGCCGATGGAGGGCCCGAACTCGATTCGCGATCCCTTCACGACTAGGTCGCCGCAGATGTTCGCATTGCTCGCCAACGTGAGACTCGAAGCGGTCATGTCTCCCTGAGAGTCGACCGCAAACCCGCCCGTCGCAAGCGAGGCTCCCGAGACTCGGCCGGTGGCCTCCATCTCCGCGGCATCGACCGCATCGGCGACGACGAGACGCCCGCCGACGCCGAGGTCGCCGGAAGATGCGACCGATGCCGCCGCAGGGTCGACCTCGAAGAGCGCGATATCACCGGCCGCGGGATTCGAGACCACGAAACGCCCGCGGGACCACAGCGCGTATCCCTCTCCCTTCGCCGCAAGGCTCTCAGCCTCGCCGCCCTTGATGGCAAGCAGCGTGTTCTGCCTCGCATCGGTCCGGCTCGACAGCTCCTCGCGCTTATCGGCCTCTTCCCGCAGGTCCGAGGACAGGCGCTGCGACGTCGCCTCCACCGACCTCGACGAGAGGTATGTCGCCGAGCCTATGCTCACCCCGGAGAGGGCAACTCCGAGGATGGCAACCCCGACCACCGCATTACGATTCATTCGCACGTCCTTCCCTCGTTCCCCCAGCGTTAAGTTGCAGCATGGACGACGTACCGTCCGCTGCAATCCAATGCCAGCAGTAACAATGCGGCGGCTAAGCGATGTGCGCGCGCTTCTTAAACGACAGACAAACCCGACGGCGGTGTCGAGCGAGCCGGGTTCGGCAATGAGGGAGAGACGACAGGCGATGCAGCTTGAGGGAGCGGTCATCGGAGGCGAGTTCTCGATCGTACGCAGCCTCGGCAGCGGCGGAATGGCCCAGGTGTTCCTTGCCCGGTCGCTGAAGACGGACGCCTCGGTCGCGATCAAGGTCCTCCACGCCGAGCAGGTCGGAAAAGCGCGCGGGGTAGCCAGGTTCAGACGCGAAGGCCGCCTGCTCTGCAAACTGAGACATCCCAACCTCGTGCGCGGTTACGAGATCGGGGATCACGACGGTCGTCCTTACATCGTCATGGAATACGTGGACGGCCCGAGCATCGGAGACCTGGTCGGCAAGCGCGGTCGCCTGAAGCCCGACGAAGCCCTGAAGCTGCTCCTCGAATCGGCGCTCGCGCTGAACCACCTCTATCTCGAGGGGAGCGTGTCGGCCCATCGAGACATCAAGCCGCAGAACATCCTCGTGACCCGTGGCGGGGTGGCCAAGCTCTCGGACTTCGGAATCGCCAAGGCGTTCGATGAGGACGAGGGTCTCACCCTCACCAGCACGATGATGGGCAGCCCCCACTACATGTCGCCCGAACAATGGACCGCGCCGAAGCACATCGACATTCGCAGCGACATCTACTCACTCGGCTGCGTGTTCTACGAGATGCTCACGGGGAAGAAGGCGTATCCCGGGGAGAGTCAGAAGGCCATCATGGATGCCCACTTCTGCACGGAACTGCCTCTGGTCGATGCGGTGACCCCGCTGCTCGGAGCATGCAATCGCGTGCTGGAGAAGTGCCTGACGTTCGAGCCGACCGAGCGATACCAGACTCCTCACGAGCTCGCGACCGAGGTCGGCACGCTCGTCGGAGCCGACGTCGCGGTCGTCGTCCCGCGACACTCGCGGTCGAACATCCGGCTGGTCGTCGCCGGCGTCTGCATCTCGCTCGCCGCGACATGCTCCATCCTGTACGTGGGAAACACGTACCCGGATTCCGAACACACCCCTCCTCACAGAGAGACACCCTCAGCCTCTGCCACAAGGTCTGCCGCGGAGTCCACTGCGCCGCCAGACCCGCGAAACGCACCCGTCGAACCACCAGCATCGGTCGCACCGATCGAGGTGCACAACGGTGGAGGCGCCGACGTGGGGGCCGCCACGCGGGGATCGGTCGACATCACCGGGATGTCGATGCGTGTGACTGGCGGAGAGTAGCGAGGGGAGGCGTCATGGATTGGTGGTACTGGTTCGGAATGTGGGTGGCCGCCATCTCAGGGGCGCTTCTCACCTGGTGGGTGCTGATCGACTCGTGGAGGGGCCGTGCCGTCCGAACGGACCTCTGGCCGATCGCCACCATGCTCGGTATGGCGCTCCAACTGCCCGCGCTCGTCTTGGCAGAAGCGGTGCGCAACAGCGAGGCAGGCACCGTGTTCGCCTTTGCAGGAGTCGCAGGGATCGTGTTGGTCGGGGTGTCGGCGATCGCCCACTTCTCCGGCGAACACGGGTCGAGCCGCAGCCTCGAACGCATGTCAGGACGCCTCGAGCCGACGCC
>CAZMJV010000069.1:0-4233 GCA_964566905.1 uncultured Coriobacteriia bacterium | reverse complement strand
GAGTTCTTGTCGCGGGCGCTCATACCGAGGTAGTAGCGCGCGTTGCGGGTCTCGAGGCCGATCGCGTGGTGGATGTCGCCGACCTCGGCGTCGGTGGGGACCATCTCGTTGAGGTCCATCGGATACTCGCTCGACTCGACCATGAGGTCGGGGTGCGCGCCGCAGAACGGGCAGCGCGAGGGGACGTCGGTTCCCAAGTAGGTCTCTCCGCAGATCAGGCAGCGAACCAGCATCATGAGGATTTCCTTTCGTCGGGGTGGGTAAAGATGTACTCCTCGCTGGAGCAATCATATCCCACCGATATCAGTCCCGGATTTCGAGAACGTTAGGATTAGATTCCGAGCAGGTCAGCGATTGCGTTTCCAAACTCGCGCGCGGCCTCGGGTCCGTCGGCGGTGACGATCTTTCCCTCGGTGACGACGTGCTTATCCCGCCATATCGCACCGTGGGCGAGAAGGTCGGCCTTCTGCGAGGCGAACGCCGTCGCTTGGACGCCTTCCAGCAGGCCCGCGCGCGCGAGGATCGAGGGTGCGATGCAGATCGCCGCGAGCACGCCGTTCTCCAAAGCAGCGCGCGCGAGCGCGTGCGCCTCGGGGTCGTCGAAGTAGGTCGAAGCCCCTGCTCCGCCCACGAAAACCACGGCATCCCACGTCCTATGTGTTGATTCTGTCAAAGAGAGCTGGGCGTCGACGACGGCCCCGAGCTTTCCGATAGACTTTCCTGCGGAACGACTCGCAGTGACCACGTGCGCACCGCGCGACTCGAGCACCTCCTTAGGATCCAGGTACTCCTCGTCGCGGAAGATCTCCTGCGCCACGACCATCAGCACTTCGGTCATCGCGGCCTCCTTTCATGGTAGGTGGCACTCATCGTACAGCGAGCACCTCGCAGATGCACGGATACCGAGAGGGATTTGATGAGCGATTCTGAGACAACCAACGAGACGAATACGTCAGCGCCCGAGGCCGGCGAGGCCGAGGTCACCCGAGTAAAGCGCTACCGTCGCCGCAAGCCCGGCATGGTGCAGCGCATCGTGGGGAACCGCTGGTTCGTCAAGGGATCCTTCTTCCTCATATTCGTGATCGCCTGCGTGCAGCTGATGTCGTTCGCGGCACGCATGATGGCACTCGCGCCCGCGGTGTTCGGCGACCAGAACAAGCTCTTCGCCGCGATCGGCTGGATGCAGATGGGCGGGTCTCCCGCGATGAGCGGGCTGCAGCCCCCGGTTGGCCGACCCGAGATCGTCGCGGGAATCCTGCCGGTCGGCCACTACACGAGTTTCTTCGCCTGGCTCAAGGGCGGCGGCTGGGACACGCTGCTTCCCGCGGGACTCGTCATCATCATCGGCGCGTGGCTCCTCTCCGTATTCTTCAAGCGCGGGTTCTGCGGCTGGATCTGCCCGCTGGGAACGTTCTGGGAGGCATGGTCGGCGCTGGGTCGCAAGCTCTTCGGGCGCAACATCAAGCTCCCCAAGTGGCTCGACTACGCGTTCCGTGCGATCCGTTACGCCGTCGCGTTCCTGTTCTTCTTCTGGCTCGCGTCGGTGAGCATCCAGGAGGCGACCGGGTTCCGCACGCTACCGTATATGTTCATCGCCGACATCAAGATCATCAAGAGCTTCATGACCCCGCCGTTCCTCATCGCATTCGGCACGGCGTCGGTCCTCACGCTCTTCTTCAGCTCGTTCTGGTGCCGCTATCTCTGCCCGCTCGGCGGCCTCTACGGCCCCATGAGCGCCGTGTCGCCCTGCACCATCTGCCGCGACGAAGAGCTTTGCATCGACTGCAACAAGTGCAACGAGACGTGCCACGCGTTCATCGACGTCGCCAACTCGAAGTCGGTTCGCAGCCCCGAGTGCGACGGTTGCATGGACTGCGTACACGCCTGCCCTGTGCAGGGCGCCGTTGAGATGAAGGTCGCCGGGCGTTGGACGATCCCAGCGTGGACCTGGCCGCTGCTGGTCGCGGGCGTGTGGCTGCTCGTGTGGGCGATCGCCAAGGTGACCGGTCACTGGGACACCACCGTCCCTCAGGAGACGTTCGCGTTCGCTCTCTCCACGGTCGAGAAGTCCAAGGGCCTCGACCTGCAGACGCTCGGGACCGTCGTGAAGACGATGCTCGCCCAGTAGGGGAGCACTGAGATACTAAAAATCTGCCTAAGCCGGCCCTTCGGGGTCGGCTTTTTCTTACCAGCTTCTGCGAGGTCTGCTATTGTTGTGTACAGTTTTGTACACAAACCAAAAGTGCACCCGAGAGGAACGTTGATGTCGCAGATTCTCAACGATGGAATTGCAGCCCGAGTCAATGAATACGTGGCCCGCCATGACGCGATGGTCGACGCGGATCGGTACTTCTACCTGCAGCCCACTGTCGGCGAGACCAACCACACGGTGAAGATGGCCGACGGACGCGACATGGTCCAGCTCGCGTCGTACAGCTACCTCGGTCTCATCGGCCACCCCCGCATCAACGAGGCCGCCAAGGCCGCCATCGACGAGTACGGCACCGGCGCGGGAGGCGTTCGTCTCCTCACCGGCACCACCGACCTGCACGAGCGTCTCGAGCACCGCATCGCCACGTTCTGCAACCGCGAGGACTCGTGCACGTTCGCCTCGGGGTACGTCACCAACATGGCGATCATCACCACGCTCACCGGTCCCAAGGACCTCGTGCTCATGGACAAGCTCGACCACGCCTCCATCGTCGACGGAGCGCTCCTCTCCGGCGCGAAGTGGCGCACGTACCGCCACAACGACATGGCGCACCTCGAGCAGCTGCTCAAGCAGGCTCGTGAGAAGAACGAGGCCGAGACGATCCTGGTCATCGCCGACTCGGTCTTCTCCATGGACGGCGACCTGATGGACCTGCCGACCACCAAGGAGCTCTGCGTCAAGTACGGCGCGCGTCTGATGGTCGATGAGGCGCACTCGATCGGTTCGGTCGGCGCGACGGGCCACGGCATCGAGGAGCACTTCGACATGTACGGCTCCATCGACATCAAGATGGGCACGATGTCGAAGGCCATCCCGGCCATCGGCGGATACATCGCCGGCGACCGCGACCTCATCCAGTTCATGCGCCACTACTCGCGTCCGTTCATCTTCTCCGCCGCGCTCCCGCCGGCCGTCTCGGCGGCCGCCCTCGAGGGATTCAACGTCATCGAGGACGAGCCCGAGCGCGTCGCCGAGCTGCACCGCATCACCAAGATCTACGCCGACGGCCTCAAGGCCCAGGGCTGGAACACCATGGAGTCCAACACCTGCGTCGTGCCGGTCCTCGTGGGCGATGAGAACGTCGCCATGGACCTCACCCGCATGCTGTTCGACCGCGGCATCTTCGTCTGCCCGATCGTGCATCCCGCCGTCCCCAAGGGTCTGGACCGCCTGCGCACCACGATCATGGCGACGCACACCGAGGCCGACATCGACAAGGCGCTCGAGGCCTTCGAAGAGGCCGGACGGGCGCTCGGTCTCATCTAGTCGCATCGTTTCCGCACGTCAACGGCCGTTCCTCGAGCAGGAGCGGCCGTTTCGCGTTTCGAGGCTGTTTCAATCATTCTCCAGCGACGTTCAACGTGCGATACTGACGCCATGAATGAGACTCCGACACATACCCCGACCGTCGTCCTCGGCGTCACCGGGTGCATCGCAGCCTACAAGGCCTGCGAGATCGTGCGTTCGCTGCAGCGACGGGGCTGTCGCGTGAAGGTCGTCATGACCGAGAACGCGACGCGGTTCGTCGGCGAGGCGACCTTCAAGGCGCTCACCCGCGAGCCGGTCGCCGTGTCGCTGTTCGACACCACCGCCGCCATCCATCACATCTCGCTCGCGGAGGAGGCCGACGTGTTCGTCGTCGCGCCCGCCACCGCGAACGTGCTCGCGAAGCTGGCCACCGGCCGTGCCGACGACCTGCTCACCACCACCGCGCTTGCGACCGAGGCTCCCATCGTGCTCGCACCCGCCATGAACGTGCACATGTGGAACGCCGAGGCTACGCGCGCGAACCTGCAGACTCTCATGGACAGGGGCGTGCGGATCGTCGAGCCGGTCGAGGGAATGCTCGCGTGCGGTTACACCGGTACGGGCAAACTCGCCGAAGTCGAGGTCATCGTCGAGGCGGTCATGGAGCAGCTCGACCGCACGACGTCGCTTGCCGGCGTCGGTGTGCTCGTCACCGCCGGGCCCACGCACGAGCCGATCGACCCCGTGCGCTACCTGGGAAACCGCTCGTCGGG
>CAZMJV010000068.1:1301-4233 GCA_964566905.1 uncultured Coriobacteriia bacterium | reverse complement strand
GCGGTTTCAGCTTCTCCTTTAGGAGCCGCAGCGCGCACTGCTTTGATCGCATAGGCTGCGGCCCCGAGTTCATGAGCGGCCACATGCGCGACATTGGCAGCTTGGGCGGCGGCATATGCTGCAAATCTCGGGGCGCCGATCAGGTCTCTGGCTGCCGCGTTTGCCTTGCCGGCAGAGGTCCTCGCGACTGACATAGTGATTTCTCCCCGGACCCAAGCGCGCGCGTTCTCGATTGCCTGACGGGGTCGCAGATCCTCGGGTCGAGCTGACTCGAATAGGTCAAGAACGTGCTCTGCGCACGACGCTGCCCACAAGGCGAGAAGTCGATGATCCGAATCGGTGAGGGTGCCTCCGCGGCGGATTGTGATGAATCGTGGGTCACGGATCTTAGGGAGAATCACGACCGGCGCTCCTTCGTGGGGGCGGTAGGGGCTCAGTGATCCTTCAACTATAAGGCAGTAGGTCTGCCCAGCGTCGATTGTCTCCGTAGGTATCCAAGTGCCAGACGTGCATCCTTATGCACCGAGCATGGCTCCGTACTTCGAGTAGACATCCTTGATCAGCTCGCCAGCCTTGGGGTTCGTCCACGCGTGCATCCATTCCGAGACCAGGGATTCAAGAGTGATCGGGACCACTCCGACCTGCAGCATCCGCTTGATGCCGTAGCAGTGAGCCTCGGGTGTCGAATCTCCCGCCGCGTCTATGAGTCCGACCACGTCCATGCCGTCTCTCAGAGCGTGGATGGCAGTGTAAGTGAAACACATGCTCGTCCAAAGTCCGGAGACGACCAGCTTCTGCCGGCCTGTCGCGCGAACGGCGTCGCGTGTCGCGTCGTCCTCGAAAGCGTCGAAGCTCGGAACCTTGCGCGCGAATACCGCCTGATCCGGGAACAAATCGACGATCTCATGAATGAAGTCACCGTTTGACTTCGGATCGATTGCGGACAGGACGACGGGAATACTGAGGATAGACGCAGCCGTGGCGGCACAGATTGCGGCCGTCTTGATCCTGGGCTTGTCGCCGGATCCAACACCTTTGAACATCGCCCGTTGGTAGTCCACCAAGAGGAGCACGCTGTTCTGATCGGTCAAGAGCTCGAGCTTCCCATCTGTCACGTCAACCACTCCTTGTTCGTCGCGTCCTACTTCGTGCCGAGCACCTTCAGGTAGGCGATCGTCGCCGTCAAATCGGCATCACTCATCTGCCAGCGGGGCATTGCCGGGTCGAGAGCCTGACCGCTCTCATCGAGACCGTCACGGATGGCGGTTCCGATAGTCGCGTCTGTGAAACCTGCAGCGGTGAGGGTGCCGTACGTGATGTCGGGAACCTTGACGGCCGCGCCTGCCATCATCCGGACCGTCCCGCCTCGACCATTCGCCCCGTGGCACGACCCGCATCCGCCCCCGCTCATCATCATCGAGCCGGGGGAAACTTGGCTGGTGGTCCGAGCGATGCCCTGGCCGTCGGATCCGACCCCGGTGAGGAAGATGCGCTCGCCTGCAGAGGAGAAAGTGGTCGAACCCGAATTGCCGCCCATCATGCCGCTGCCTTGGTTGTTGCTTGATCCGCTCCCGGTCTGGCTGCCGTCCGACCCGTTGCCGGACGTGCTCGGATTTGTGCATCCAACCATTGCCCCTGCGACCAACAAGGCCACACAGGACGCGCAGATCACCGCAGGTATACGTCTTCGCATGACTACTCCAATCAATAGGGATTTCGTACCCCCCGACGGGACACCTCAAGCTCGCCTAGCACTCAAAACGGGGGTCTGGCGGGTCGAAGCCCCAGGTTTGGGGTAAATCCTTTCCTAAACATCAGCGAAAGGACTCGCCATGAAACGAAGAATGGCAGTTGCTCTCTTGATACTCGGTATCGCCTTGGTCGTCTCCTCATGCACGTCCACCAAGTCCGGCACAACCACACCTGGAAAGACGACCGTCACCAAATGGGAGAGCGCGAACCAAGACCTCTCGAATACGAGGAGAGCGACTACGTCTGAGATAGACCTTGCGAGCGTCGCCAAGCTCGGACCTGCGTGGTACCTGTCCGTGGAAGGGGTGAGCGAGTGGGGCGCACTGGCGACAAACCCCGTTGTCGTGGGCGACATCATTTACTTTGAGGATCTAAAGAGCAACGTCTATGCGGTCGACAACAAGACCGGCAAACAGCTGTGGGTGACGAAGAACGACCTCGACATCGCGGGTCCTGCCGGAGTGGCCGTCGGCAGCGACAAGATATTCGCGGTGAAGGGGCACTTCGATATCGTCGCACTCGACCTCAACGGGAAGGAACTCTGGTCCACAAATCTGTCGAACAGCCAGAACATCGGAGTGGACATCCAGCCCGTCGTCTACAAGAACATGGTGTTCGTATCAACGGTACCTGGCGTGTCGAATCAGAACTTCTACAAGGGCGGTTCGTTCGGTGTGATCTACGCCTTGGATCAGAACACCGGGAAAATCATATGGAGCTTCGACACGGTCGATTCGAAGGACATCTGGGGTAACGCGCAGGTGAACAGCGGCGGGGGCGCCTGGTATCCGCCGGCAATCGATACGGCTACAGGCATCATGTATTGGGGAATAGGGAACGCGGGGCCGTGGCCGGGGACCAAGGAGTTCCCGAACGGGTCGAGCAGGCCGGGAGACAACCTCTACACGAGCAGCATAGTTGCGCTGGATACCAAGGACGGCAAGCTGCTTTGGCACAACCAGGTGGCTCCACATGACTTGTTCGACTACGACTTCCAGATCTCGCCGATACTCGCGACCGTTGATATTGCCGGGGTGAAGAAGGACGTCGTCATAGGCGCGGGGAAGATGGGCAAGGTCGTCGCCTTCGATAGGAAGACGGGAAAGACGATCTGGACTACTCCCGTCGGTACTCACAAGAACGACGATCTCAAGCTGCTGCCCGAAGGCGTCACCGAAGT
>CAZMJV010000068.1:0-1201 GCA_964566905.1 uncultured Coriobacteriia bacterium | reverse complement strand
GGAGGCGTGCTGCTTCCAGAGCCCGCTCCGACGATGATCTCGCCGGTCATCGTCGGGTGGATGAGACAAGAGACCGTATAGGTACCGTCCTTGGTCGCTTTCCATGTGACACTTTGTCCAGGGGACTGCATGCCAAGGTCTTGTCCGTCGACGCTGACCTGGTGGCTCGTGGAGTCCTCGTTCTTGAACGTGACTGTGTCGCCGACGCTCACCGTGAGCGTGTTCGGGACAAACGCGAAGTTCTTCTCGACGATTGTCGTGGAGCTGCCTCCGGTCGAGCCGCCCCCAGTGGAGTTACCTCCTGACGAGCTGGGCGTCTTCGTGCCGGACGAGCAACCGACCACTGCGACAACCAAAGCAGCGATGCAGATCATCCCTAGGATCTTCGGAAGATGTCGTCTCATGGTTTCTCTCCTTTATACGTGTTGCTCATGAGCGTCTCGATACGCGAGAGCGCATAGGGTACATACCCGCACCCGGGGAATGCCAAGACGGAGCGTGTGTGGGTTTCGACGCGGGAGGTGTGGGAATGAACCAATGGTGGCTGCGAGACAATCGGAGCCGCGGCTGACTCATAGCACTCCAATCCCATGAGGGGAGGTGTAATTATGAGGATGCGTGCAAGAATCATCATCTTGGCATTGAGCTTGATACTGGCTCTTTCGGGAGTCGGTGTCGCAATCGGTGCACCGACGAATCCGAACGGCGTGGGCGGGGCGATGCCTGCCTACTACGACGGAGTCGTCCGAACCATCAACTTCAAGCTACTTCCGGAACGTGCGCAGGTCGCCCTGCATACTCACAACAAGAGTTTCAACATCGTGTACCAGTCGGATCCCGGTCTTCCGGGCGGCGAGGAGTTCATCTCTGTTCTCGACGCCGTCCCTGGTGATGGGTTCAACCCCATTTGGGAGGAAGTCCAGATCACTTTCACGGAGGGTCATACTCCGCGCCAGCTGTACTCGGACACTGAAATCCTAGCGGCGGTCGGCAATGGCGAGATCACCCTCTCGGATACCGATGAAATGTACCGGTGCTCCGTAATCGGCAAACGCTAGACGTGACTCGAGCGACAAGAAATGCCCGTTTCTCACCCGAGGGGCGGGCATTTGATGAAAGGAGAGGGTTTTCGTGGCTATGGAGATGACCTCAACGATCAGCAGCAGCAAAGAAGCGGAGTACATGCTCGCATGGCAGAAGG
>CAZMJV010000067.1:0-4246 GCA_964566905.1 uncultured Coriobacteriia bacterium | reverse complement strand
CCGCCGTCCCCGCCGAGATGCGCGTGCACACCGGCCCCGCCCGGGTGTTCGAGTCGGAGGAAACGGCCGTCGAGGCGATCCTCGGGGGTCGTATCGTGACCGACGACGTCGTCGTCATCCGCTACGAGGGGCCCAAGGGCGGCCCCGGCATGCGCGAGATGCTTACGCCCACCAGCGCCATCGCGGGAATGGGCCTCTCCTCGTCGGTCGCGCTCATCACCGACGGACGCTTCTCCGGTGCGACCAAGGGCCCGGCCGTCGGGCACGTGAGCCCCGAGGCGGCCGCGGGCGGACCCATTGCCCTTGTGCGCGAATACGACTCAATCACCGTCGACATCGACGCCGGCACCCTCACGCTCTCGGTCGAGGAGGACGAGCTCGCCCGTCGCCGCGCCGAGTGGGTCGAGCCCGCACCCAAGTACACCCGCGGGGTCCTCTCCCGCTACGCGAAACTCGTATCTTCGGCTGACAAGGGGGCGGTGTTCTCGTGACTGAGAAGAAGAAGCTGACCGGGGCTCAGGCACTGGTCGCGTCGTTGAAGGCCGAGGGGGTGGACACCATCTTCGGCTACCCGGGCGGCACCGTGCTCCCGCTGTTCGACGCACTCCTCGAGTCGAAGGACGACATCCGCCAGATCCTCGTCCGCCACGAGCAGGGCGCCGCACATGCGGCGGACGGTTACGCGCGCGCCACGGGCAAGACCGGAGTCGTCATCGTGACGAGCGGCCCGGGCGCGACCAACACGGTCACCGGCATCGCGACCGCATATATGGACTCGATCCCGATGGTCGTCATCACCGGCCAGGTGGCCACGAGCGTTCTGGGAACCGACGCGTTCCAGGAGTCCGACATCACCGGCATCACGCTCCCCATCACCAAGCACAACTACCTGGTCAAGGACGCCGCCGAGATCCCGCAGATCATGAAGGAGGCGTTCCACATCGCCTCGACGGGTCGCCCTGGCCCGGTGCTCGTCGACTTCCCGGTCGACATCTCGCGCACCGTGATCGACTTCGAGTATCCCGAGAAGGCCAACCTCGCCAGCTACAAGCCCACCACCAAGGGTCATCCCAAGCAGATCAAGGCTGCCGCAGCCGCGATCGCCGAGGCCACCAGACCGCTGCTCTACGTGGGCGGCGGCATCATCGTCGCGGACGCGACCAAGGAGCTCAAGGACCTGGCCGAGCTCATGCAGATCCCGGTGACCGCCACGCTGCTCGGCAAGGGCTCCTTCCCCGAGGGGCACCACCTCTCGCTCGGGATGCCCGGCATGCACGGCGCGAAGTACACCAACTTCGCCCTCACCGAGACCGACCTCATCATCGCGGTGGGCGTGCGCTTCGACGACCGCGTCACCGGCAAGCTCTCCTCGTTCGCGCCGCGCGCGCGGATCATCCATATCGACATCGACCCTGCCGAGATCGGCAAGAACGTCCGCGTGGACATCCCGGTCGTGGGAGACGCCAAGGACATCCTCGGACGCATCGTCTCCGAGCTGCGCAAGACCGAGGCGCAGCCGCGCACGCAGGCGTGGATGGAGCAGATCGACGAGTGGAGGGCGGCCTACCCGCTGCACTACCACCAGCACGTCGGCGACGCGATCGTCCCTCCGTCGGTCGTCCAGCGCATCAATGCCCTCACCGCGGGCAGGGACCGCGTCATCACCACAGAGGTGGGCCAGAACCAGATGTGGGCTGCGCAGTTCATGCAGCTCGACACGCCCCGGTCGTTCATCTCGTCGGGCGGCCTCGGGACGATGGGCTTCGGCCTTCCCGCGGCGATCGGCGCCAAGGTGGGCCGGCCCGACGCGCTCGTCATCGACATCGCGGGTGACGGCTCGATCCAGATGAACAGTCAGGAGATGGCTACCGCCAAGGCCGAGAACCTCGCCGTCAAGGTGGTCGTCCTCAACAACGGGTGCCTCGGCATGGTGCGTCAGTGGCAGGAGCTCTTCTACGACGCGCGCTACAGCAACTCGATCTTCCCGCAGACCCCCACGCCCGACTTCGTGAAGCTTGCGGAGGCGTACGGCTGGCTGGGCCTGCGTGTGAGCGATCCCGACAAGCTCGACGAGACGCTCAAGGCAGCGTTCGACTACGACGGACCGGCGTTCGTCGACGTGCTGGTCGCAGACAACGAGTGCGTGTGGCCGATGGTCGCGCCGGGCAACTCGATCGACGAGATGCTGGGTGGCATCCCCGGCGGTCCCGTCTCGAACATGCTCGACGAAGAGGAGGGGGACAACTGATGAAGCACATACTCTCGGTTCTCGTCGACAACAAGCCGGGTGTCCTCACCCGCGTGACGTCTCTGTTCGCCCGCCGCGGCTTCAACATCGACTCGCTCGCCGTGGGCGTCACCGAAGATCCCACGCTCTCACGCATCACCATCGTGGTGAAGGCGGAGGAGACACCCATCGAGCAGATCACCAAGCAGCTGCACAAGCTCATCAACGTGGTGAAGATCCAGGACCTCGCCGAAGTCGACTCGATCAGCCGCGAACTCGTGATGTTCAAGGTCAACGCGACTGCCGACACGCGCCACGAGGTCATCGAGATCGCCAATGTGTTCAGGGCGAAGGTCGTCGATGTGGGCCGCTCGTCGCTGACGATCGAGGCGACCGGAACCTCCGACAAACTCGACGCGCTGGAGGACCTCTTCCGCACGTTTGGCATAAAAGAGCTCGTACGGACCGGCAAGATCGCACTCTCCCGCGGCTCGCGCGACTAGAGCCGCTGCACGGGCGTCATCCACCAACAGTTCACCGACAGAAGGGATCCACCATGGCAACGATGTATTACGAGAGCGACGCGAACCCCGAGTTGATCAAGGGCCGCAAGGTCGCCGTCATCGGCTACGGCTCGCAGGGCCACGCCCACGCGCTCAACCTCCACGACTCCGGAGTCGACGTCCGCGTCGGCCTGCGCAAGTCCAGCTCGTCGTGGTCCGTCGCCGAGGAGGCCGGCCTCAAGGTCGTCACCCCTGCCGAGGCGGCCGCGGAGGCCGATCTCATCATGATCCTCACCCCTGATGAGACCCAGGCTGCCACCTACTACGCCGACATCGAGCCCAACCTCAAGGCGGGCGACGCGCTCGCGTTCGCGCACGGCTTCAACATCCGCTTCGACCAGATCGTCCCGCCGGCAGAGGTCGACGTCATCATGATCGCCCCCAAGGGCCCCGGCCACATGGTGCGCCGCGTCTTCACCGAGGGCTCGGGCGTCCCCAACCTCATCGCCGTCCACCAGGACGCGACCGGCACCGCGCGCGACCTCGCGCTGTCCTACGCCTGGGGCATCGGCGGAACCCGCGCCGGCGTCATCGAGACCACGTTCACGGAGGAGACCGAGACCGACCTCTTCGGCGAGCAGGCCGTTCTCTGCGGCGGTCTGACCCACCTCGTCGAGGCCGGGTTCGAGACGCTGGTCGAGGCCGGCTACCAGCCCGAGATCGCCTACTTCGAGTGCATGCACGAGGTCAAGCTCATCGTCGACCTCATGTACGAGGGCGGCATGGCCAAGATGCGCGACTCCATCTCCAACACCGCCGAGTACGGCGACTACGTCACGGGCCCGCGCATCATCACCGACGACACGCGCGCCGCGATGGCCGAGGTCCTCTGGGACATCCAGAACGGCACCTTCGCCAAGAACTTCATCCTCGAGAACCAGGCGCACCAGCCGTGGTTCAAGTCGATGCGCCGCATCCACGCCGACTCCTACCTCGAAGAGGTCGGCGGCGAGCTGCGCTCGATGTTCACCTGGCTCAAGAAGGACTAGTTCCTTTTTCTGAGAAGACCGTCGCAAGACGTAATGAGACACGCCGTGAGGCGCCAGACACAAGGAGATGACATGCAGAAGAAGTACCTGATGACGCCGGGACCGACGCCGGTCCCCTCGGAGGTCCTGCTCGCGCAGGCCAGGCCGATGATCCACCACCGCACGCCGGACTTCTCGGCTGTGGTCCGAGAGTGCGTCGAGGGGCTCAAGTACGTGTTCCAGACCGAGGAGTCCGACGTCCTCATGTTCGCCTCGTCGGGGACCGGTGCGATGGAGTCCTCCATCGCCAACTGCTTCTGCGCCGGAGACAAGGTGCTCGTCTGCCAGAACGGCAAGTTCGGACAGCGCATGACGTCGATCGCGAAGGTCTACGGCCTCGAGGTCGTCGAGCTCGCGTATGGCTGGCAGTCGATGGTCGACCCGGCCGACGTCGCCAAGGCGCTCGAGGAGAACCCCGACATCCGCGG
>CAZMJV010000066.1:2661-4294 GCA_964566905.1 uncultured Coriobacteriia bacterium | reverse complement strand
TCAAGCGTGTTCGTGGGGGCGTCAAGCGCGGCCTGGGTCTTCAGTGCCGACTCCATGGTCTTGGCGTTGGCGGCATCAGAGGACTGGTTCGCGCGCTCGATGACGTTCATAACGGTGGGGATTGCGATGGCGGCGAGGATGGCCAGGATCGCGATGACGATGACGAGCTCTACCAGGGTGAAACCTTTTTTGCTGCTTTTGAACTGTGACATTTGTATCCCTTCCTGATATTGCGGCTCTGCGCATCACTTTTGTGGTGGCAGCAAACTTTTGTAATCATATACGAATACGCAGGTGGGGTGTCAATACTATGGATTATTTATGCAAGATGTTTAAGAACCGGGTGTCTCCACAATTACCTTCGTTTGCGACCCGCGAACTTGCTCCCCTTGCGCGCCGTCGACTTCAAACGCGAGAGAACCTCGTCTGTCGACGACGACTCGACCTCGGCCCGGAGCTTGACGACCTGGTCGCGGACGCGGGCGGCTGTCTCGAAATCCAGAGCCTCCGAGGCCTCCCCCATCTCCTCCTCCAACGAGCTGATGAGTCGCATGACCTCGGCGTAGCCGAGCTTGGAGATCTCGCTCGCGACCTCGGCCGCAACCGTCGTGTCGCCGTCTGAGTTGATGTAGCCGACGATGTCGCTGATCGCCTTGCGAATCGTCTTGGGCTCGATGCCGTGCTCCTCGTTGTACGCGACCTGGATCGCGCGGCGCCGATCGGTCTCCTCGATTGCGGTGCGCATCGACTCCGTCATGCGGTCTGCGTACATGATGACCTGGCCTGAGACGTTTCGCGCCGCACGCCCGATCGTCTGGATGAGAGAACGGTGGTTTCTGAGGAAACCCTCCTTGTCGGCATCGAGGATGCCGATGAGCGAGACCTCGGGAAGGTCAAGCCCCTCTCGCAGGAGGTTGATGCCGACGAGGACGTCGAAGGTCCCCATGCGCAGTTCGCGCAGGATCTCGATGCGCTCGAGGGTGCCGATGTCGCTGTGCATGTAGCGCGCCTTGACGCCCTGATCGAAGAAGTAATCGGTCAGGTCCTCGGCCATCTTCTTGGTGAGCGTGGTCACGAGGACGCGCTCCCCCGCCTCGACACGATCCGCGATCTCGGAGAGAAGGTCGTCGATCTGTCCCTTGCTGGGACGCACCATGATCTGGGGGTCTACCAAGCCGGTCGGGCGGATGATCTGCTCCACGGTGGCCTGGGTGACGCGCCCTTCATAGTCGCCGGGAGTCGCCGAGACGTAGACGAACTGCGGGATACGTCCCTCGAACTCATCGAAGCGCAGCGGCCGGTTGTCGAGCGCGCTCGGCAGCCTGAACCCGTGCTCGACCAGCGTCGTTTTGCGCGACCGGTCTCCTTCGTGCATCCCTCGGATCTGAGGAATGGTCACATGGGACTCGTCGATGATGCAGACGAAATCGTTCTTGGGGAAGTAGTCGATGAGCGTGTTGGGCGGCTCGCCCGGGGCGCGTCCGTCGAGGTGGCGCGAGTAGTTCTCGACGCCCGAGCAGAAACCCATCGTCTCGAGCATCTCGAGGTCGTAGCTGGCGCGCATCTCGAGGCGCTGGGCCTCGACCAGCTTGCCCGCCTCTTTGAACTCCGCCAAGCGCTCACGAAGCTCCTC
>CAZMJV010000066.1:0-2561 GCA_964566905.1 uncultured Coriobacteriia bacterium | reverse complement strand
AGGACCTCGATCAAATCCTTGATGAGCGTGTCGCGCCCGTACTCGACGCCCTTCTCGAGGAAGACGGCCATGCCGGCGTAATCCTCAGGCGAGCCGATGCCGTAGATGCACGACACGCTCGCCACGACGATGACGTCGCGTCGCGAGAGAAGCGCGGCTGTGGCGGCGTGGCGCAACTTCTCGACCTCGGCGTTTGTGGACGAGTCCTTCTCGATGAAGGTGTCGGTCGTGGGCACGTACGCCTCTGGCTGGTAGTAGTCGTAGTACGAGACGAAGTAGACGACCGCGTTGTCGGGGAAGAATTCCTTGAGCTCGCTCGCAAGCTGCGCTGCGAGCGTCTTATTGGGCGCCATGATGAGCGTCGGCTTGCCGATCGCCTCGATAGTCTTCGCCATCGTGAACGTCTTGCCCGACCCGGTGACACCGAGGAGGGTCTGATAGCGCAGACCGTCGTTTATCCCTCGTGTGAGGTCGGCAATGGCCTTGGGCTGGTCGCCTGCAGGCTCGAACTCAGAGACGACTCGGAAGCGGTTCTCGGACATCGTCAGTTCTCCTCACGTGCGAACGTATCGGGATAGAGCTCCTCATAGCGCGCCTTCGCCCGATTGACCTTCTGGATGTACTCGTGCGTCTCGGGGAAGTCGACGAAATCGCGCACGTCGCTCCCCTGAGCCACCCACTCGTCGGCGTTGCCCAGACCCGCATTGTAGGCGGCGAGCGCAGGGTCTATCTCATGGTACCGCTCTACGAGATAGCGCAGGTAGGCGGTGCCGTACTCGATGTTGACGGCCGGGTCCGCGAGGTCTTCGAGGGGATAGCGAACCCCATCGACCACCCCCCACCGTGCCATGTCCGCCGCGGTCGTGGGGAGTATCTGCATCAGTCCGATGGCGCCCGCTCCCGACTCCGCGCCGCTGCGGAAATCGGACTCGACGTTGATCACCGCGGCTACGAGATAAGGATTGACTTGATGACGCTCCGCAGAGGCAGCTATCTCATCGACATGGTCGAGCGGATAGAACATGCGGACGAGGAATGCCGGAGTGCGCGAGAATTCGTCGGCGCGGTAGAGGCCATAGGCGCCGGCACCGACGATCAGCAGCGCAATGAGAATTATTGCGGGCACGCGCGCGCTGCCCCTCTTCATCGGGAGCTCTGTTCCAGCCCTCGCAGCGAGCGCCAGCCGGCCGCGGTGCGCTTGTCCCACCAGCGGTCGACCATCTCACGCAGCGCTGCGGGATCGCCCTCGTTCGAGAAGACCGTGTCCGAGAGGACCACGCGCTCGTGGTCGGTCGGCTGCACCTCGATGCGAGCGAGCACATCCTCGAAGGTCATGCCACGGGCGACTGCGCGTTCGGCGCGAACCTCCTTGGGAGCGGTGATCGCTATGACCTCGTCGAAGAGCTCGATGAGTTCGGGAACCTTGTGGATGAGAGGGATCTCCACCGCGACGACCTCGGGTGAAACCCCTTCGTCCGCATGTCGCATTCCCTGAACGAGCTTAAGTAGGGCGTCGATGACGGCGGGATGCACGATGTCGTCGAGAATGCGGGTGTTCCCCTTTGAGGAGAACGCGACCTCGGCCAACGCCGAACGCGAGAGGGTGCCGTCCTCTCTAAGGATCCTGGACCCGAACGCCTCGACCAGACGGTCGATGATAGGGCTCCCGGGCCTCATGAGGTCCTCTGCCACCCTGTCGAGGTCGATGGTGACGGCGCCGTGGTCGCGCATCCGTTCGGCGACCAGCGACTTGCCTGCTCCGATACCGCCTGCAAGTGCGACAACGTACATGACCCTCACCTCCTAGGGAGACTATAGCCCAATGGGACGGATACGAATCGGGCCACCCGAGGGTGGCCCGATGACGATACTTCAGCGACTTTCAGATGTTTGAGACGATGCACTTCAGCGTCGTTCTCAGTGTCTTGCAGTCACGCGGTGCGGTTGAGAGAACCGATTACTCGGCGTCCTCCGCGGGGGTCTCCTCGACGGGAGCCTCCTCGACGACGGTCTCCTCAGCGGCGAGCTCCTCGACGGGGGCCTCCTCAACAGCGGCCTCCTCGACGACAGCCTCGGGAGCGACCTCAGCGGCGACCTCTGCGGTCTCCTCGGAAGCACCCTCCTCGAGCGGAGTCTCGATACCGGTGACCTCGATCTCCTTGCCGAGGGTCTCGGCTGCGGAACGCATGGAGAGGGAGATGCGACGACGCTCGGTGTCGACGTCCATGACCTTCACGTCGACGACCTGGCCGACGGAAGTGACCTGCTCGGGGGTCTCGACATGGCCCTTGGCCATCTCGGAGATGTGCACGAGGCCCTCGACGTTGTCGCCGAGCTCCACGAATGCGCCGAACGGGACGAGCTTGGTCACGCGACCCTCGATGATGGCGCCCACGGGGTAGCTCTTGACCAGCTGACGCCACGGATCCTCGGTGGTCTGCTTGAGTCCGAGAGAGATGCGCTCACGGTTCATATCGACATCGAGAACCTCGACCTCGACCTGGTCGCCGACCTTGACGACCTCGGAGGGGTGGTTGACGTGGCTCCAGGAGAGCTCGGAG
>CAZMJV010000065.1:0-4756 GCA_964566905.1 uncultured Coriobacteriia bacterium | reverse complement strand
TCTACATCCTCACCAAGGAAGAGGGTGGCCGTCACACTCCGTTCTTCGACGGCTATCGTCCTCAGTTCTACTTCCGTACCACCGACGTCACCGGCGTCGCGCACCTTCCCGAGGGTGTAGAGATGGTCATGCCCGGAGACAACATCGAGATCCGCGGCGAGCTCATCAACCCGATCGCGATGGAGGAGGGCCTCCGCTTCGCTATCCGCGAGGGTGGACGCACCGTCGGCTCCGGCCGTGTCATCAACATCATCAAGTAATCAAACCCTCTGAACGCTGCGGTACAGTCGGGGCCCGGCTCATATATCAGCCGGGCCCCGTTTCCGCAGGGCCTCAGCGCCCGACAAGTTGACAGTCCCGAAATAGGGATGCTACAGTATCCCACCGCGCCCAAACCACTCCCGGTTGGTCGCGCCCCGTAGGAGGATCAATGCGAACTCTGGTCACGTTGGCCTGCACCGATTGCAAGCGCCGAAATTATACGACCAAGAAGAACAAGCAGAACAACCCCGAGCGCATCGAGTACAAGAAGTACTGCAAGTGGTGCAAGGGTCACACGCTGCACAAGGAAACCCGCTAGGGTATCCTGAAACGCACGTAGGCCAGTAGCTCCAATGGTAGAGCGGCGGTCTCCAAAACCGCATGTTGGGGGTTCGAGTCCCTCCTGGCCTGCCAGCGCGTATCCGTCACGAGGCAACCGGTCGTGACGTTACCGTGGGGGATCGCCCCACCTAGATGAACGGATGAGGTATGTCGAAGAACAGCGCCACCGCCGATGTAGCCGTTAAGAAGGAGAAGCCCGCAAAGCCGGGTATTTTCTCGCGTCTTGGCGGATACCTGCACGATGTGAAGCTCGAGCTCAAGAGAGTCGTATGGCCATCCAAGGACGAGGTCACCAACTCCAGTCTCGTGGTCGTCGTCACGCTCGCCTTCTTCATCGTCTTCATCTATGCCGTCGACACCGTGGTCGTGCCCGTCTTGCTCGCCTTTTCGAAGCTAGGGTAGTGATTCTGGATGGCAAAGAAGTGGTATGTGCTCCACACGTATTCCGGATATGAGAACAAGGTCAAGGCGAACCTCGAGCACCGTCGCGAGTCGATGGGCATGGAGGATCTGATCTTCGACATCAAGATCCCGACGGTCACCGAGACCGAGATCAAAGAGGGCGGCCGTCGCCGCGAGGTCGAGAAGAAGATCTTCCCGGGCTACGTCCTCGTGCAGATGGATCTCAACGAGCGTTCCTGGGGAGTCGTGCGCAACACCCCCGGCGTTACCGGTTTCGTCGGCTCGCTGGGCAAGCCCGTACCGCTTTCCCGCAAAGAGTACGCCGACATCACCCGCCGCACCGAGCCGGATGCGCCGCGCCGCACCTCGACCGACCTCACCGTCGGCCAGGTCGTGAAGATCGTCACCGGTCCTCTCGCCGACTTCGACGGCCAGATCTCCGAGGTCAACACCGACGCAGGCAAGGTGAAGGTCATGGTCTCGATCTTCGGACGCGAGACTTCGGTCGAGATGGACTTCGACCAGGTGACGCGGGTATAACACAGTAAGCAACGGTGGCCGTGCCCTGCACGGGAGCTTCTCATGAGCCGCCGAGCGATAGATACGCGAACGTGACCGATTCGGTCCGATGCAAGAGATAGGTAGAGAATCATGGCTAAGAAGGTTGTCGGATTCATCAAGCTTCAGATTCCCGGCGGCGCCGCGAACCCCGCGCCTCCCGTCGGTCCCGCGCTCGGTTCCCAGGGCGTCAACATCATGCAGTTCTGCCAGGCGTTCAACGCCGCCACGGCGGACAAGCAGGGGACGATCATCCCTGTCGAGATCACGGTCTACGAGGATAAGTCCTTCGACTTCATCACCAAGACCCCTCCCGCAGCCGTCCTCATCAAAGAGGCGCTCGGTATCAAGTCCGGCTCCGGCGTCCCCAACAAGGAGAAGGTGGCCACGCTCTCGCAGGCCCAGCTCCGCACCATCGCCGAGACCAAGATGCCCGACCTCAACGCGAACGACGTAGAGGCCGCCATGAAGGTTATCGCCGGTACTGCTCGCTCGATGGGCGTCCTCATCGGCGACTAGCTTCGCCCCGCACGTCTCGCACCTGTCTGTAAGTCGCGACGCCTCGCGTCGCGTGTAAGTGGGAGGGCCCGCCTGGCCCGTCGACCACATGGAGGTTTCTTATGGCTAAGCACGGAAAGAAGTACAACGAGGCGGTCTCCAAGATCGACCGCAGCGCGCTCTACACCCCGCTCACCGCGGTGCGCATCGTCAAGGACACGGCCCCCGCGAAGTTCGATGAGACGGTGGAGGTCCACTTCCGCCTCGGCATCGACACCCGTCAGGCCGACCAGCAGCTCCGTGGAAGCGTCTCGCTTCCCCACGGCACCGGTCGCAACGTGCGCGTCCTCGTGTTCGCCGAGGGCGAGAAGGCCCGCGAGGCCGAGGCCGCTGGAGCCGACGTTGTCGGATCCGACGAGCTCATCGCCCAGATCCAGGGCGGTTTCCTCGACTTCGACGCCGCCGTCGCGACCCCCGACATGATGGCCAAGGTCGGTCGTCTCGGTAAGATCCTCGGTACCCGCGGTCTCATGCCGAACCCCAAGCTCGGCACGGTAACCATGGACGTTGCACGCATCGTCGGCGAGCTCAAGGCCGGACGCGTCGAGTATCGCGCCGACAAGTTCGGTATCTGCCACGTTCCCGTGGGCAAGGTCTCGTTCGACGAGGCCAAGCTGATCGAGAACTACAGCACCGTTCTCGATGAGATCATCCGCGTGAAGCCTTCCTCCGCGAAGGGCAAGTACATCAAGTCGATCACCATGGCCTCCACTATGGGACCTGGAGTCGGCGTTGATCCTTCCGTGACCCGCAACCTCCTCGAGGCCGAGTAACCCACTCACTCGAGTTCCAGTTGGTCGCTCCATGGGCGACGGACTTGACGCCGCAGGGCGGCAAGCCCAGAATCATGGGAGTTCGTGACTTTACACGCGTGTACGTTCCACTGCCTTAGACAGCCGGTGTCCCAATAGGGGCGTAAAGGGGGAGACCCCACCCGCCGAGGTGGCCATGATCGCCGTTGCGATCACCGAGTTGATACTCGCGGCCTCCGCTGTTATACGGCGGGGGCCGTTTCTTTCGAGGGACTTCCTCGACTGCGGCCCGCGCAGAGGCAATCGCCTCAACGGGCCGTACGCGCACGAGAAGGGAGGTGCAGATATATGCCTACCACCAACAAGCAGGACCTCGTTGCTGAGATCAAGGCCAAGTTCGCGGCCGCAGACGCTGTGATCATGGTCGATTACCGCGGCTTGACCAACAAGGAGATCGAAACCCTCCGTGTCGCGCTTCGTGGCGTCGATGCATCGATGAAGGTCTACAAGAACTCCCTGACCGAGATCGCAATGCGTGAGCTGGCTCTTCCCGCGATGGACGATATCCTCGCAGGACCCACCGCATTCGTTTTCGCCAACGGAGAGGCCAACGTTTCCGCCAAGGAGATCGCGAACTTCGCGAAGATCCACAAGGAGCTCGAGCTCAAGGGCGGTCTCATCGACTCCCAGGTTGTCGGCTCCGATGCCATCAAGGCGATCGCCGCGCTCCCGTCGCGCGACGAGCTGCTGGCCAAGCTCCTCGGAACCATGAAGAACCCGATGGCGAACTTCGCACGTGTCATCGACGCAATCGGCAAGCAGAAGGCCGAAGAGCAGGCTGCGTAAAGACGCGCGCCTGTACGCACTCACACTAACGTCTTCGGGTTGGTTCCCGAGGCATTACTCAGAAGGAGGCAGCAATGGCTGTCAGCAAGCAAGAGATCATCGATGCGATCAAGGAGATGTCCGCCATCGACCTGGCCGAGTTCGTGACTGAGCTCGAGGAGGTCTTCGGCGTTTCCGCAGCCGCAGCCGTCGTCGCCGCTCCCGCCGGCGAAGGTGCCGCCGAGGAGGAGAAGACCTCGTTCGACGTCGTCCTCGACGGTTTCGGCGACAACAAGATCGCCGTCATCAAGATCGTCCGCGAGCTCACCGGTCTTGGTCTCAAGGAGGCCAAGGAGCTGGTCGAGGCCGCTCCCAAGGCCGTCCTCGAGGGCGTTGCCAAGGACAAGGCCGAGGAGGCCGCTGGCAAGCTCAAGGATGCCGGCGCCGCCGCGTCCGTCAAGTAGTAGCCCTTCTCGCTACTTCGTCGGTTCACACCGATCTGGAGCATCGAAGGTCGGGCCTGCGGGCCCGACCTTCATTTTCCGACATCGCCATATTTATTTTCGAAAACGGTTGACCTCTGGTCGACCTTTGTTTATTGTGTTAGGTTGCGACTAATGTCGCTACTCTCCCTACCACAGAAGGAGGAATCGCTAGGTGACAGGCCGACAGAGCACCTTGAATGTCAGCGCGACCAAGCGAGAGCGGCGAAGCTTCGCCAAGATCCCAGAGGTCATGGATGTTCCCAGCCTGATCGCACTCCAGTGCGACTCATTCGACTGGTTCAAGACCGAGGGACTTCGCGACACGTTCCGCGACATCTCACCCATCGCCAATCCGGCAGGCAATCTCACCCTCGAATTCGGTGCGCACGAATTCGGCGACATCAAACACTCGGTTGAGGAGTGCAAGGAGAAGGACATCTCCTACCAGGCGCCCCTCTTCATCGAGGCGCGATTCGTCAACCACGACACCGGAGAGATGAAGGAGCAGCAGGTCTTCCTGGGCGATTTCCCGCTCATGACCGACCGCGGCACCTTCGTCATCAACGGCACCGA
>CAZMJV010000064.1:0-4837 GCA_964566905.1 uncultured Coriobacteriia bacterium | reverse complement strand
AGCGCGAGCGCGGCGAGAAGGTGTCGACCTTGAGCTCGGCGCCCTCGAGCACCGTGCCCGGGGTAAGCGCGTCGAAGGCGAATGCCAGCGCGTCGGGGACGGTCTCGGTCATGTCGCCGACCGCTATCGTCACCGAGTTGACCTTCACGGCACCTGCCTCGCGCACCGCTTCGGTGACGGCCTCGATGACGCTCGCCACGATTCCCATCTCATGCACAGTGGATCACTCCTCGTCGTCTTCGTCGTCCTCGATCTCGAGGCGGCGGAGCGTCTCACGACGTTTGCCCGAAACGACGTAGGAGGCCACCAAGCTCAGCTCGTAGAGCGAGATGAGAGCGGCGAACATCAGGATCATCGTTATGGGAGAGGCGTCCGGGGTCGCTATGGCGGAGACGACCATGAGCCCCAGGTAGACCGTTCTCCAGCTGCCGCGCAGGGTGCGGTACGGGACGATGTCGAACACGACCAGGTAGAAGACGACCAGCGGGAGCTCGAACGCGAGCCCGAAGCCCAGCTGGAAGAAGGTGATCGATTTGATGAACGAATCGACATTGGGCACGACAGAGATGATGCCGCCGGCCTGTGCGAGCATCCACTGGAACGCGGTGCCCAGGATGATCGTGTAGCAGAAGACGTTGCCGAAGATGAACAGGACGACCGCTGCTGCGAACGTCGGGACGATCCACTTGCGCTCGCGCGGCTTGAGCGCGGGCATGAAGAACGCGAGGATCTGCCAGATGATGATCGGACTCGCCGCGATGGCGCCGCCGTACATCGCGACGCGGAAGCGCACCGAGAACGCCCCGAGGGGGTCGAACGAGGTGAGGTTCGCGCCGTCGGGCAGATAGGGCTTCACGGGAGCGATGAGGAACTCGATCAGCTGCGGCGTGAAGAAGTAGATGACCGAGGCCGCGACGAGAAGCGCGACCACGATGATGACGAGACGCCGGCGGAGTTCACCGAGGTGCTCGAGTATGGGCATACGTCCTGGTCCGAGAGGCATAGGTTGATGGGAGAGTCGGCCGTCAGGCGTCCTCCCCTTCCCCCTCTCCGTGAGAGTCGGACTCGGGGGCTACGACGGCTTCGTCGGTGTCGGCGACATCGGAGACCGCCGCTTCGGAGACGACCGTCTCGCCATCTTCGGGCTTCTCTTCCGCGGGAACCTCGGGTGCAACGCCGTAGAGCGAGGCCGCGATGTTCTTCTTGACCGGGGCGGGGACGGCCTCGGCGGCCTTCTCCTCGTTCGCCTCGGTCTTCTTGTCGAGGATCGACGAGACGGGCTTGAAGGGCGACGACTCCTTGTCGGGGTCGCCGGCGTACATCTCCGCCTTGAGCACGCGGGTCATGTCGTCTTGGGCGCGCTGGAACTGACGCATCGCGCGACCGACCGTGCGCCCGATTTGCGGGAGACGGTCGGGCCCGAAGATCAGGAGTCCGAACACCATGATGAGGAAGAGCTCAGTACCACCTATACCGAACACGTAGGAACCTCTCCGGTCACATCTGTTCCATCAGTGACTAGCACTCGCTGATCAGCACGCTGTCGAGGTCGTCGACGATGGAGAATTCCCCGTCGAGGCCCAGAAGCGCGAATATTCTCAAAACGTTGTCGCGGACGCCCACGAGGGAGACGCCTCCGCCGTTCTCGCGCGACGAACGAAGCGTCGTTGCGAGAACTCCGATACCGGTGCTGTCGATGAACGGCACCGCCGAGAGGTCGATGATCAGATGGCAGTATCCGTTCGCCACCGCATCCTCGAGGCAGGAACGCAGCTCGGGGACGGTATGTGCGTCGATCTCGCCGGCTACGCTGGCGAGGAACTTGTCCCCATGAGTCTCGGTCTTAACATCGATCTTCACACCGACACACCCCCCGCGACTGGCTGCTGTGCGCCCATTGTACGCCTGATACGAACCGTTGGCTTCGAGACGCTGCGACCTTCACACCCGCCTGCAACGCGCCCCGACGACAATATACCTGCTCTCACCCATCGGTGTCTTGTCGAGTCGGCAACTCGCTCGATTGGCCCGAAACGACACGCGGACGGCTCACGCAAAACGGACGCCCGAAGGCGTCCGTGATGGGAGTGAATCCTGAAGTACAGCCTACAGCGCGTCGATGTACTGCTGCGCCGAGTCGCGGTTGCCGTACTGGTTGGTCGTGTCCAGCTCGAGATACTTCTCGAACGCCGCCTTGGCAGCTGCGTTGTCGCCGGCGTCCCTCTTGAAGAGACCCAGGCTGAACCATGCCATGGAGAACGTCGGGTCCTTCTCGGAGACGGACTCGGAAACGGAGACGGCCTTGGTCGTCTCACCCGAGTTGTAGAGCGCGAACGCGTAGTCGACCTCGACGGGGCTCTCGTCCTTGATCGCGATGGCCTTCTCGTAGGCATCGGCAGCCAATGCGAAGTACGACGAGACCTTCGCCTGGCCGGCGGCGTCGGAGACTACCCCGGACAGGGCATTCGCCCAGTCGAAGTAGGCGTTGCCGAGCGAGACGAGAGAGGTGCGGTCGTCGGGAGTGGTCGCGAGTTTCGCCTGGAGCGCGTCGACCTGCGGCTTGAACTGAGCCTCGGCGTCGGCCTCGGACTTGACGGTCCCGGTGGTTCCGGCGGTCGTGCCCGTGCTGTTCGACGAGAACAGGCTTCCGACGATCGGGATGAAGGAGAGCACCATCGTGAGCGCGATGACCAAGAGCACGATCTTCATGCCCAGGGAGGTCCTGGACTTGTCGACGCTCATCAGTCCTTTGGTCTTCACGTGGTTCGGCTTCTTCTGAGCCATTTCATACCTCCATGGAAATAAAGCCCGGCCGATTCGATCGACCGGGCTCATTGGTTGTCTCGCGTACTACGGGGTGGTGGTTGCGGTTGACTCTGCGCCGCTCACGTCGGGGTGCCCTGCGGGCATCTGACCGCTGTTGAGCTGATCCTCGGTGAGCGAGGGGGCTCCGCCGGTTCCCGTACCACCGGAAGTGGTTCCCGTGCTGGCGGGGAGCACTGTGGTGTTTGATGCGATGGGCTTGGGTGCAAGGAAGAATCCGCCGATCACGCCGATAAGAAGCGCGATGACCGCTACGAGAGCGACGACCTGCATGGGGACGGCCTGCTCGAAGAACGAGACGCCTTCGGCTGCTGCCGCGACGGGCTTCTCAGCCTTGACGGGCTTGGACGATCCACCCTTGGGGGACGGCTTCTTAGCCCCGCCCTTGGGAGACTCTTCTACCTCTTCATCGTCGAAAAAGAAATCCTGATCGCTCACGTGAATCCTCCCTGTAACCCGGGCAGGCTCCCTGCACGGGACCTAAACGTCAGACGGCAGTATAACATTGACGCGCTCGTGAGCCGTTGCTCTTCACCGCAAGTACACAGTGGGCTGCTATGAGCGCAGACGCAGGCGCATCTCCTCGGCGCGGGCGAGCAGGCGCTCGTGATCCACGGATACGTGCACCTCGCCGTCGAACAGGACCTTGCCCCCCACCATCGTGAAGAGGATGTTGTCCTGGTTCGCGGTGTGGACGAGCGTCGCATCGGGGTTGTGCGTGGGCACCTGGTGCGAGGTCGAGAGGTCCACCGCGATGATGTCGGCGAGTTTGCCCTCGTCGAGCGATCCGATCTCGTGGTCGAGCTTGAGGGCGCGGGCGGCGTCCAGAGTCGCCATCCGCACGAACTGCCCCGCATCCATGAAGCCCGACGAGCCGAGGACAGCGCGCTGCACAAGCAGCCCGATGCGCATCTCCTCGAAGGGATCCATCGAGTTGGAAGCCGCAGGTGAGTCGGTACCCAGTCCGACGCGGATGCCGGAGCGCAGGAACTTGGAGACAGGCGCGACGCCCATGCCGAGCTTGGCGTTGCAGCGCGGGCAGTGGGCGATGGCGATGTCGTGGGTCGCGAGGACCTCGATGTCGGCGTCGTCGACCTGGGTGCAGTGGATCGCGATCACGTTGGGCGCGTCGAAGATCCCCCACTGCAGCACGTAGCGCACGGGGCTGACGCCGGTGGGAAGCCACAGCGGGGCGTTCGCGTCGAAAATCGTGCGGACGTCGGTCGCGAGCATGGACGACCCGTACTTGACGAACGAGTACTCCTCGCGGCTGCCCGCGAGGTGAATCGCGAGAGGTGCGCCGTCGGCACCGAATGCGGCGACGCGACCGAAGAGCTCCGGGTGGCAGGAGTACGGCGCGTGCGCCGCCATGCCCACCTTCACGCGCTCGGGATCGGTCGAGGAGGTCCACTCGTCGATGTCGGCGAGCGCCTTGTCGACGATCGCGGGGATCTTACGCTTCTCCATCCCTGCGACCTCGCGGTAGATGACGCCGCGAAGGCCCGACTCCTGGGTGGCGCGCAGGGAGGCTCCGGTCCGAGTGATGTCCGCGACCGTCGTGATTCCCGAGCTCACGGCCTCGACCGCGCCGAGAAGCGCCGAATCGTTCCAGTCCTCGGGGGAGAGGAGTGGCTCCTTCTGGAGCAGCTGGCCCTTCCATGAGGAGTACGGCGCGTCGTTGACCAGGCCGCGCATGACGGTGTACTCGAGATGCGTGTGGGCGTCGACGATGCCCGGCATCAGCGCGGCAAGTCCGAAATCGCGGATAGGCTCGTTGGGGTGGCGAGAGCGAAGCTCCTCGATAGTCCCGACCTCGACGATACGATCATCCTTCACCAGCACGGCACCGTACTCGATGAAGGGACGTGAGACCGGAAGTACGTAGCGTGCGGTGAGGAGCATCGGATTCCCCCTATTTGATCGCGGTGTGGATCGCGGCGATGCCGCCTGTCAGGTTCCGGTACGACACGGAGGAGAATCCCGCGGCGCGGAGGTCGGCCGCCAATGTCTCCTG
>CAZMJV010000063.1:0-5198 GCA_964566905.1 uncultured Coriobacteriia bacterium | reverse complement strand
CATCATCACGCCCCACCGAACCGACGCTCGCGGTTCTGATAATCGAGAATCGCCTGCGCAAGATCGTATCTGGTGAAATCGGGCCAGAACTTCTCAGTGATCCAGAACTCGCTGTATGCGACCTGCCAGAGCAGGAAGTTGGAGAGGCGCATCTCGCCACTCGTGCGTATGACGAGCTCGGGATCCGGCATGCCGGCCGTGTACAGTCGGCCGGCGAATGCATCCTCGTCGATATCCTCGACGGAGAGGACGCCGTCGCGCACGTCCTGCACGATCAGTCGGGCGGCGTCGACCATCTCGGTGCGCGAGCCGTAATTCACGGCGATGGCGAGGGTCATCCCCTCGTTCGCCGCGGTCTTCTCGACCCCGCGCAGAAACGTGTCGCGCGTCTTCGCGGGAAGTGCCTCGACCCTTCCGAGGAGCTTGATGCGCACGCCCTTCTCGTGAAGCGAGTCGATCTCGCGACCGAGCACCTCCGCGAATAGCGACATGAGCCCGCTGACCTCGTCTTTGGGGCGGTTCCAGTTCTCTGTGGAGAACGAGTAGATGGTGAGGAATCGCACGCCGAGATCGTTGGCTGCGACGATGAGTTCCCGCACGGCCGCGACGCCCGCCTTGTGTCCGGCGATGCGCGGGAGTCCGCGACGCTTCGCCCAGCGGCCGTTGCCGTCCATGATCACCGCGATGTGCGCGGGGATGCGGTCGAATTCGAGCGCGCCGATGTCCAAGCCCTCGGGGGGCTTGGAGAACGACTGCGCGACCTCTGCGGGAATGGGGGCCATGCTAGACCTCCATTACCTCTGCTTCTTTGTGCGCGAGAAGCTCGTCCATGTGCTTGATGGTGGCATCGGTGAGCTTCTGTACCTCTTCTTCAGCGCGCTTCACATCGTCCTCGGACACGTCGCCGTCCTTCTTGGCACGGTCGAGCTTCGTGTTTGCGTCGCGACGGACGTTACGCACGGAGATGCGCGCATCCTCGGTGAGCTTGCGGCACTGCTTGACGAGCTCCTTGCGACGCTCCTCCGTGGGGGCCGGGAACGGCAGACGGATGACCGTGCCGTCGTTGGAGGGGTTGATGCCGAGGTCGCTTGCCATGATGGCCTTCTCGACCGCGGAGAGGATCGACTTGTCCCAGGGCTCGATGACGAGCATGTGCGCCTCCGGCGACTTCACGCCGGCGAGCTGGGTGATCGGGGTGGGCGTTCCGTAGTAGTCGACGCTGATCCTGTCGAGTACCGACGCGGACGCACGGCCCGTACGGACGGTCATGAACTCGTTGGAGAGCGCCTTGACCGACTTGTCCATGTGCTCTTTGGTGGTTGCGATGATCTCTGAAATCATTACCCCTCGACTCCCCTCACGACGGTACCCACGGGCTCACCTTTGAGCGCGCGGGCGATATTGCCCTCTACTTCCATGTTGAACACCAGGATCGGCATGTCGTTGTCCATGCACAGCGAGACTGCTGTGGAGTCCATGACCTGGAGACCCTTGCTGAGAACGTCGATGTACGTGATCTCCTCGAAGCGAACCGCCTCGGGGTTCTTCTTGGGATCGCTGTCGTAGATCCCGTCGACCTTGGTCGCCTTCATGATGCACTCGGCGTTGATCTCGAGCGCGCGAAGCGCCGCGGTGGTGTCGGTGGTGAAGTACGGATTGCCCGTACCGGCCGCGAAGATGACGACGCGGCCCTTCTCGAGATGGCGGATCGCGCGGCGGCGGATGTAGGGCTCGCACAGCGACTGCATCTCGATGGCGCTCTGAACGCGCGTGTCGACCTCGTTGCGCTCGAGCGCCTCCTGCAGAGCCAGCCCGTTCATCACGGTGGCCATCATGCCGATGTAGTCGGCTTGGGCGCGGTCCATGCCCTTGGCGGATGCCGCGATTCCGCGGAAGATGTTGCCGCCACCTACGGTGATCGCCAGCTCGACGCCGTCGTCGACGATGTCCTTGATCTGCTTGGCGAGAGAATCGAGGACTTTGGGGTCGATGCCGTACTCGCCGTCCCCCATCAGAGCCTCGCCGGAGAGTTTGAGCAGCACACGGCGGAAACGGTATTCGCTCACAGGCATGTCCTTCCTTGGTGCAGTGAAATCGGTGTTTCGGGCACACGAAACACGTGCGATCCTCCCGCTGGTACAGGATACCGCAATGGATAGAAAGAAGGGCCGACGCGGATACGCCGACCCTTCCTGTAGACGAACGGTAACGCGATTACTCCGCGGTCTCACCAAGGACGAAACGGGTGAATCCGACGATCGCGATGGTGTCTCCGAGAGCCTTGGAGACCTCGGCGACGTGAGCGGTGACCGAGAGGTCGGGGTTCTTGACGAAGGGCTGCTCGATGAGCGCGTTCTCCTTGAAGAACTTCTCGATACGACCGACGGCCATCTTCTCCTGGATCGCCTCGGGCTTGCCGGACTCGGCGGCCTGTGCGCGGTAGATGCAGAGCTCGTGCTCGATGGTGTCCGCGTCGGCCTCATCGCGGCAGGTGAACAGCGGGCTCGCTGCGGCGACCTGCATGGCGATGTCGCGACCGAGGGCCTTGAACTCGGCCGACTGGCCGGTCTCGGGCTTGGTGAACGAGCACTCGACGAGGACGCCGATGCGACCGCCGCCGTGGATGTAGCTGGAGACGGCGCCGTTGCCCTCGACCGCGATGCGGGCGAAGCGGGTGAGCTGGATGTTCTCGCCCATCTGGTTCACGGCCTCGCCGAGAACGGTCTCGACCGTGAGGTCGGAACCGGCGGCGGTGACGGACTTGAGAGCCTCGACGTCGGCGGGATCGCGAAGTGCGACCGTCTCGGCCATCTCGGCTGCGAGGGCGGAGTACTTCTCGTTGCGGGCGACGAAGTCGGTCTCGCAGTTGACCTCGATGAGGGAGCCGATGCGGCCGTCCTCGGAGACGAATGCGGCGATGACGCCCTCGTTCGTGGCGCGACCGGCCTTCTTGGCGATGGCGGCCAGGCCGCGGGTGCGAAGGACGTCGATAGCGGCGTCCATCTCTCCGCCGGCCTCGACGAGCGCCTTCTTGCACTCCATCATGCCGGCGCCGGTGCACTCGCGAAGCTCTTTGACCTGAGCGGCGGTGATCTCAGCCATTGTTCCTCCTAGTCGTTGTGAGTTGCAAAACTCCGGGGGCCGGAGCCCCCGGACTGAGTTCGGGGTGGGACCTACGCCTCGGCGGGAGCCTCGGAAGCAGCGGCGGCCTCGGCAGCAGCCTCAGCGGCAGCGGCGATCTGGGCCTGCTCCTCGGCGACGGCGTCGATGCCGGTGGCAGCGATGACGGCGTCGGAGATGACGCGGCACATCAGGCCGACCGAGCGAATCGCGTCGTCGTTGGCGGGGATGCCGAAGTCGACCTCGTCGGGATCGGCGTTGGTGTCGATCACGCCGATGATCGGGATGTTGAGACGGTGGGCCTCGTGAAGCGCGATGTCCTCACGCTTGGTGTCGACGACGAAGATCGCCGAAGGCAGCGAGCGCATGTTGCGGACGCCGTTGAGGTTGGTCTGAAGCTTGGTGAGCTCCTTGTGAAGCAGCTGCTGCTCCTTCTTGGGGAGGGTCGCCATACGGCCGTCGGCGTCCATGGCCTCAAGCTCCTCCATGCGGGAAACGCGACCGCGCATGGTGACGAAGTTGGTGAGCATGCCGCCCAACCAGCGAGCGTTGACGTAAGGCATGCCGGCGCGCTTGGCTTCCTCGGCGATGGGCTCCTGAGCCTGCTTCTTGGTACCGACGAAGAGGATCGTCTCACCGCGGGCGGCCAGCTGGTTCACGAAGGTGTAGGACTTGTCGAGCTCGCGCAGGGTGCGCTGGAGATCGAGGATGTAGATGCCGTTGCGCTCGCCGAAGATGTAGGGCTTCATCTTGGGGTTCCAACGACGGGTCTGATGCCCGAAGTGGACGCCGGCTTCCAGAAGACTCTTGATTGTTACTACTGCCATGCTGTTTCCTCCATTTGTTGATCTTCCGCCCGGATCATCCCCTGAATCCCCCACCGACTCCCCTCGGGAGGCGGCACACGGAAGATCGAGTCCTCGAGCGTGTTTATTTGACAAAGCCGTGAAAGTATAGCGGAACCGTACGCGCGAGGCAAACGAAAACCAAGCCACATGCGCTGTTGCACAGGCCTCGCCTCACAACCGCGGCCCCTCAGGTGGAACAGCCGTGCGAGACTGGCTCATCCTCGCGGATGCGTGGTCCTGTGGACGTCTTTGAGATGCCCCACGGAGAGGTGCGTGTACACCTGGGTCGTCGAGAGCGTCGCGTGTCCGAGAAGCTCCTGCACGGAGCGCAGGTCCGCCCCACCCTCGAGTAGGTGCGTCGCGAACGTGTGTCGCAGGTCGTGCGGCGAGTACGAGCGGTCGAGGCCTGCCTCGGCCAAGCGTTGCTTCAGCATCGACCGGACCGCGTCTGCCGACATCGAGTTCCCCCTCGCTGAGAGGAACAGCGCCGCCGACTGACGCGTGGCAAGCGTCGGTCGCACGTCGGCGAGATACGCCCTGAGCAACTTCACCGCGTAGGGGTGCATCGGGAGGATGCGCTCCTTGGAGCCCTTTCCCATCACCCTGACCTGTCCCACCGCGAGGTCGAGATCGCCGATCGCGAGCCCCGCGAGCTCTCCGACACGCATGCCGGTCGCGTACAGCAGTTCGAGGATGGTCACGTCGCGCAATCCCAGCGGAGTCGCGGAGTCCGGGGTCGCGAGGAGCTTCTTGAGGTCGTCGTTCGCGACGAGACGCGGGAGGCTGCGGGGCTGCTTGGGACTGAGGATGACGCTCGATGGATCCGAATCGATGACACCCTCGTCAACGAGCCACCCGAAGAACGTCCGAATCGCCGAGAGCCTACGATTCACCGTGGTGCGTGCGTAACGCGCCCGGTCGAGCTCGCCGAGGTATCCGCGCAGCCTTCGATGCGACAACGAGAGAAGGTCCAAACCGCTTCGTTCCACCCATCGGAGAAAACCCTCGAGATCGGACCGATACGCGCGAGCGGTGTGCGACGAGAGATTGCGTTCGACCTCCAACGTCGCGATGAACCGATCGACGAGCTCGGTGGGAGGAAGGCCCCCCGCGCTCGACTCCTTGGCGCTCAGCAAAGGCGACCCCTGCTTGTTCGACGCGGTCTTATCCGACATCTTCGGGCTCCGGGAATCCCAAGTCGCCCCTCGCAGACAGCGCCGAGCGCAGGGC
>CAZMJV010000062.1:0-5641 GCA_964566905.1 uncultured Coriobacteriia bacterium | reverse complement strand
CCTTGATGAGACCGGTGACGATGTTCGCCTCGGGTCGCTGCGTCGCGACGATGAGGTGGATACCGGCGGCACGCGCAAGCTGCGCGATGCGGCAGATGGAGTCCTCGACCTCTTTCGCCGCGACCATCATGAGGTCGGCGAGCTCGTCGATGACGATGACGAGGTACGGCAGCTCCTCGGCGCCCTCGGGCGCGGTGCCCTCTTGGACCATCGCATTGTAGAGGCTGACGTTGCGGGCGCCGGCCTTCTGCAGGATCTTGAGACGACGCTCCATCTCGGCGACCGACCATGCGAGCGCGCTTGCTGCCTCGCGAGGCTCGGTGACGACGGGCACATAGAGGTGCGGAACGCCGTTGTAGAGCGAGAGCTCGACGCGCTTGGGGTCGATGAGGATGAGACGCACCTCGGCCGGCGTGGAACGCATGAGGATCGACATGAGCATCGAGTTGATGGCGACCGACTTACCCGATCCCGTGGTACCGCCGATGAGGAGGTGGGGCATGCGAGCGAGGTCGGAGACGACCGATTCGCCACCGATGTCCATGCCGATACCGAGTGAGAGCGGTCCGCCGTCGGCATGCGCAAGCACGTCTCCGAGAGTGACCGCGGAGCGGACGAGGTTGGGGATTTCGACGCCGACGAGGGACGTTCCCGGAATCGGCGCTTGGATTCTGACCGTGTTGGCGGCGAGCGCGAGCTGCAGGTCGTCAGCTAGGTTGGTTATCTTGTTGAGACGGACGCCCTTGGGCATCTCCACCCTGAACTGCGTGACGGTCGGGCCTGCCACCCAGTCCTTGACCTTGGCGAAAATGTCGAACGTCTCGAGCGTGTCTTGGAGAAGCTGCGCGGTGTTGCGGAACTCCTGCTCGGCGAGTTTGGTCGAGCGAACAGCGGGGGTCGTCTTGAGGACCGTCATCGGCGGCAGCTCGAAGCCCTCCATGGCGCGCGGTGCGACTCCCTTGGGGACTACCGGCTTTGGGATGACTGACTGGGGCTCGGCATCTACTTCCTCGTCCTTCAGGACGCGCGTGCGGCGCTTGGAGCGCGGTTCCGCATCCTCTGCATCCTCATCGAGCGGCAACGGCGGCTGCAGGACCTTGGTGGCGCCACGGGATGCACGGGCTTCAGCCGGCTCGGCACGTCGGGTCTTGGGTGCGACGTACTCGTCGCGCTCATCGCGCACGAAGAGGTCGCGGACCCAATCGACGAATCCGGAGATCGAAAGACCGGTGACTATCAGGCCACCAAGCAGCAGTCCTCCGAGGAGAACGTATCCGATCGTGGAACCGACTGTCTTAAACAGCGCCCAGGCGACGCCGGCGCCGACGTATCCGCCGAGATATTGCACCTTGTCGGCGACGAAGAATTCCTTGATGCCATCGATTTCGGGAGTTGCCAAAGCAATCATTGAAATGACCGCCAGCGTGGCGATGCCGAGTCCGATTCCGGTGCGCCCCTCGCTCACCTCTGAGCGTCTAATAAAGAAGGTCGCTCCCCAAAGAAGGAGTGCCAATGGCACGATGAAGGCTCCGAGACCGAACAATGAACTCAGAGCTTGTCCGGCCTTCTCAGCAACAATACCCTTGTCCCCTGGAAGTACCGCGATGAACAGCGCGATGCCGACGACGGAGAGCGCGACGCCGATCAGGTCGTTGCGGGAACGGTCGTCGAGACGCTGCGCGCTCTTGGCGTTTCCCTTGGAGGAGCCGCCCGAGTTGCGCGTGTTCTTCTTGGCGGGAGTCTTGGAACCTCCGCGGCCGTTCCCCGTCGACTTCTTAGCAGGACTCACAACGCCTCCATCAGGTCAGCGACCAGACAAGCATACCGATTCCGACGACCGTGGTGTACGCAGCAAACCATCCGAGTGAGTGCTTCCTCACGAACGGCAACATGAACTTGATGGCACCGTAACCGACCACTGCGGTCACGAGCATGCCGACCAACATCGCGCCGAGACGGCTCGAGTCGGCGGTGAACGCAGCCATGGCCTTGGGCTCGAGCAGCAGGTCGAAGACGAGTTTCTTCATCGCCGCAGCGAAGACGATCGGAATCGAGAGCAGGAACGAGAAGCGTGCGGACTCCTCCCGCTCCATGCCGACCATGAGCCCCGATGCGATGGTCATCCCGCTGCGGGAGAGTCCCTGGAAGGGAGCCAGTCCCTGTGCGAAGCCGATGAACGCCGCACGGCCCCATGAGAGCCCGGAGGCGGACTTGATGCGCGGCTCGGTCTTCGCGCGTCGATTACCGAGGTATTCGGAGAACAGCAGGACCGCGGCGGTGACCAGCAGGAAGAATCCGACGACGGAGCCCTGAGTCTTCGCGGCGGCGCCGTCGATCGAGGAGATCGTGCTCTCGAGCAGCAGGGCGACCACGATGCTGACCACCGTCGCCACGATCATGAGCAGTCCGATGCGCTTGTCGGTCGAACGCTGAGGCTCCTCCCCTTTGCCGAGGAGCGCCGCGAGGATCCGAACCACGTCCTTGCGGAAGTACACGACGGTCGCCAGGAGCGTTCCCACGTGCAGCGCGACGTCGAAGGTGATGTCGAAGCCCTTCCACCCGAAGAGCAAGGGAATCAACGTCAGATGACCGTCGGAGGACACGGGGAGGAACTCGGTGAGCCCTTGGACCGCACCGAGGACTATTGACTGCAGATATTCCACGCTAGGCCTCCATCACCACGGCCACGATCATGGGACGGCGACGGACGCGCTCCCAGATCAGGCCCGCAAGGGACTCTTGAACCGCGTTCTTGAGAGCAGGCAGCTCGACGCTCTGGCCCGACGTCGCCTTCGCGAGCGTCTTGACGAGACGCGAATGCGCCTCCTTCTGGAATTCGGCACCATCGGCACCGACGACGCCGCGCATCACGATCTCTATGTCGCCGATCGGCTTGCGATTCTTCTTCCCGACCATCACCACGACGGTCGCGATGCCATCGGACGAGAGCTGCTGGCGCTCACGGAGCACCTCCTGGCCCACCGCTCCGACCGAGAGTCCGTCGACGTACACGACTCCGCTCTCGACACGGGCGCCGAGCTTGGCGCCGGACTCGTTGAGCTCGAGACAGTCGCCGTTCTCCATGACGAAGATGTCCTTGTCGGCGATGCCCATCTGGCGTGCGAGGTCTGCGTGGGCGGCCAAGTGCGCGGCCTCACCGTGCACGGGCATGAAGTGCGTCGGCTGGACGAAGCTCAGCATGAGCTTGAGCTCCTCGGCTCCGGCGTGACCGGAGACGTGGACCATCGCGGAACGCTTGTCAACGACATGCGCGCCGATCTTGGTGAGAGCGTTGATGATGCGGGTGACCGCCTTCTCGTTTCCCGGAACGGGGGTCGCCGAGATGATGACGGTGTCGCCCTGCTGGATCTGGACGGTTCGGTGGTCGCCGTTCGCCATACGCGCGAGCGCAGACAGAGGCTCGCCCTGGCTGCCGGTGCAGAGCACCACGACCTTCTCGGAAGGAATGCCCTTGGCGTCGAACGCGTCGATGATGTTCTCGTCGGCGATGTTGAGGTAGCCCAGTTCGCGGGCGATCTTGGTGTTGGTGACCATCGAGCGGCCGGTGACGACGACCTTGCGGTCGGCGGCAACGGCGGCGTCGCAGATCTGCTGGATACGATGGATATGGCTCGCGAACGATGCGACGATCACGCGCTGGTCGGCACCCTTGATGATCTCGCGGAGCGCCCGGCCCACCTCGGACTCCGAACGCGTGAACGTGCTGTTCATGGCGTTGGTGGAGTCGGACAGCATGAGCGAAACGCCCGCTCGGTTGAAGCGCGAGAGCGCGGCGTAGTCGGTCAGTTGGCCGTCGATGGGCGTCTGGTCGAGCTTGAAGTCGCCCGTGTGGAGGATGTTTCCCACGGGGGTGCGCATGAAGATGCCGACCGCCCCGGGGATGGAGTGGTTGACGGCGAAGAAGTCGCACCCGAAACCGCCGAGCGACACGTGTCCGCCGGCCTTGATCTCGCGGAACTTGGGCTTCTTGATCTTGTGCTCTTCGAGCTTGCCCTTGATGAGACCGAGCGTCATCTTCGTGCCGTAGATCGGCACGTTCGCCCCGCCGCCCAGGTCCTTGAGAAGGTACGGCAATGCGCCCGTGTGGTCCTCGTGACCGTGGGTGATGATGATGCCCTTGAGCATGTCCTTGCGCTTGGTGATGTAGCTGTAGTCGGGAAGAATGAGGTCCACACCGGGGTGCGAGTCGTCGGGGAACATGAGTCCCGCGTCGACGACGATCATTTCGTTTCCGTACTCGATGACGGTCATGTTCTTGCCTATGCCGTCGAGCCCTCCGAGAGGGATGACGCGAACGCTTCGATTATCGTTGGCCATAAAGTTGATGGCTCTCCTTTCGGCCGCATGATGCGGCCACTGACCCCATGTCGGGGCATTTATATGTATTGCACCACCACCCGGAGGCGGCGGATACGATCTTCTCAGGCCCTCACTCTACCGTACCCGTGTGAGGATTTAGAGGACTCCGACCCTGCGCATGACGCGCTCGAGCTGGGCGGACTGCTCGGGCGTGGCGTCGACGAGCGGCAGGCGCACTCCCCCGACGGGGAACCCGAGGAGAGAGAGCGCTTCCTTGACCATGATGGGGTTCGAGGTCACGAAGAGCTCGTTCATGAGCGGGAGCAGTGCGAGGTGGGCCGCAAGCGCGCCCGTGTGGTCGCCGGCGAGGAAGAGGTCGATGATCTGCTTCATCCGGTCCGACGCGATGTTTCCGATGGTGGAGATGACGCCGGTCGCGCCGAGTCCGAGCATCGGCAGCGTGAGCGAGTCGTCTCCGGAGAAGACATCGAAGCCCGCGGGCGCCTCGTCGATGATCTTCGCGACCTGAGTGAGGTCGCCACTCGCCTCTTTGACCGCAACGATGTTGTCATGGTCGTGAGCGAGGCGAAGGGTCGTCTCCGCGGTCATGTTGACCACGCAACGGCCGGGGATGTTGTAGAGGATGATCGGTGTGTCGACCGCATTCGCGATTGCGGAGAAGTGCTGGTAGAGGCCCTCCTGCGGGGGCTTGTTGTAGTACGGGACCACGGTCATGATGCCGTCCACGCCCAGCGCGACGACATCGCGTGCGAAGTCGACCGAGTCCTGCGTGCAGTTGTCGCCGGCGTTGGCGATGACCGGAGCGCGACCACCGACCGCCTCGAGCACTGCTCGGAAGAGGTCCATCTTCTGGGGGTAGAAGACCGTGGGAGACTCACCGGTCGTGCCGCAGACGACGAGGGCGTCACACCCCTGGTCGAGGATGCGGATCGCAAGTTCCTGGGCACGGTTCAGGTCGAGTTCCAACTCGGCATCGAAAGGCGTCACCATCGCGGTGAGAAGTCGGCCGAAACGTGGTTCTGACATGGTGCCTCCTTGCGGTACGCGGATAAGAGGACTCACGGATGAATCCCACGCTGGTTATTGTGACACAACGACTGGGCACCGTGCGCGCACGGTGCCCAGGAGGAAACGTGAGGAAACCGAGCCGTTACCGAGCAGGCTGGACCGCAGGCTCCTCGGTCGGCTGAACCTTGTGGCCCGGACGTCCAGCCAGTGGGGCGAGCACCGCGGCCAGCAGGCAGAGCCCGGCTGCGATGTAGAACGCGGTCTGGTATCCGCCGGTGAGGTCGAAGATGCG
>CAZMJV010000061.1:4172-5879 GCA_964566905.1 uncultured Coriobacteriia bacterium | reverse complement strand
GAGTCTCACCACCGCGTAATCATAGAGAGAGCGTGTGTGCACGGATCGCCTCCTCCACAAACGCGCGCGGTCCTTCGATGCGGCCGACGAGGTACTCGACGTATGCGTCGCGGTGCTCCTCGACGCTGGAGAACGGGGTGTTCTCGACCAGCCAGGCATCTGGAATCTGCGAGATGACCTCGCTGATGAGCGCGGGCGTGATCAACGCGGACAGCCGTGCGTCGGAGTCGGCGATCTCGGTCGCAAACGGGAGCAGCACGTGGTCCCGCACGAGAGGAAACCGGTCCTGACTACGCGCAACATAGTCGCCCCACGCGTGGTGGAAGTACAGCGCGGCGCCGTGGTCGATGAGCCAGAGCTTCCGATGCCACATGAGCATGTTGGTGTTTCGAGGAGTGCGGTCGATGTTGGTGACGAATGCGTCGAACCACACGATGTCGGACGCGAGGCGCGAATCGACCGTCTCGACCGCGGGGTCGAAGGTGATCGACCCGGGAAGGTAGTCGAGCGCGAGGTTGAGGCCGCCGCTCGCGCGGATGAGCTCCTGGACCTCGGGGTCTGGCTCGGTGCGCGCCAGCTCGGTGTCGAGGTCGACGAACACGATCTCGGGGACCGGGAGGCCGAGGGCGCGGCCGATCTCGCCCGCAACGAGCTCGGCGACGAGCGCCTTGGCTCCCTGCCCTGCTCCGCGGAACTTGAGGACGTACATGCCGTCGTCGTCTGCCTCGATGATCGCAGGCAGAGACCCGCCCTCACGGAGCGGCATGACGTATCTCGTCGCATGTACGGTCCTGATCGGCACTTTCTGCGCTCCATCATCATTGGCGTTACCATGTAAGAGTAATGCTTTTCTCAACGGGAACGGGACAATGGATAAAGTCATCAGTAAATTGCCGGGCATCGGCCTGGCTGCACTCGTCGCAATTCCCGCCTGGTTTATCGGCCGGGCGGTTCCGGTCGTGGGCGGGCCGATCCTCGGCATCCTCTTCGGGATGGTGCTCGCGTTCTGGAAGCGGCCGGCTCGGCTCGATGCCGGCGTGAAGTACACCTCCAAGAAACTCCTGCAATACTCGATCATCCTGCTGGGCTTCGGGATGAATCTCTACGCCATCGTTCGCGTCGGCGGACAGACACTCGTTTTGATGGCGTTCACGCTCACCGCGGCGCTGGGGACGGCATTTCTGGTCGGGAAGCTTCTCGCGATCGACGGGAAAACGACCACGCTCATCGGCGTGGGAACCGCCATCTGCGGGGGTTCCGCCATCGCGGCGGCTGCGCCGGTGATCGACGCGAGCGATGAGGAGGTGGCGCACGCCATCTCGACGATCTTCCTGTTCAACGTGGTAGGTGCGTTTGTGTTCCCCGTCCTGGGACATGCCCTGGGCATGAACGACCACATGTTCGGACTCTGGGCAGGCACGGCAATCAACGACACCTCGTCGGTCGTAGCGGCGGGTTATTCGTTCAGCGACAAAGCGGGAGACCTCGCCGTCATCGTCAAGCTCACCAGAACGCTGATGATCGTTCCCATCACGATCGCGCTCGCACTCATCACGTCGAGGAAAGCCGCCGCCAACGGGAACTCAGGACCCGGGTACAGCATCGCGAAGGTGTTCCCTTGGTTCGTCCTCGGGTTCGTCGCGGCGGCCGTAATAAATACGTTCGTGCCGATGGGAGCTGCGAGCGAAGTTCTCTCGCAGGCAGGCA
>CAZMJV010000061.1:0-4072 GCA_964566905.1 uncultured Coriobacteriia bacterium | reverse complement strand
CGGCCGCTTCTGCTGGGCCTCGTGTGCTCGGTTGTGCTGGCGCTGGCTTCACTCGTCGTGCAGTATGCGGTATTGGGAGCCTAGAAATCGCCGCTCGCATCCGAAGGTTAGACACGTGGAGTGCCCCACGATAAAGTGTGCGCGTACACAATCCATCAGACAGGAGAGCGATCCTATGAAGCCCCAGACCGGCGACACCGTACACGTGCATTACACCGGAACCCTTTCCGACGGCTCCAAGTTCGACAGCAGCGTCGGGCGTGAGCCGCTCGCCTTCACCATCGGCGAGGGTAGCGTGATCCCCGGATTCGAGTCGGCGATCACAGACCTCGAGGTCGGTGGCACGGTCACCGTCACGATCCCCGCAGCTGATGCATACGGCGAGCACCACGAGGAAGCTCTTCAGCAGGTTCCGCTCGAGGCTTTCGGCGAGTCGAACCTCCCCCAGGCCGGGTGGGTCGTGCAGCTCGAGGGCCCCGACGGCCAGCCGCTCCATGCGCTCATCGCAGCGGTGGACGAGGAGACCGTCACCCTCGACTTCAACCACCCGCTCGCCGGCAAGGACCTCACCTTCGAGCTCGAGCTCGTGGAGATCGTCGCGAAGTAATTGGCGCCCGCTTGCGAGCGGAGTGCTGCACCTTTTCGAAGTACGCGAAGACGCCTCCGGAAACGGGGGCGTCTTCGCTTGCTGACTCGCGCCGCACCTCACCGGAGAGATGTGACTTACCCCGAAACAACGCCGGGCAACGAATCCCATCCCCGAACGCGGACAGAGAACGCATTTTCTTTTGCGGTCTCGTAATCTTCTCTGGTGAACTTGTCCAGTGGTCGCCCGTTGATGTCGAGCACCCATAGGTTCTCGGTCTCGAGGACTCGACCGAAGACGTTGATTGCGATATCGGCTGCCAGTTTCGCGCCATCGCTGTCGCCGACATAGAAGTCGGGGCTGAGGTCTCTTATGTAGTCGTCCTTCTCGAAGTTGAGATAAATCTTCACCATGCCGTGGTGATCGGCTTCCACTCGATCGATCGGTACACGCCCAAGGGTCGTCTCAAAGACTTCCACAACCCCTAGGGCCGCCTCATACGCGTGCGTCTTGAGAGAGGCGGCGTCGACAGTGGGCCTCGGTTCATAGAGTTCGACCGCTGCCGCGCCACCGATCACGATGAGCGATACACACACGATCGCGAGCCAGAGCCTTATTGGCTTCGCCCCGGCCATCGCCCACTCCCCATCTGTCGGATGCCGCCCGATCTCAATCATCCCGAATGCCCACTCACTTGGAATGTTCACTTGTTCTGGGCTTACCCAATACCCGCTGGCACGTACCGCGGCCTGATCCACATCGCGATGCGCGTCCATGCACGAAACACATGAAGACGCCCCCGTTTCCGGAGGCGTCTTCCACCCAAATCTATGAGTTCCAATCAGATTAATGCTAGAGATCGAGGTGGCGGGTACCCAAGGCGCGCACCATCGCGGGATCCCGATGTGAGAAGAAAAGGCTCTCGCCGGTGTCGAGCGTCGCAATCGACTGCATATCCTCATCGGTCAACCGGAAGTCCCAAATCGAGAAGTTCTCGACCATTCGCTCCTTGCGGACGGACTTGGGGATTGCGACCACTCCGCGCTGGATGAGCCAGCGGAGAACGACCTGACCGACGGACTTGCCATGCGCGGATGCGATTGCGCTCAGGACCTCGTTCTGGAAGAGATCGTTCCTTCCCTCGGCGAAAGGCGCCCACGACTCTATCTGAACACCCTCCTGTCTCATGATTTCTGCAGCCTCGATCTGCTGACAGAACGGATTCGTCTCGACCTGGTTCACAGCCGGAACTACGTCGTTGTGGAGAATCAGATCGACAAGTCGGTCGGGGGCGAAGTTGCTCACTCCGATGGCTCGTACGCGACCCTCCCGGTAGAGCTCCTCCATGGCACGCCACGAACCGTAGTAGTCGCCGAACGGCTGGTGGATGAGGTACAGATCGATATAGTCCAGCTGGAGCTTCTCCAGCGACTTGTCGAACGCCGCCATCGTCTTCTCGTACCCGGCTTGCTCGATCCAGAGCTTCGTAGTGACGAAGAGCTCCTCTCTTGCCACCCCGCTCGCCTTCAAGGCTCTTCCGACGGCATCCTCGTTCATGTAGGAGGCGGCTGTATCGAACGACCGATAGCCCACCTCGGCTGCGTCCAGGACTGCGCGTTCGCACTCCGCCGGATCTGACACCTGGAAGACGCCGAATCCAAGCATGGGCATCTGCACGCCATTGTTTAAAGTCACATACTGCATGGTTCCTCCTGATTATTGTTGCTCGAGCGACGACGGGGGGAAGGCCGCTTCTCCGCATAGTGTGCATATCACGATACGCGCATTACGAATGCGAACAAATACATAGGACTATCCATTGCTTACCTATTCCTCTCACGACGCGAGTTTATTCGGGGGTTCGTCGCTTCTACTCGCTCAGGGTGTACTTTCCCTTAAACGCAAAGGGCCCCAGCCTTCTCGGCTGAGACCCTGCTTAATATCAATCCGGTTACTCTCGCGCAGCGTTCGCGAACTGCGGCCGCCTAGCCTTCCGTCGGCACGCCCGCTGCCGTGATGTACTGGCGAATGAGCTCGACCGATGCGTCCATTCCGATCTTCCCCGTGTTCACGGAGAGGTCGTAGTTGGTCGCGTCGCCCCACTTCTGGCGGGTGCTGAGGTTATAGTAGGCAGCACGTTCACGGTCGACTCGGGTGATGTGCCTCTCCGCGTCGCTGAAGCTTATGCCCTTCCGCGATGAAACCCGCTCGATACGTACCCCAAGAGGTGCGTGCACGAAAATGTTGAACACGTTGGGGTAGTCGCGAAGGATGTAGTCGGAACACCTTCCGACGAACACCGACGGTTCGCGCTCGGCAATCGCGCGGATGACCTTCGACTCCTCGACGAACACCATGCTCGGCGTGGCCTGACCGCCGAAGTAGAAGAGGCTGTCCGGGCGCTTCTCGTCGTACTTCTTGACGTAATCGACGTCGAGCCCGGTCTTCTCCGCAGTAGCGAGCACGAGGTCCGCATCGTGATAGTGCATTCCGAGCGCTTCGGCGAGCTTCTCACCGATGTACCTGCCGCCGCTTCCGTTCTCGCGGCTGATCGTGACGATCAGATTAGGCATTTGTGCCTCCTTCGATTTCGATTGAACGGCGATCCTGGCGGGCATGCAGCATCTTCATCGCGCGTCGAGCAGGCGGCTGGGCGATGAGGATCTCGCACCAAAGGGCGATTGCAAAGTTGCGGGGCCACTTCTCGGGCCAGTGAATGAACGCGTCCATATTGAAGCCGCCGAAGATGAGACTTCCGATGAGGGTGAGAGTCGCGGACATCACCGTGACCGTGAACAGGATGGTGAACAGGATCTTGGCGTTGAACCCATCGCTGTGGTCTGAGAACTTCTGAAGCAACCACGAGGCGATGTGACCGGCGACCAGCGCCTCCATCAGCATGGCGACGACGAGCATGATCGGCCACGACTTCAGAATCATCAAAGCGACCTCGCCATCTATGCGGCCCATCTCGGTGCCCACGTTGAGCGTGATCATGACCAGCGACGTGATGAGGGCGATGATGAAACCGTAGAGAAGACCCTCCTTCTCGTTCCTCGGCAATCTTGTTTCATTGAACATGTACCAGGTACCTCCCAATCGACGGACAACAAAGGTCCAGGCGCTTCCGCTGCGGAAACGACCGGATAACGAAAGAGCCCGCGCCAGAGCATGGCGGGGCCCTCTTGGAACCAAAAAGGTGGCTTCGGGATCGAGTCGGCCCTGGTAGCGACCGATATCCCAGAGAGGCCGCCGGCGGCGAAAACGACCGCCAGCTACCGTAAAGGACGATTAGTGTATCAAAAGCGATTCGGCGATTTCTAATGAAAGTTTCTAGAAATCACGGACCGAGAAACAAAACGGCCCCATCCTATTTGGACGGAGCCGCTGATCAATCTGTGGTGCGGGTGAGAAGAGTCGAACTTCCACGAGGTTGCCCCCACATGGACCTGAACCATGCGCGTCTGCCATTCCGCCACACCCGCG
>CAZMJV010000060.1:0-6004 GCA_964566905.1 uncultured Coriobacteriia bacterium | reverse complement strand
AGTCTTGCTTCGCGGTTCCGCCGTCAGTCATGTCTTGGCTGTGACAGTCGGTGGATTCGCAGCCAGCAAATGACGTGACCTTGAACGTGTGGTTGGGGCCTTCCGTGTCGGAGCCCGCAACGTGGCAGCCTACGCAGGTGTTCTTGATCCTCAGATGAACGGATGACTGGTCACCTTGGGTCGCAGTACTCTCGACTCCCGGGTCGACCGTGTTGACGCCATACATCATGTCCGTCTGGACAGAGGTGTGCGGAGCGGTGAGCGCGCCTGTGGCGCTCTTCCCGGACGCATGCCAACCGTTGTGGCAAGTCATGCATACAGATCCCAGCCCGCCTTTAGCCGTGGGGATACTGGGAATCTGGTCGACGCTACCCTTGTCGGCGATCGCAGCGCCGGCACCCATATGGCAGGCGCGGCAATCGGTGGACACGGTCCAGTCGCGAGCGGTGCCGGTCGCCTCTGCGCTCGAAGCGGCCACGCGCGCCTGGAAGCCGCCACCGGTCGTCGTGAACGTCAGACCGTCGTGGCAGTTCTTACAACCATCTTCCGCTGCGGGACGAGAGATTACCTTCGCGTGCCCCGACTCCGCCCACTGCGTGACGATGTCGATAGTCATGCTCTGCAGTTCCGCGCTTTCATCGGTTCCACCGTTGTCCGTACCTCCCTGGTCCTCGGTTTTCGCGCAACCCGCAAGTGCAGCGAGTATCAGCGCCATGACGAACAGGACGATCAGTATCGATCGTTTTCTCCTGATCATGTCGACTCCTTTCTCACAAATGACCAGCCCAACGACCGCCGGGCCTCTTCGCCCCCCGTTAAAGAGGTTCGTACCCGTTACGCGTCTGCTGCGAACAAGCTCCCTGTATGAGCAGACTGGAGTGAGAAGGGGAAGATCGTCATTCACTTGAAGGGAGAGGGTGTTTCCTGCGCATTCCGCGGCTGCCGAAAAGCTTACGAGCGCCCACCCTGAACTCTGGTGGGCGCTCGTACGTGCCGCCAGGATGAGTCTGGGCATCCGGCTGCACTTAAACCATTTTCCGTGACCTAGAATCCACACGGGGGTCCTCAGCAATATGCTTACTTATACCCTCTGAGTCGCGAGACTGTCCACCGTATACCGAGTTTCTTACGGGGCTGTTAAAATGCTCGGGCGTCGATTCGTCTCTGGAGGCATTTCCTGTGAACAACGTCTACCTCGTGCTCTCGTATTCGGGCACGTTCATCAGCCGGATGATAAAGACCCGCTATCCCGCGGGGCCCTACTGCCATGTCAGCCTCTCCCTCGACATGGCGCTCGAGCAGATGTACTCGTTCGGTCGCAAGGGAACCTACAACATGCTTAACGCAGGGTTCATCCAGGAGGACATCGAGGGCGGGATCTTCCGCATCAAGGACGTCCTCACCAAGATCTACGAGCTCCCCGTCACCGAGGAGCAATACCGCGCCATCCAAGACGAGATCACCACTTTCGCCCAGCGCCGTGACGAGCTTCATTTCGATGGAATCGGTCTCATCCTCAAGGTGGTGCGTCCGGAATTCGCACTTGAGCGAGACGACTATTACTACTGTTCGAGATTCGTCGGAGAGCTCCTCAAGCGATCACAGGCAGCCCAGCTTCCCGCCGATCCGCGTCTCATGCATCCGACCATGTTCGCCGAGATCGAAGGGGTCAGCCTCGTCTACGAGGGGCGCCTCAAAGAGTATCGGGCGTTTCTTCGGGAGACCGGCAAAATCGATCCGCGCTAGAGGCCTCGCTCAACCCCCGCCTCGGCCCAGTTCTGCTTAACACACCCCGCCCTCGGGTAGGTTATAGGTGTGCGTTCAAGACACCTGAACCGAAAGGAGGAGCGTGATGGATTCTCTCTCCCGGGATTTTCGCGCACTGCTCGCAGACATCCATGAGCCCCCCTGCATTTCGATCTACCTCCCCACTCACCGGCTCGGACCTGACAAGCAGCAGGACCCTATCCGTTTCAGGAATCTCATCAAGGGAGCGGAGACCCTGCTGCGGGAGAAGTACCCGGACGCCGACTCCGAAGCTCTGCTTGCACCGTTTCGGGAACTAGCCGAGGACAAAGTGTTCTGGAACAACACGCTCGACGGGCTCGTCGCGCTCGGGACAAAGGACGCGTTCAACATCTATCGGCTCCAGGAGACCGTCGGCGAGGAAGTCTCCGTCGGTGATCGGTATCTGATCAAGCCTCTGCTTCGCAACCTGCAGTCAAACAGGCGTTTCCAGGTTCTCGCGATCGATCGACGCAGCGCCAAGCTCTTCGAGGGCGACCGCGATGCACTGGACGAGGTCGATTTGGGGGAAGGCGGGCCTCGAACGATAGAGGCCGCGCTGGGTGGAGAGGCGTCCGAGCCCTACAAGGAGGGCGGATCCTACAGCCTCGGCACATCCGGCTCGATGCACTACGGCCAGGGCGCGCGAAACGACGAACTGGAGCTCGACACCGAACGCTTCTTCAGAGCGGTAGACCGGTGGGTAGCCGAGCACCACTCCAGACCGTCGCGCTTGCCCCTCGTCTTGGCTGCGCTCACCGAGCACCACGCCATGTTCCATGACATAAGCAAGAACCCGCTTCTCGTCGACAAAGGCGTCGAAGCCGACCCGTTCGGGATGCCGAAAGACGAGTTGCGGCGGCTCGCGTGGGCCGCTCTCGAGCCTCGGCGGGACCGCGTGGTCGAGGACGCGGTCGAGCGATATGGAACCGCGTGGTCGATCGGCCTGGCCAGCGGGGATTTGGCGGAACTCGCGCGGGCAGCCTCAGAGGGCCGGGTCGACACACTGCTTCTCGAAGCCGGACGACGTGTCCCGGGCGAGTTCGATGAGGCATCGCGTCGCATCGACTATGCCGATGAGGATGCCACGGGCGCAGACGATCTGCTCGACGAGCTCGCCGAGATGGTTTTGAGGAAGGGCGGGGACGTATTGGTCGCTCCGCCTGAGCGGATGCCCACCACCGTCGGCGCGGCGGGAATCTATCGCTTCTGAAGCCCCGCGCCGATTACACCAGTTGGATGACGACTGGAACGAGATGCCCGCTCCGAATCTTGGAGCGGGCATCGTTGTTGTCTGCGGCTTGCTCGGATATCAGAGATAGATGTCCGCCAAGGAGTCCAGAAGAGCGTGGAAATGCTCGTGGCGACCTTCTCCCACGACGTCGCTCTCGATGCGGTCGTACCCTTCGGCCAGCTGGTCTTGGACCTCATCCGAGAGCCCCAGGTCCGCAAGCGTGAAGCACTCCGACTCCTCGAACGCGATGTGTTCGGAGAGGAGCAAGACGTACTCGTCGATCGCTTCGGGAAGCTCCGTATGCGCGTCGAGGCTCGCATAACGGGATGTTTCCTCGGCGATCCGGCCAACGAGGATACGGCCCCGCTCGTGTTCGACCACCAAGCGTCCGATGACGCCGGAGCTCTCCCCCAATCCCGCCTTGCGCATTGCGGGGAAGAGAAGCTCCTCTTCCTTGGCGTGGTGGCACGCGTCCACGAACACGCGCAGGAACTCGATGGCGTCCTCGAGATCCTCCTCGGCGACGAGTTCGTCTTGGCGGACTCGATCGGAGATCGCGTCGAGGATGTTGAGCATCCGTTGGACTCCGCGGTGCTCCGCCCGCAGATCGGTGGTCGCTCCCATGAGGTTCCCCTTTCCGGTCAGGAACCGGTCTCGAGTTCGCTCTCCAGCTCGTTTCCGAATCCCTGGCGCTCCTGCTTCCCCCATCCACGCTTACCGACGACGAACTCGAAGAACCCGCAGACTCGCCACCATGCAGTGAGCTGGCGATATCCGAGGTTCTCAAAGAGCGCGTACGGTAGGAGCTTACCCAACGAACGCCACATCCGATACCAGTTGAAGTTGACGTCCTCGAACAGGATCGCCGAGAAGGAAAGGAAGACTCCCCAAAGCACGGCGAGTGAGAGAAAGAGCAGGAAGAACTGCTGGTCGACGCCCCCGGTGAGCAGGAGCCAGATCAGGTAGATGTACCCGGAGACCTCCGCGAGGGGTCCGAGGAACTCTACGAAAAAGAAGAACGGCATGGCGAAGATGCCCATGGCCTTGTATCGCGGCCTGAAGATCATGTCGCGGTTCTTCCACATGGTCTCGCACAGCCCTCGATGCCAACGACGACGCTGAGCAGAAAGGATGCGGAGGTTCTCCGGCACCTCGGTCCAAGCGACCGGGTAGGCCTGGTACAAGACGTCGTGCGCGACCTTGTCCTTGAACAGCGTCTTACGCATCCTGACGAGGAGCTCCATGTCCTCTCCCACGGTCTCGGTGGAGTATCCGCCCACCTGACGCGCAATCTGGCTGCTATAGACTCCGAAGGCTCCCGATATGATCATGAGCGAATCGACTGCGGAGAGGCCGGCCCTTCCCGCCGAGAAGGCACGGATGTACTCGATTACCTGCAGGACTGGAAGCGTCTTCTTGGAAAGCCCGGGTCGAACCACCTGCCCGTTCTTGACCTCGCACCCGTTGACGACCCTGACCATCCCTCCCGCCGCAACGACGCGGTCCGGATCGCGCATGATCGGCGCGACGACTCGGAGAATGGCGTCCTCCTCGAGAATGATGTCGGCGTCCATGCTGAAGAAGTAGGGATACTTGCAGGCGTTCATGCCGGCATTGAGCGCGTCGGCCTTCCCCCCGTTTTCCTTGCTGATCACGACGAGGTTGGGCACGGTCGGTGAGACCCAGACCCCCCGAATGGAGGCGGTCTCAATCGCGTCGCGGAAGAGGCGGCTGTTCTGACGCTGGCTGCGGCGCAGACCGAACTCTTCGATGAGCCTATCAAGGGTGGAGTCCTCCGAGCCGTCGTCGATGACGACGACCTCGAAGAGCGGGTAGCGGCTCATCAGCAGCGAACGGACGCTCTCGACGATGGTCGTCTCCTCGTTGTGCGCCGGCATCAGGAGGGAGACTCCTGGGGCGAGCTTCGATTCGAAGATGTGCGGATAGTCGTCAATGTAGCTGCGGCGATGCTGGTTTCGCACGACGAAGAACGCGATGAACGTGAGCGCGGTGTAGGTGCCGTTCACGACAAAGAAGTAGATGAGGATGACCAGCTCGAAGGTGGATTGCCACGTCATGCGAGCACCACTCCCCCCTCGAACCCTGCAGAACCGGCGGACCAATCGGTGAGAGACTCGTCGGAGTCCGACGGGATTCCACGCATGAGCGCAACCGCATCGGGCCCAAGGAGTGCGAGTGAATCGCCAGCGGCCCCGGAGACCTCGAAGACGGGATCATGGAACAACGCGAGGAGGGTCGAAGCTATCGAAGGGTCTTGGAGGCGGCCCAAGGCCGTCGCGACCTCGGCGCGCACCTGGGGCGACTCGTCAGTGGCGGCCTCGACGACGGCCGACGAGTCGCGTGCGGTACCGACGCGTCCCAGAGCGGCTATCGCGACCTCGCGGACACGGGCGCTGGGGTCGGTCATTATGTCGACGAGCATGCGCACCGCCGACTCGTTTTGGGTGCGGTCGGTGGGGGCTCCGATGTTGGCGATGCATCTCGTGCACCAAAATCGGGCGCGCTCGTCTTTGATCGGATCTCCTGTAGGACGACGGATCTCAGCGACGAGCGAGGGAACAGCGTCGAGGCCGAACCAGATGAGTGTGTCCGCTATCGCGACGCACAACTCCTCGGGGAGGTCGCGCAGGAGACTCGCGATATAGGGGATGGCGGAGACCACATCGAGTTTGCCGAGCGACTTCGCGGCAATCATCCGGACGTCGTCGTCCGAATCACGCAGAGCGAGCGTGAGCGGGCTGATCGCCGCCTCGCTGTACGACCTGCCGAGGACGTCTGCGGCGAAGCGCCGCTTCCAGACCGACGTCGAGTCGAGCTCCGCGATCCGCTCATCGACGATTCCCGTAAGCTCGAGGACTCTTGTGAGATTCTGACGGGCCTGACCTGTGACAAGTACGGTCCGCGCGGAGACGACCTCGACGAGAAGGTCGTGCTCCCATCTCTTCGCGCCTCGAAGCGCATCGA
>CAZMJV010000059.1:3388-6023 GCA_964566905.1 uncultured Coriobacteriia bacterium | reverse complement strand
CTCATAAACGACACGAACCGTCGTCGTCCCGGATATCCCCTTGCGCAGCGACGTTCGGGACCACGAATCCTCGCCACAAGGCTCCGTGACGGCGTATGCGGCCACACAGCGACCCATCGCCGGAGGTTGGCGCTCATCGGGCCACTGAACCCGTACGCGCGCTGTGAGGCCGTCTTCGAAACGCACCGTGGCGACCGAGGAGTAGCCGAAGCGACCTGCCTCCGGGTCCGAGACCACAAAGAGCATCACACGTCCTGACGAATGGTCCTCGAGCGTCTCCATTTCTGACCTGAGGTGGGCGCCGAACAGCGATCCTGCGGCGAGCCCCGCGCAAAGGGCGAGCGTCACCAATTCAACCAGTCGGAACCGCCGAAGTGTGAGCGCCGAAGCCGACCCGACAACAAGGAGAAAGGACGGAACAAGTCCCGTCCCTTCTCCGATATGAATGCGCCATGAGAACATCTCCGCGAGCACCACACCGACCCAACATGCCGCGGCGGCATATGCGAGGTACGGGATGGTGGGCCGCAGGACCTTGCGTCGCCGATCGCACCCATCGTTCACCTTGCGACGATGAGTCCGTCAAGCGAGGCGATCTTCTTCTCCCCGATCCCCGTGATCCGAGCCAAGTCCGCAACGCTTGCGAACGGCCCGTTCGCGGCGCGGTCGGCCACGATCTTCTGCGCGGTCGACGGCCCCACCCCGGGCAGGGTGTCGAGCAGCGCGACGTCGGCGGAGTTGATGTCCACGGGGCCCGCCGCCTGTCCGGACGCCGAACCCGAACCGCCGACTTGCGACTGCGGATACGACCCCTTCTCATACTCCTCTCGAGTCGGCACCACAATTTGCGTGCCGTCAGTGAGGGGATCCGCGAGGTTCACTGCGCGCGTCTCGGCCGAATCGGTCACACCGCCTGCAGCCTCGATGGCGTCGGCTACCCTCGCCCCTCCGGGAAGCGTGTAGAGGCCCGGCGACTGCACAGCACCGTCGACGTGCACCGCGACCGTCTCGGAAGCATCGGCCGAGACCTCGGCGTCCGCCTGCCGGGTCTTTGCGGAGAGAACCGGAGCGGGACGCTTCGACGTCAGTTTCGCCGCACCCACGTCGACAGTGACGCCCAGGTCGTTGGGCCACCAACGCCATGCTGCGAGCACGATGAGCAACGAGAGGGCGATCACCGCCACCAGCATGACTCCGTCAGGAACCGTGTCGAGGCCCGAACGCCGCTTCAGGTCGAGATACCGCTTCCGAAGCTCAGAACGCATGAGAAAACGCCCCCTCTGTCTCGAGTGACGGAGGGGGCGTCGAATCGGCTGGCGCGGACCGCACCGTGATCGGCCCGCAGCGAAATGGTGCGCGGCCAAAGTGAACCGGGACGAAACTTAATCGGACTAGACCTCCTTGCGCCGGAACACGAGCAACGCCGCAACAAGGAACACGACTCCGAGCAAGAGGGACGTCGCCACGGGCCAGAAGACGTCGGGAGACTTGCCGGCGAGAAGCGAGCTCGTCAGCGTCGAGATTCCCGCAGGCGAGTACGTGACCAACGGCTCCCACAGGGCGCCGAGCGAGATCACAAAGAACGCGGCGACCCCGATGCCTCCGGCGGCGAGCGGGCTGAACACCGACGACAGCAGCGTCATCAGCGCGACCATCATGAGGGCGAACACCAGCCAGATCCCCGTCACCGAAGCCATGAGCACCGGGTCGGACTCACCGAAGGAGAGGATCGTGGCGATCTCGCAGACCACTGCGCCCAGTGCGGTGGTCGCGATTACGAGCAGTGCCTGACCGCAGAACTTGGAGAGCACGAACGCCGAACGAGACAGGGGCTTCGAGAGCACCATGGCCGCAGTATTCGCAGCCAACTCCCCGGCGATGAGTCCGCCGGACGCGATGATCAAGGTCATCATGACGATCTGGTCGACGTTCTTGATCCACTGGATGTATGCGTCGAGGAATGTCGGGTCGGGAAGCGTGATCGTCATGCCAGATCCTGCGGGCACGAACGACTTGAGCAGCGCTGGCGTCAGCAGGGCGAGCGGGGCGCTCGTGAGTGCGAACAGCAGCACCACGCCGAGAAGGACCTTGCCGCGCCACGTGTGCGCGATCTCCTGAAGCTCCTTGACGAAGAAGACCGAGAATCCCTTCATCGACGATCACCCCCCACCAGTTTCACGAAGACCTCTTCGAGATCGACCTCGCCGCCTTCGAACGAAACAAGCCCCATGCCCAGGTCGGCGAGGACGCCGGGGATGTCGTACCGCGCCGCGGTGATGTCGTTCACCAACACGTGCAACCTGCCCTTTCCTTTGAACTCGACGTGCTCGCACCACGGTCGATCCGCGAGTCGTGAGCCCAGCGTGGTCGCGTCGGACGCGACGGTCAGCTCGAGAGAACGCGTGGGGAACAGGGTGCGGAACTCCTCCATCGTCCCCTGTTTCACGAGTGCGCCATTGTCGACGATGGCGATGTGGTCGCACACACGCTCCACGTCGGCGAGGATATGCGTCGAGAACAGGATCGTCGTGCGACCTCTGAGGGACGCAACCAGGTCGAGGAGGTCGCGCCGACCCAGGGGGTCTAACGCGGAGGTCGGTTCGTCGAGCATGAGGATCCGAGGAGCGCCGATGAG
>CAZMJV010000059.1:1412-3288 GCA_964566905.1 uncultured Coriobacteriia bacterium | reverse complement strand
GGGTCTTCTCCGAAGAACTCGATCGTCCCCTCGTCTGCACGCGACAGACCGCTGAGGATGCGCAGCATGGTGGTCTTGCCGGCACCGTTCGGGCCGAGGAATCCGAAGACCGAGCCCTCGGGAACGGAGAGGTCGACGTGGTCGAGCGCCAGCACGTCGCCGTATCGTTTGGTGACCCCGCGCGTCTCTAGCGCGAAGGCGTGAGCGCTTTCGGTCATCGCGCCTCACCCTTGGAATCCGCGTCCTTGGAACCGTAAAGGAGATCGGCGACCTCGGTCGAGGAGGACGGCGAGGTCTGCTCGGGTTCTGCGACGCGGGCTGGCTCGGCAATCATGATCAGCGTTGCGATGGGTCCGACACCGTTGATGAGCGAGATGAGAACCCAGACGAGCTTCGATCCGAACCTGACCTGCTCCTTCGGCGTCTTGGCGATCTTGATCCATGCGGCGACGAGCAGTGCGAGCTCGACGACGACGAGCACCACGAGCGCTGCAAGGACGGGCGTGCTGAGTTCGGTGATGACTTCGGGCAGCTTGATGTTCATCCTTCTTTCCTCTCTGAGTCTCGAAGCATTCGGTTCCGTTCACGTCGCTCGCCGATACGCGAGAGGACGACGAGGTAGACCAGCGGGGCGAGCAGCGTCAGCACGATCGTCGGCGGAACGAGCGCCGAGTACGGAGGCTGGACCGGTGAGACGGTGAGCAGGATCGAAAGCGTGATCCCGAACCCGAGCACCGAGAAGAAGAGAGCGAACGCCACCGAGACCGCGCGCCCGAGCGGAGACCGTCTGTGCCCCAGAAGCGCATACGCTGCGTAACCTGTGGATCCGATCGAGAGGAACAGCGGCAATCCGAACGCCTCCCAGAACCCGCCCCAGCGGTCGACGTGCCCGCGGATGTCCCAGTGAAGAGGAAGCTGCTCCGGGAGTCGCGGGGCGAAGACGGAGACGAACACCACGAGCAGAACGGTGAGCACGACGGGGATGGCGAGACCGACCAGGTGTACCCAGTCCGGGACCTCATGGAACGGCTCGTCCTCGGAGTCGGGGTCGATGAGATGCAGCTTGACCGCGAGTGCCCCGTAGTTGATATCCCATCCGATACCGAGCATGCGAGGGACGAATATTCGGCTGCTGCGCGGATCCCACCAGCGCGCGGCGTTCTCATCCTCTCCGGGAGGCACCGCTCCGTATGGGACACCGAGCACCGTGCCTGAAACGCCTCGGGACGCGGGCTTACGCGCCGCACCGTCGGAGCCCTCGGGACCACCCAGCCGCGCGAGGAACGCTGCGACCTCCTCATCGCTTGCGGCGGGGTCGAGGTTCTCGGAGATGTACTCCACGAGCCCCTCGCGGATCTCGCTGCGCTCCTTTGCGCGCACGTCTCGACCGCACGATTCCTCGACTCCGTCGAGATACGACTCGATGAGGATTCGCACCTCGGGCCGGTAGAGATTCAGCTCATCGGACATCGGGCACCTCCGCCAGAATTCCGTCCACGTCGGCCCTGATACCCATCCAGGCCGTTGTCATGAGTGCGAGCTCGCTCGATCCCAGTCTTGTGAGCGAGTAGTACTTGCGCGGAGGACCCACCGGGCTCTCCTGCCAGGACGATTCGATGAGCCCGGCCTTGCGCAGCCGTGCAAGCAAGGGGTAGACCGTCCCCACGCTGATGGCGAGGCCCGGCCTATGCTCAAGCCTCTCGACGATCTGCGAACCGTAAAGCTCGCCTCCCGAGAGCAGCCCAAGGACGACGAGTTCGAGCACGCCTTTACGCAACTGTGAGACGCTTGGATCGCTCTTCTCGGCCATCGTTCCTCCTCTGTTGTCTATAAGTTATCACAAGGTATCTTGCATAACAACATAGCGTGGCGATTT
>CAZMJV010000059.1:0-1312 GCA_964566905.1 uncultured Coriobacteriia bacterium | reverse complement strand
GAGCTTCTCAGAAGCCGAGCGTACGCTCCCCTACCCTCCGCGTCGTCGAACACCACTGCGCGGTCTCCGAGACTCTCGAGCGCCCTCTGGATGGCCTCAGGCTTCTCCTTGAAGACCTGCCCGGCGAAAACGACCTCGAAGTCGAGGCCTTCCTCCGCCAACGCCGACACTGCGGCGACGAACTCCTCCGGATGCTTGTCGTGTTCCCAGCGGTGCGGCCAGACGATTCGGACCCGCTCTCCGCGGACGATGGGGGTCTCGTCGAAGGGCTCGCCATGGAACGGCGGTGAGATGACGCGCGATTTGGATTCGATCCGCTGCGCGATTCCCCGGGGCAGCGCGTCCGGGAAGTTCTTGATGAACGCGGGTATCTCCTCGACGAACTGGTCGAGGTTCCAGTGCGAGTTGAAGAGACAGAGGTCGGCCGCGAGCGCCGAGGTGATGTTGGTGAGGGGGAACTGAAAGTCCCAATCGGCGATGTGTCGGTTGGGATAGACGAGCTGATTCTCGTGGAAGTACACGATCGACGGCACGTTGCAGAGTGCCGTACCGGCCAACGCCTTGAACTCGCAGAGATTCACGAACGTCGAGGCGAACACGAGGTCCCAAGCCGGCTCTCCGCGGTCGGGTTCTTGCGCCAGGAGGCGCGCTTGTTCGCCCAGTGTGATGGCGGCGCCACGCATGCGCCATTTCCACTTCCGAGCAGGCAGGGTGAGCAGAGTCCAGTCCGCATCGATCCCCTCGACGAGACCGTCGAGGACCGCACGATGCGAGCCGCCGTAGTAGGGCTCGACCGCGAGAATGCGCAATCGGTAGCGGTCGGCCATCGCTACGCCTGTTCCGCCGGGGTGCGGAGGCTCTTCGGCGGCGTGTAGGAAGGACAGGGGAAGTCGTGCCAAGTCAAGGATGCCATCGCGTCGGCGACCATGCGCTCGTGCGGCAGCTGGTCCCACGCAGCGATGACGTTGTCGAGACGTGCGTGGGTCTCAGGCGTACGCGGCATGAACAGGGTGCAACAGTCATCCGCGTTCTGGATCGAGAGCTCCATCGTGCCCAGGCGTTCCGCGTCGGCGATGATCTCGTTCTTGTCGCTGCCGATCAATGGGCGCAGCACGGGGAACGTCGCCGCCTCATCGATCGCGCGGATGTTGTCGAGCGTCTGCGAGGCCACCTGGCCGAGCGACTCACCGGTGACGAGCGCTTTAGCGTGCTCCTTGTAGGCGATCGCCTCGGAAACCCTGATCATCATGCGTCGGTAGAGGATGACGCGCATGTCGGGAGGGCACAGCAGCGCGATCTCGCGCTGGATGTC
>CAZMJV010000058.1:0-6031 GCA_964566905.1 uncultured Coriobacteriia bacterium | reverse complement strand
CCAGCACCACGGCCGAAGAGATTCTCGCGCAGAGAACCGGAAGCGAACCGACCGAACCGGGAAGACCGGAAGCGGCTCCCGAGAGGGCGTCGAACGCGAGTATCCCCACAGCGAAACAGACTCCGGAGACGACGGCGAACGCCACCGCGCCTTTGGCGTCCGCACCCTCCACGTCGTCCTCTCCCGACAAACTCACGAGCACTGCGGCGAGCACCGCGAGACCGAGACCCACGAGGGTCACCGGCCCGACCGTCGTACCCCTCGCAAGATCGAAGAGCGCGGGGGCGCCGCCCGAGACAGCGGCGGCGATGGCGGAGACGAACCCCATCTTTCCTCTCGCGAATCCTGCGTACAGGGCAAGAACCCCGAAGCCGCTGGCCAGTCCGGAGAAGAGGGACAGGCCGAGCTCCGGGAGATTCAGGAGTCTGTCGGGCACCATGAAGACGAGCGATACCGCGACCACGACCGCCGCTACGAGATGCGACCCCGCAGTGACGAGGAGCGCCGCATCTCGTTTCGATGCGACGCCCCCCAGAAAATCAACGGTGCCGAACGCAGCCGCCGAAAGCAGTGTGATGGCTGCGGTCCAGATCATTACGAACGGCTGGCCTTCTTGCGGTCGTTGGCGTTGAGAACGCGCTTACGCATGCGGATGTTCTTGGGAGTGATCTCGACGAGCTCGTCGTCCTCGATGTACTCGAGCGCCTCTTCGAGAGTGAAGCTGATCGGCGGGGAGAGCTGGATCGACTTGTCGGACGATGAGGTGCGCATGTTGGTGAGCTGCTTCGACTTGGCGATGTTGACCACGAGATCGCCTTCTTTGGCGGCCTGACCGACGAGCATGCCCTCGTAGCACTCCACGCCCGGGCCGATGAACAGCTTGCCACGCGTCTGGAGCGTGTCCAGAGCGAACGCGACCGACTTGTCAGTGGACATGGAGATCATCGAACCGTTCACGCGTCCGCCGAGGTCGCCCTGGAAGGGACCGTACTCGGAGAAGTGGTGGAAGAGGATGGCCTCTCCGCGGGTCACGTTGAGAATGCGGGTCCTCAGGCCCATGACGCCTCGGGAGGCGATGCGGAACTCGAGGTGCGTGATGTTCTCGCGCACGATCATGTCGACCATCTCGCCGCCGCGTGTGCCGAAGACCTCGATGACCTTTCCTGCGTACTCGGAAGGTACGTCGACGACGGCCGCCTCGATCGGCTCGAGCTTCTTGCCGTGCTCATCGGTCTTGATGATCACCTGCGGACGTCCGACCTGGAACTCGAAGCCCTCGCGTCGCATCGTCTCCATGAGCACGGAGAGGTGCAGGACGCCACGGCCGGAAACCGCGACGCCGTCCTTGTCCGGGGTCTCCTCGATCCGCATCGAGATGTTCGACTCGGCCTCGCGGAAGAGGCGCTCCTTGATCTGACGGCCACCGACGATGTCGCCCTCACGGCCGACGAGGGGGCTGGTCGACGCGGAGAACACGACCGACATGGTCGGCTCCTCCACGTGGATCGGGTCGAGCTGAACGGGATTCACGGAAGAGGTGAACATATCTCCGATGTCGGCATCCTCGATGCCCACGACCGCGGCGATATCGCCGGCGTGGACGGCGTCCTTCTCAACGCGGCCAAGCCCCTCGAACACCATCAGCTGCTTAACGGTTGCGTTGAAACGGGAACCGTCGTTCTTGATGACGAGGATCTTCTCACCTGCATGCAGGGTTCCCGAGAAGATACGGCCGATGCCGATACGACCGACGAAGTTGGAGTGGTCGATGGTGACGACCTGCATCGCGACGGGACCGTCGGGGTCGGTGTCGGGGGCGGGGATCTCGTTCAGAATCGCATCGAGCAACGGGATCATGTCCATGTTGCCGTCGTCGGGCTCATACCGAGCGTATCCGTTCACGCCCGATGCGTAGATGACGGGGAAGTCGAGCTGCGAATCGTCCGCGCCAAGCTCGATCATGAGCTCGAACACTTCGTCGAGCACCTCGTGCGGGCGGGCGCCCGGACGGTCGATCTTGTTGATGACGACCAGCGGCTTGAGACCGAGCGCAAGCGCGTTCTTGAGCACGAAACGGGTCTGGGGCATGGGGCCCTCGAAGGCGTCGACGATGAGCAGGGCCCCGTCGGCCATCCTCAGGACGCGTTCGACTTCGCCGCCGAAGTCGGCGTGGCCGGGGGTGTCGATGACGTTGATCTTGGTGTCCTTGTACAGGACCGCGATGTTCTTCGCGAGGATGGTGATGCCGCGCTCACGTTCCTGGTCGTTCGAGTCGAGCATGCAGTCGACGACCGCCTGGTTGTCGCGGAACATATGAGTGGCGCGCATCAACTGGTCGACCATGGTGGTCTTCCCGTGGTCGACGTGGGCGATGAGGGCGATGTTGCGAATGTCTCTCTGGCGCATTTTTCTCCGAACCTTTGTATTCACTGCGATTTTTCGTAGCGTGACAGGCTACCACAGAATACAAAGATGCGCACGGACGGAACCGGCTTAGGAGAGGAGCTGCTCGTCTTCCTCGACCAAGGAGGTGTCTGCGACGATTTCGAAACCGCCGGGGGCATGGGCGCCGCGATACGGGGTGGCGAGGGAGAAGCTCTTCGCCTGGCCCCTTTCGCCGAACTCGACGATCAGCGCGTCTTGGAACTCGCCTGTCGGCAGATCCTCGCCGTTCTCGGCCGCAAGCTGGACCGTCCCGTCGAAGCAGATCGCATAGGCGCGTGCCTTCTCGCCGAAGGCCGACACGTACTCGCGTGCAGCCTCCCGACACGCCTCGGGCGAATCGCCGCTGAACTGCTGGAATTCGAAATCGTCATCCGTGGCGATCACTGCGATCGGCCAGAGCTCGTCGCCGCGCGCGAGAACCTCGAGCGCGTTGTTCAGCGTCGAGATTGCCAGCTGGTCGAGCGTCTCGCTGATCTGCATGCCTACTCCCGGATGGATTCGTTGGGCGGTGCAACTTTAGCACCATGCTGGCTCGTAGTGGACGTTTTCTAGATTTATACTGCACGTACGAGGTGTTCCGATCCACGATCGTATCCGCGTTCGACACGGGAGGTCCGATGGAATCAGAGAAGCGCTTCAAAAATCTCCGGCTCTACAACGGCATCATGGGTTTCTTCCATCTCGCGCAGGGAGTCGCAGTCGTCGCCCTTTCGAACGACTTCAAGCTCCCCATCCTCGGGACGTTCCTCGGAGGACAACCCAGCAGCACCCCGCAGCTCGTCATCAAAGAGCTGTTCACCGTCCGGCTCGGCTATTGGGTCGCCGCGTTCGTGTTCCTCTCGGCGCTCGCCCACTTCCTGCTCATCATGCCGGGAATCTACGAATGGTACATCGAGGGCCTCAAGAAGAACCGCAACTACGGACGCTGGATGGAGTACTCGATCTCGTCCTCTCTGATGGTCATGCTCATCGCCCTGCTCCCGGGAATCTTCGACGGAGCTGCACTCATCGCCATCTTCGGGGCGAACCTCTCGATGATCCTCTTCGGTTGGATCCTGGAGAAGTACGAGGAGCCCGGCCATCCCGATTGGACGGCGTTCATCTTCGGATGCATCACGGGCGCCTTCCCGTGGCTCGCCATCGCGCTCTACATGTGGGGGCCGGGGATGGACGTCCATCCCCCATCGTTCGTCTACTGGATCTTCTTCGTGATCTTCGCGTTCTTCATGAGCTTCGCGGTCAACATGTTCCTGCAGTACAAGAAGGTCGGGCCGTGGCGCGACTATCTGTTCGGAGAGCGCATGTACATCCTTCTCTCCTTGGTTTCGAAGTCCGCGCTGGTGTGGATGGTTTTCGCAAACACCCTGGTCAACTAAACCGGATCGGATACGCCTCACTCATGAAAAAAGGCCGGCCGCATGCGCGGTCGGCCTTTGTGTTTGCGCGACGAACTGACTAGAGCGTGGCCTTGTCCCCCATGTCGATCCCGAGAGTCTCGAGCGCTTTGTCGAACTCGGCACGCAACCGCGTCAGGAGTGTGTTCTGCTGCTCGGTGAGGCTGCTGTTCGCAATGAAGTCGGAGGTAGTGTCACCTTCCGAAAGGTCTTTCATCGGCTTGGTCAGCCCCGGCACCAGGTACTTATCGGCGAACTCAGAATACGCTTTGATCGCCTGGTGCTCCTTCTCGTAGTCGCTCGGAGGCTTCAGCGCTGCGAGCTCCTTGAGAGTCGAGCTGGCATCCTTCTCAAACGTCGAGCTCATCTCGGCGATCTTGTCGATGTCGCCCGCGGTGAACGCCTGGTCCTCGCCGAAGGAGCCGAACTCGGTTCCCACCGACTTTGAGTATGCGCCCAGCTCGGCGTCGAACTCGTCGAGTTGGCTCTTCACGGCCTGCTTGTACTCGTCCTTCGTCAGACGCTTCGGGCCCTCGGACGCCTTTGCCCCGGAACAGCCCGAGAGCGTCGAGGCCGCGATCACGAACACGACGAGCAGGGCGGCTAGGGCAAGCAGGCGCGCCGAGGCAATAAGGTACTTCTCGAAGGAACTGGTGTGCATGGTCACTCCTTGGTTCGGGATTCTCTGAGCAGGCGCGCGGTGTCCCTCGTTACTCCCCCACGGATGTCGCGTAGCAGCGCTTGCCACACACGGGGCAGACTGGTTCGAACGGGTCGAAAAGCACGGGGGGCCGACCGCAGGTTGGGCAGTCGTCGACTTCCCATTCGTCCCAGTCCTCGGGATCGAGATCGATGTCCTCGACGGTCATCGGACGGGTGACGCCGTCAGGGGAATGGATCTCCCAGTCGGACACGTTTCCCGCGGCCGCATCGTAGAGCTTCTTCTCACGCACGCACGCGACCGTTATCGCGAGATTGCCCTCGTCGTCGATGACGCCTCCGACGGCATGAAGGTCGTTGGCGTTGTACCCGCATTCGGGGCAGGCGACTATGGTGAGTTGGGGCAGATAGCGCACAGGGGCTCCTTCGATGGGACGCGATGCCTACGATACCCCTCGGCGCCGACCGAGGACAACCACGAAACGGATATCGCACAACGCCCATAAGAAAAACGGACCGACAGGGATTCCTGCCGGTCCGTGATTTCGCTTGGTGGAGCTAAGGGGGCTCGAACCCCTGGCCTCAGGCTTGCAAAGCCCGCGCTCTCCCAGCTGAGCTATAGCCCCATGCGGAGGAGGATTATACAGCACCCGCGTCGGAAACACACCCCCGAATACGACCGCGACACGTTTCGGACTATTTGATCGCGTCGAGTTTCGTCTTCAATTCCTGCTTGGTGACCGCACCCGCCCAGCTCTCGACAATCTTGCCGGATGAGTCCACGAGGACGAACGACGGCACGTAGGACATGCCGAGCTTCTGAGCGAGCGCCGAGCCCTCGCTCGACTCGTCGACGTTGTAGAGCTTGAACTCGACCTTGCCCTTGTAGTCCGCCTCGAGCGACTCGACGATCGGCTTCATCTCCTTGCATCCCGGGCACCAGTCCGTATAGAACTCGTACATCGCGGGCCCTGAAAGCAGCACATCGGTGGCGGTTGCACTCGCAGATCCGGTCGTCGTGCTGCCGTCGCCCTTCTCAAGGTCGCCGTCCCACGTCACCAGTCCTGTGTTGTAGTGGAGGATGTCGGTGAAGCCCATGTCGACGAGACGAGGAACGACATCGGAACTTCGGTTCGCCGTGTTGCAGTAGACGACGATCTGAGTATCACGTGCCCACTCCGCCATCTCGGTCTCGACGGTTCCCATGGGGATGTTGACGGACCCCGGGATGTGCCCGTTCTGGTATTCGACAGGTTCGCGGATGTCGACGACGACCGCCCCCTTGTCTTGGGCCTTTCGCACGCCATCCGCATCGACGTTCTTCACGCCTCCGCTCGAGCAACCCGATATGGTGAGCATCCCGGCGAACGCGAGCACCGAAACGGCGAGGACGATCCATCGGCTCTTCTTCATACAAATCTCCTGACATCTCAGGGTCGTCGACCCCGGTCGAGGGCGCGCATTCGGAGTATACCGCCCTTCATACCCCGAGGGGTATTATATCCATACGACGGACAGAGAGACAGCCTCCC
>CAZMJV010000057.1:0-6104 GCA_964566905.1 uncultured Coriobacteriia bacterium | reverse complement strand
GCGTATCGGGCGCGCTCGCGCTTCGAACTGCGCAAGCGGCTTATGGACGACGGTTATCCTGCGGCGCTTGCATCCGCGGTGGTCGAGCGCATCGCCGAGCTCGGGTATCTCGACGACCGTGCGTTCGCGGAGTCGCTGGTTCGCATGAAGATGGCGTCGGGGTGGGGGGAGCGCAAGATCCGCCGTGCCCTGCTCGAAAAGGGTGTCGATGAGCCGCTGATCGACGAGGTCTGCACCGAGTATCTGGGGGTCGACGACGAATTCGAGCGAGCCCTCCAGCTCGTGGCCGGAAAGCCGTGCGCCACACGAAAAGAGCGCGATCGGTTGTTGCGCCGCATCGTGTCGAGGGGTTTCTCTCCCGGAGTGGCGTATTCGGTGCTTCGCGCAGTTCAGAGCGATGACGAGGACGTCTCCGACGACGCGTTCTAGCGTGTGGCCTGCTGGTTAAGACGCCTAACGGAGATTGACGTAAGACCCATCCAGAGGGTACCATCGCTGCAGGCTAAGTAACCTTCCACGCAACCTCGCGTGTTTCTATGTTTTCTATGTAATGGATGCAGATGATTTCCCAGGTTAGTCCGTAGGGACGCCTCCATATCAACAGAGACTCATAGAGGGTTACCCAGCCGGAAGCTCCGGCTCTTTGTGTTTTCCGAAGTATTTCTGACATTGACAGCACCACTGAACCCCGGAAGGAGGACGTATGCCGTTTTACGCGTATATCTTGATCGTCGTTATTGCTGTTCTCGGCGTCGCCCTCGGCTTTGTTATCAAGAACTCCCTGACCAGCAAGAGCACTGCAAACGCCGCACTGGATGCGGAGCGCATGGTCAAGGACGCCGAAAAACAGGCCGAGACGATCAAACGAGAGGCCCTCGTAGAGGCCAAGGACCAGATCTTCCGCATGAAGCAGGAGCAGGAGGTCGAGTCCAAGGAGCGTCGCAAGGAGATCCAGGCACTCGAGGCCCGACTCGCCCAGCGCGAGGAGTCCGTCGACCGCCGCGCCGAGTCCCTCGACCGTCGCGAGCACCAGCTCTCGTCGGCTCAGGGCCAGGTCGCCAAGCGTGAGAAGGAGCTCGAAGAGCTCGAGGCCCAGGAGAAGGAGCGTCTCGAGGAGATCGCCGGCATGACCGCCGACGAGGCTCGCGCAGAGCTCATCAACCGCATCAAGGAGGACGTCGCCCGCGAGGCCGCGACCGTCATCCGCGACGCTGAGGCTGCGGCCAAGGATGAGGCTGACAAGCGCGCTCGTCGCATCGTCGGCATCGCCATTCAGCGTGTAGCCGCCGACCACACCGCCGAGTCGACCGTGTCGGTAGTCCACATCCCGTCGGACGACCTCAAGGGTCGCATCATCGGTCGTGAGGGCCGCAACATCCGCGCCTTCGAGCAGCTCACCGGAATCAACCTCATCATCGACGACACCCCCGAGGCCGTCGTCCTCTCGAGCTTCGATCCGGTCCGTCGCGAGATCGGCCGAATCACCCTCGAGACCCTCATCGCAGACGGCCGTATCCACCCGGCCCGCATCGAGGAGATGTTCAACAAGGCCGAGGCTCTCGTGGGTCAGCAGATCCAGGAGGCCGGCGAGCAGGCGGCGTTCGACGCGAACATTCACGGTTTGCACCCCGAGATCATCCGCACGCTGGGACGCCTCAAGTTCCGTACCTCATACGGTCAGAACGTCCTCAACCACTCCCTCGAGGTCTCGCACCTCGCAGGGGTCATGGCATCCGAGCTCGGCGTCGATGTACAGCTGGCGCGTCGCGCCGGTCTGCTCCACGACCTCGGCAAGGCGATCGACCATGAGATCGAGGGTCCGCACGCCGTCATCGGTGCAGACCTCGCCCGTCGCATGAACGAGCCCAAGGCCGTCGTCCACGCGATCGAGGCGCACCACGCCGACGTCGACCCGACCACGGTCGAGGCGTTTCTCGTCCAGGCCGCCGACGCCATCTCCGCAGGACGCCCCGGTGCCCGTCGCGAGACGCTCGAGAGCTACATCAAGCGTCTCGAGAAGCTCGAGGCAGTGGCCAACTCCCACAAGGGAGTCGAGCGCACCTACGCCATGCAGGCCGGTCGCGAGATCCGCGTCATGGTCAAGCCCGAGCAGATCACCGACGCCGACGCCGTGGTGCTCGCGCACGACATCGCCAAGGAGATCGAGGATCAGCTCGAGTATCCCGGACAGATCAAGGTCATGGTCATCCGTGAGAGCCGATCGGTGGACTACGCCAAGTAGCCCCAACCCGCTTGTACGATACGGAGCCCTGGCTGATGTCGGGGCTCCGTTTTTCTCCGCTGCCCCGTTGGTCTCAGAGCGAGAAGGTAGACTGTGTCGCATGGATAACGAAGGACTCTACGATTTCGTCTCATCGGTCTCCGGCGACGCGTTCCTGCGCGTCGAGGAGAACCTTGGCGACGGCTTCGTACGGCTGCGGATCTCCGAGGCGGAGAAGCGCCAGGCGAAGCACGACATCCGCACCGTGGAGGACGTCGTCATCGAGATGCTGAGAAACTCGCGCGATGCGGGTGCCTCGCGGATATTCGTGGCCACGTCACGTGACGGCGACACCCGTGCGCTCACCTTCATCGATGACGGGAACGGTATCCCCGAGACGATGCACGACCAGATATTCATGCCGCGCGTCACCTCAAAGCTCGACTCGATGATCGTCGACGAGTGGGGAGTGCACGGTCGAGGCATGGCGCTCTACTCCATTCGTGCGAACGCGGAGGATGCCCGCGTGGTCGCCTCAGCCTCCGGACTGGGGACGGCCATCGTCGTCTCGGCCGATTTGGGAGCCCTCAGCGAGCGCGCCGACCAATCATCCTGGCCGTCGTTGGTTCGTGACGAGGACGGCACCCAGCGCATCTCCAACGGACCGCACAACGTGCTGCGCCGCGTGCTCGAGTTCTCGCTCGAGCACCGCAATCTGCGCGTGTTCCTTGGGACCCCGACCGAGATCGCGGCGACCCTGCACGGACTGGGGAAGCAGGAGCTCAAGCCGAGCGACCTGCTGTTCTGCGACGATCTCGGCGCATTGCCTGTCGCCCGACGACTTGCCGCGTGTGCGGACTCGCAGGAGTTCGTCGAGGTCGCCACGGCTATCGGGCTTCCGGTCTCCGAACGCACCGCACACCGCATCCTCGCCGGCGAGCTGCGCCCGATAGCTCCCGCACTGAGCAAGCTCATCGGCGAGAGGCGTTCAGCTCCTGCCGACACGACGCCGGATATCTATCGCGATCGTCGGGGTCTCAAGATCCATCAGGACGATCTGGAGGAGTTCGCGCGCTCTCTCGAGGCTGCGTTCGAGACCGTGGCGGGGAAGTATTACCTCAATCTCGCCGATCTTCCCCGTATCACCGTGGGTAAAGACCATATACGGGTCAGGTTTGATATCGATAAAGAAGAGTAGTCGCCAGAAATATCCATTATGGGTATACTCGCACTGTAAAAGTTGCTTTACCGCACTGGACTGTTCTTTGAACCAGCATTCAGACCACGGCGCTTCAGCGCCACTTACAGCAAAAATCGGAGAACTATGGAGCTTCTCAGAGTATCGGCCAAGTCATCGCCCTCCTCGGTCGCCGGTGCCCTCACCGCGATGATCAAGGATGAAGGCGCGGTTGAGATCCAGTCGGTTGGCGCCGCGGCGCTCAATCAGGCTGTCAAAGGCATCGCCATCGCGCGCGGATTTCTTGCGCCCGCCGGCAAAGACCTCGCCTGCGTACCGTCCTTCTGTGATATCGAAATCGACGGAGAGGCGCGCACCGCGCTCAAACTCCTGGTCGTCCTGCGCGACAGGACGCTCTAAAGGCTTCTGCGTGACCGGACGTTTTAGAATCTAGTGATAGGCGCTCTCTGGGCAGCACACGAGGGGGGCACGTGATCGCCGACCTGCATCTCCACAGCACCGCGTCGGACGGGATTTTCGCCCCGACCGAAGTCGTGGCTGCGGCTGCGCGGCGAGGCGTCGAGGTCATGGCGCTGTGCGACCACGATACGGTCGACGGAGTCGCCGAGGCTCGCGCGGCTGCCGAACGCCTGGGCATCATGCTTGTACCCTCACTGGAGTTCTCCGCGGCCCACGAGGGCCACGACATCCACATCCTCGGATACTTCATCGACATCGAGAACCATGCGCTGCTCGAGAAACTCGAGCACCTGCGTTCTGTGCGCGCGACGCGGGTCGAGCGCATCGTCGGCGAACTGCATCAGGACGGCTTCTCGATTACGCTTGACGACGTGAAGGCGCTTGGCGAGGGCACGCTGGGACGAGCCCACGTGGCACGGGTTCTCGTCGAGAAGGGGCATGCCGCAGACATCGGCGACGCGTTCGTGCGATACGTCGGCGAGGGCGCCCCGTACTTCCTTCCCAAGGCGTTTCTCACGGCGCAGGAGGTCCTCGAGCTGGTGCACGCCGCCGGTGGTATCCCGGTGCTCGCGCATCCCTGGCGCTCGGACGCGGTCGACCACATCCCCGAGCTGGTCGCGATGGGGATGCGCGGTCTCGAGGCGTTCCATTCCGAGCAGACCGCTCAGGAGGCCGCCGCGATCGTCGAGATCGCCGAAGCCATGGACCTTCTCGTCACCGGCGGGACCGACTGGCACGGAGACGGACCCCGCAGCACATGGGTCGGCGACGTCGACTACCCGGAGCGCCACCTTCAGCGGTTCCTGACGGCGGGCAGGGGAGAGTAGACCCGCATCTCCGTGATAGACTACGCGTCATGAAAACCTACCTGATACGCACCTTCGGGTGCCAAATGAACAAGCACGATTCCGAGCGCGTCGCCGGCATGCTCGAGGAGCAGGGAATGGCTCCCGTCGAAGCCGCCGAGGACGCCGACGTCATCGTGTTCATGACCTGCTGCGTGCGCGAGAACGCCGACGAGCGACTCCGCGGACAGGTGGCGTCGCTCAAGAGCGTCAAGACCGCCCGACCGGGACAGCTCATCGCCGTGGGCGGATGCATCGGCCAGCGCGACGGCTCCAAGCTCCAAGCAGCCTTGCCGCATGTCGACGTCGTCTTCGGCACGCACAACCTCGCGCACCTGCCGTCGCTGCTCGATGCTGCGCAATCTCAGCGTCGACCTCAGGTCGAGGTGCTCGACGCGTCGACCGAGTTCGCGAACGAGCTCCCCAGCGTGCGTGAGCACCCCTGGCACGCATGGGTCCCGATCACCATCGGCTGCAACAACTTCTGCACCTACTGCATCGTCCCGTACGTCCGCGGCCGCGAGAAGAGCCGCTCGATAGAGGATGTCGTGGCCGAGGTGGAGAAGCTCGTCGCCGACGGCGTCCGCGAGATCACACTGCTCGGCCAGAACGTCAACTCGTTCGGCCGCGACCTCTACGGCGAGCCGCGCTTCGACGAGCTCCTGCGAGCTGTGGGGGAGACGGGCATCGACCGGATCCGTTTCGCGACCAGCCACCCCAAGGACCTCTCCGACGAGACGATCAAGGCGATGGCCGAGGTCGAGGCGGTCATGCCCTACCTCCACCTGCCGCTGCAGTCGGGCTCCGACGCCATCCTCGGCGCCATGAACCGCCGCTACACCGCCGAGTCCTACCTCGCGCTCGTGGACCGCATCCGAGCCGCCATCCCGAACATAGCGCTCTCGACCGACATCATCGTGGGCTTCCCCGGCGAGACCGCGGAGGACTTCGAAGGCACTATGGAGGTCTCGCGCCTCACCCGCTACATGCAGGCGTTCACGTTCATCTACTCGCCCCGCGAGGGCACGCCCGCCGCGAAGATGGAGGGCCAGGTGGATCGCGAGGTGGTTCAGGAGCGCTTCGACCGTCTGGTCGACCTCGTGCAGGAGTCCGCGTATGCGGAGGCCCAGTCGATGAAGGACACCGTGCAGCGCGTCCTCGTCGAGGGTGTCTCAAAGCGCAACGACCAGGTGATCATGGGTCGCGCGCCCTCCAACCGCGTTGTGCACGCACCCATCCCCAAGGGGATGCGCGCCGAGGACCTCGCCGGCACCATGGTCGACGTGCGCATCGATGCTGCTCAGACGTGGTACCTCGAGGGCGAGGTCGTCGCGACCGAAGGCCCGAGGAGCTCGTCTCGATGACCGAGACCGCCGCAGCT
>CAZMJV010000056.1:0-6239 GCA_964566905.1 uncultured Coriobacteriia bacterium | reverse complement strand
CCGCGCACCTCGTCGTCGGTCATGTCGTGGAAGTCGCGATAGAACGAGGCGACGCCGAAGGAATCCCTGTCTTGGACCGCGAAGCACCAGACGGTGTCCGCCACCTCGGCGACGTAGGCGAGCGTCTCCGCGGGGGAGCAGGGGACCACGGCTGTGAGTGACGCCGGCTCGCGCGCTCGCAACATATCAAGGGCGCTCAGCATTGTGGAACCCGTCGCGAGTCCGTCGTCCACGATCCAGACGTTGCGACCCTTCAGCTCGGGAAGCGGCCACCCGCCCGGATAGGCGGCACCGCGCCGCTCGACCTCCGCGCGCACCTCGGCCACGATCCTGTCGATATCGCTCTGCGAGATCCTGAAGTAGTCGACTGTCCGCTTGTTCAGCCTCACCGAGCCGTCCACGGCAACCGCGCCGAATCCCATCTCGGGGTCGCTGGGGATCGGCAACTTGCGAACGAGCGCAGGCAGGAGCTTGCATCCCAGTGCATCTGCCAAAGGCTTCGCGACGGGAAGGCCGCCTCGGGGGAGTGCGAACACGACCGCGTCCGCATCAGGCGACGGATTGATCCACGCCGTCAACATGTGCCCCGCCTCGTCGCGGTTCGGGAAAATGACGACCGGCCAAGAGACGTGCCTCGCGATATTCACCTTGGTTTCCATGGTTCCTCCTTGAGGGTATCTACCCATCGTTTCGCGGGGTATGCCCTCGGGAATACTCCCCACGATACGGCGGCAACGATTCGGAGGAGTGCGCCATGACCGATGTGGATCCCATTAACCAGACCGTCGACTGCATCGGGCTGATGTGTCCAGAACCGCTTTTCCAGACGCGTGCCGCGATGGACGTGATCGAGCCCGGAGAAGTGCTCGAGGTTCTGGCCGACGACCCTGCGGCGGAGGAGGACCTCACCAGGTACGCCAAGCGCGCAGGTCACGAGGTCGTCGCCCTCGAGAAGCTCGACGACTACATGCGTCTACTCATCAGGAAAGGCAAATAGGAGGCGTGCGATGAAGGACGAGAACGCGATTCTCTACGTGCAGACGAGCAACCTTCCGGAGCGGCAGTACTCGCCGCTCGTGCTCGCGCAGAGCGCCAAGGCGATGGACCTCAACCCGACGGTCTACTTCCTAGGGATGGGTCTCACGATTCTCAAGCCCGGCGCGGCCGAGGACATCCAACTCGGGACGTTCCCGAGCGTCGCCGATATGATCCGCAAGACGATGGAGATGGGCATTCCCATCCTCGTCTGCGAGGCGTCGAAACAGATGCTCGGATGGGACACCGTCGAGCTCATCGACGGCGTGAAGATCGTAGGAGCCGCGACGCTCAACGACCTTGCGCTCGACTCCGGCGCCACCATGTGGTTCTAGGCGGCGCGCCATGGACGAGGTCTACCTCGACTATCAGTCCGCCAAGCCCGTCGACCCCCGGGTCGCCGAGGCGATGGCGCCGTACTTCACCGAGCGGTTCGGAAACCCAACCTCGCTGCACGCGGTCGGTGACCGGGCGACCGCGGCGCTCGAGGCGAGCCGCGCGCGTGTGGCGGCATTCATCGGCGCAGAGCCCGACGAGCTCATCTTCACCTCCGGCGCCACCGAGTCCAACAACCTGGCGCTCATCGGCTACGCCAACCGCAACAAGCGCTCGGGCGACCACATCGTCATCTCCGAGGTCGAGCACATCTCCATCCTCAACATCGCGAAGTATCTCGAGAAGCTCGGTTTCCGCGTGAGCCGTGTGCCGCCGGACAGCTTCGGGCGCATCAACCCCGAGAAGCTCCGCAAGCGCATCACCGACGACACGATCCTCGTCTCGGTCGGGTGGGGCTCGAGCGAGATCGGCACGGTGCAGCCCATCGCCCAGATCGCCGAGATGCTCAAGGGCACAGGCGTGTCGTTCCACGTCGACGCCGTCGCAGCGGAGGGGCAACTGCCGATCGACATGGCGTCGGTTCCGGTCGACCTGCTCACACTCTCCAGCAACGACATCTACGGACCGCCGGGGCTCGGCGCGCTCTTCATCCGCAAGAACGTAAAGATCGCACCGATCGCAATGGGCGGTGGCCAGGAACGCGGCCTGCGCTCGGGCACCGAGCCGCTCGCGCTCATCGTCGGCATGGCCGAGGCCGCTGACGTCGCGGCCGGTGAGATGTTCGCCGAAGCCCCGCGACTCGCAGTCATGCGCGACCGCCTCATCGAGGCCGTGCTCTCGACGATCCCCGATTCGCACCTCAACGGGCATCCCGTCGAGCGGCTGCCCAACAACGCCCACTTCCGCTTCGAGGGCGTCGAGGGCGAGTCACTGCTCCTCTCCATGCGCGACGCGGGCATCGCCGTCTCCACGGGCTCGGCGTGCTCGTCGAAGACGCTCGAGCCTTCTCACACGCTCCTCTCGTGCGGTCTGCTCCACGAGGAGGCGCACGGTTCGCTCGAGTTCACGTTCGGGCGGTTCAGCCAGCCGGGCGACGTCGACCGCGTCATGGAGGCGCTGCCCGACATCGTGCTGCGGCTGCGGCGCCTTTCGCCGCTCTACGAGACCGATTAGGAGACTCCCGTGAAATCGACCCAGTATTCCGAGAAGACCCTCGACCACTTCCGCAATCCGCGCAACGTCGGCACGCTCGAGGGCGACGACGTGGCGATCGGTCGCGTGGGCAATCCCGTCTGCGGCGACCTCATGGAGATGTACATCCGCGTAGTCGACGACCGTATCGCCGACATCAAGTTCCAGACCTTCGGCTGCGGGTCGGCGGTCGCAACGTCGTCGATGACCACCGAACTCGTGAAGGGCATGACGCTCGACGAGGCGCTCGAGGTCACAAGAGCAGACGTCGCCGACGCCCTCGGAGGGCTGCCGCCCATCAAAATGCACTGCTCCAACCTCGCGGCCGACGCGCTCCACGACGCGATCAACAACTGGCGCAAGGGCATCAAGCTCGAGCCGCTCACGTCCGAAGGCGTCTCACCCCTGGGTTCGTGCGACGTGCCCATGCCGACGACGATCGAGAACGCGGACGACTATGTGGGCCACGGCCTCTTCAAGACCGTCGACGACGTGGCCGACCTGGCCGACATGCGCACGCTCGTTCTCGACCGAGGTCCCGCCACCGCCAAGCTCGCCCTCGAGCTGACGAAGGTCACCCCGCGCGTGGTGTTCCTCACCGAGCTCGACACGCTCGGCCTGCCCGCCGACCTGGCGTCCGAGATCAAGCGTTCCGACGTGAAGGTGCTCTACAAGTCGAGGCTGCTCTCGGTGGGCGGGGAGGGCGAGATCGAGAAGGTGCGCATCCACGACCTCGAGGAAGAGACCGAGTACGACCTCTTCGTGGATGCCGTGGTGCTCCTCGAGGTGTAGTCCCGCCCGTTCCAGATGCCGTCGGCGAGGCGCCGTTCCCCAACTCGGGGGTCAGAGGCTCTGGACACGAGCGGGTTTCTCGTGGACGATGTGCGCATACCAACAAATACGCACACTGAGCCCGACTCTCTGAGTCCTTCTCGGGGAGTCGCCGTGTGCGCAGGCAAACGACCAATACAGATGGGCAGGCCGCATGAGCAGACACGACCTTGAGAAGCTCTTCAACCCGCGAAGCATCGCCGTCATCGGCGCTTCGAACAAGAAGGGTTCCGTTGGCTACACACTCTTCAGAAACCTGATCAGCGCAGAGTACGACGGCATCGTGTTCCCGGTGAACTTCAAGTCGCCGTCGGTCCAAGGCATCCAGGCCTATCCCACGATCCTCGAGGTTCCCAGCCAGGTGGACATGGCGGTCATCGTCGTCCCCGCGAAGGCGGTCCCCGAGACCATGCGCCAGTGCGGCGAGGCCGGCGTCTCCGGCGCCGTCATCATCACCGCGGGCTTCAAGGAGGTCGGCGCCGAGGGTCTGGCACTCGAGAAGGAGGTCGCAGTGATCGCCGAGCAGTACGGCGTGCGCATCCTCGGCCCCAACTGCCTCGGATACACCCGTCCGCCACTCAACATCAACGCGACTTTCGCGCACGTGGTCCCCGAAGCCGGCAACGTGGCGTTCATCAGCCAGTCCGGCGCGCTGGGCACCGCCATCCTCGACTGGGCGACCGCCAACCACGTCGGCTTCAGCGCCTTCGTGAGCGTCGGCGGCATGCTCGACGTCGACTTCGGCGACCTCATCGACTACTTCGGAGACGACCCCAACACCTCCAGCATCATCCTCTACATCGAGTCGATCACCGACGCCCGCACCTTCATGAGCGCGGCGCGCCACTTCGCCAAGAGCAAGCCGATCATCGTGGTCAAGAGCGGACGCCACGCCCGCAGCGCCCTTGCGGCCGCCAGCCACACGGGAGCCCTGGCAGGCGACGACACCCTCTACAGCGCCGTCTTCCGCCGCGCCGGAGTCGTGCGCGTCAACGAGATCTCGGACCTCTTCGATGCGAGCGAGGCGCTCAGCCGCGTGGAGAGCCCCAAGGGTGCTCGTCTCGCCATCCTCACCAACGCCGGAGGCCCGGGAGTCATGGCTACCGACCGTCTCCTCGACCTCGACGGCGACCTCGCCGAACTCTCTCCCGAGACGGTCGAGAAGCTCAAGGCCGCACTGCCCGCTGCTGCCTCCAGCGTGAACCCGGTCGACGTCCTCGGAGACGCCCCCGCATCCAGCTATGAGATCGCGGCGCGCCTGCTCATGGACGACCCCAATTGCGACGGTATCCTCGCCATCCTCACCCCCCAGGCGAACAGTGAGCCCACCGAGACGGCGCTTGCGCTGGTCGAGGTCGCCCGCGAGGGCAAGAAGCCGATGCTCACCTCGTTCATGGGCGAGATCATGGTCGAGAAGGCCATCGAGATCTTCCGCGAGAACCACGTGCCGGTGTTCACGACGCCCGAGGACGCGGTCCGCGCCTACATGAACATGTACGAGTACACCAGAAGCCTCAAGGCCCTCTACGAGACGCCCGCCGACATCCTCCCCGAGTTCACCCCCGACCGTGACGCGGTCAAGGAGATCTTCCGCGAGGTCGCCCGCGACGGACGCACGATCCTCTCCGAGTTCGAGGCCAAGAACGTGCTCGACGCGTACCAGATCCCCACGGTCAAGACGGTCATCGCCACATCGGTCGAGGAGGCCGAGAAGGCCGCCGAGCAGATCGGCTTCCCCATCGTCATGAAGATCCACTCCAACGACATCACGCACAAGAGCGACGTGGGCGGCGTCGCGCTGAACATCCGTTCGGTCGCGGAGGCGGGCGCGCAGTTCACCAAGATCGTCAACCGCGTGCAGGCCGCCGTCCCGGACGCCGAGATCCTCGGCGTGACCGTGCAGGAGATGAGCCGCGGAGGCCACGAGGTCATCGTCGGCGCCAAGAAGGACCCGACCTTCGGTCCGGTCGTCATGTTCGGCATGGGCGGCACGGGAGTCGAGCTCTACAAGGACGTCGCCGTCGAGTTCCCGCCGCTCAACCAGGCGCTGGCGCACCAGATGATCGAGAACACCAAGGTCTCGACGTTGCTCAAGGGCTATCGCGGCTCCGAGCCGGTCGACATGGTCGCGCTCGAGCAGGTCATGGTCAAGGTGAGCTACCTCCTCGTCGACTTCCCCGAGATCGTCGAGATGGACGTGAACCCGCTGCAGGTCCGTCCCGACGGCCTGTGCGCCCTCGACGCGCGCGTGGTCATCGAGCCCGAAGAGGTCTACAAGGTCTCCAAGCCCGGCGAGCACCTCATCATCCCCATGTATCCCAGCAAGTACGAGTGGACGATGCAGATCGACGGCCAGGATGCGACCATCCGCGCGATCAGGCCGGAGGACGAGCCTCTGTGGTCCGAGATGGTCGAGTCGCTGTCGTCGACGACCGCCTCGTACCGCTTCTTCGGAACGGTCCAAGAGGTCACCAAGGCCATGCTTGTGAGGTACTGCCACATCGACTACGACCGCGAGATCGCACTTGCCGCGATCACCAAGCCGACCGACGGCAGCGCGCCGCAGATGGCGGGCGTGGGTCGTCTCACGCTCGACTCGGCCGACGCCAAGGTGGGCGAGTTCGCGATCCTCGTGCATGACGACTTCCAGCGCAAGGGCATCGGCACCAAGCTCACCAACGCGATCATCGAGGTCGCCCGCACACGCGGCGTCGAGGAGATCCACGGAGACGTGGTCGCCGACAACCCCGCCATGGTGCCGTTCGTGGATGGTCTCGAGTTCGAGATCCGCGAAGGCAAGGAAGAGCACCTGAGGACGATCGTCCGCAAGCTCTAGGGATCGTAGG
>CAZMJV010000055.1:0-6331 GCA_964566905.1 uncultured Coriobacteriia bacterium | reverse complement strand
TGTAGTGGGGGATTGGATGCGCATGGATGCGCCGGTGGACTGGTTGCTCGAAGGCGAGCCCTTCGTCCGGCATCGGACGATGGTCGACCTGATGGGCAAGCCCCAGGACGACCCCGAGGTTATCTCCGCCCGTCGGTCGATGCTCGGGGATCCCCGGGTCGTGGCTCTCGTCGAGGAGCTCTCCCATTGGCCTGGCAAAGTCATCGCCAGCCACAAGAGTGCAGGTCAACCGTTCCACAAGCTCACCTTCCTCGCGGACCTCGGCCTTACCGTCGCCGACGAGGGAGTGGATACGATCGTCTCAGCGATCCTCTCGCACACCTCGGACGAGGGGCCGTTTGCGCTCCCGGCGAATATCTCTGAGGCGCACGGCGGCTCGGGAACCGAAATATGGGGCTGGGCCCTCTGCGATGCTCCGCTCGTCGCCTACGCGCTGGCCAAGATGGGTATGGCGGAGGATCCCGCCGTCCGCACTGCTGCCGGCTACCTCGTGGGACTGGTGCGCGAGAACGGCTGGCCGTGCTTCGTCTCCAAGGAGATGGGCGGGTGGCGCGGGCCCGGGCGCAAGGACGACCCCTGTCCGTTCGCGACCCTCGCGATGCTGAAGATGCTCTCCGCCTTCGACGACCTTCGCGAGAGCGAAGCGAGCCACGCGGGGGCCGACGCACTCCTCGGTCTCTGGACCGAGAGCTGGGAGCGCCATCCCTACATGTTCTTCATGGGCACCGATTTCCGCAAACTAAAGGCACCCTTCGTCTGGTACGACCTCCTCCACATACTCGAGGTGCTGACGAGTTTCCCCTGGCTGGCGAGTGATCCCCGGCTGATCGACATGGCAAACACACTGTCGGAGAAGGCCGATGAGCACGGGCGGTTCACCCCGGAGTCGGTTTGGACGGCGTGGAAGGATTGGGAGTTCGCCCAGAAGAAGGAACCGTCGCGGTGGGTGACACTTCTGGCGTGGCGGATCCTCGGGAGGATGTCGCCATCCTCGAGCAGGTGATAGGAAGGAGCATGCTGTGTCTGTGCGAATCAGGCGGGTCTATGCGCCAGCGGGCGAAGATGAGGGTTACCGGGTGCTCGTCGACCGCGTGTGGCCGCGAGGCGTCACCTCGCACGGCTCCGGGATCGACCTTTGGATGCGGGGCATCGCTCCCTCAGACGAGTTGCGCACCTGGTTCGGACACGAGGCCGGGAAGTGGCCCGAGTTCAAAAACAGGTACGAAAAGGAGCTGGAGACACACGGCGAGCTTCTCGAACTCCTCGGCGACATCGAGCACCACAACAAGACGCTCACGCTGCTCTTCGGGGCCAAAGACGAGGAGCACAACCAGGCGGTCGTTCTCGCCGAATTCCTCAAACGACGGGGTTAGTCCCGGATCCTCAGCAACCGCGCGTTGATGGCGACGATGACCGTCGACGCCGACATGAGCACGCCGCCGACCGCCGGGCTGAGCAGGATTCCCGCCCCCGCGAGGACGCCGGCCGCAAGCGGGATGGCGATCACGTTGTATCCGGTCGCCCACGCGAGGTTCTGCACCATCTTCGAGTAGGTCGCCCGCGAGAGCCGGATGATCGTGACGATGTCCTCGGGATTGCTGCGGACCAACACCACGTCAGCGGTCGACACGGCCACATCCGCGCCGGCTCCGATCGCGATGCCGACGTCCGCTGACGCGAGCGCGGGGGCGTCGTTCACACCGTCTCCGACCATCGCGACGACGGATCCCTCCGCGCGGAGTTCCTGGACCTTCTCGGCCTTCTGAGAGGGGAGCACTTCGGCGAAGTACCGGTTGATACCCAACGCGCTTGCAACGCCCTGAGCGGCGAGCCTGCTGTCTCCCGTGAGCATCACCGGCTCGATCCCCATCTCCTCGAGTCTTCGTATCATCGAGCGCGCCTCGGGTCTGATCGAGTCCGCCAACGCGATAGCTCCGGAGAGGAGGCCGCCCTTCACGACGTATACCACGGTCTTGCCCTCGGCTGCGAGCGACGCTGCTGCAGTGGGCAGAGGGATGTCGTGCTCCGAGAGATACCGGGGACTCACCACCGCGACCTCGTGCCCGTCCACCGTTCCGCGCGCCCCTCGACCCACAAGAGCCTCGAAATCAGTTGCGGGGGAGGAGGGCGGTGCGTATTCCGCGATGGCTCGCGCGATCGGATGCTCCGAGAGCTGCTCGATCGCGCCGGCGTCGCGCAGTACCCCGTCCCGGTCCTCGGTCCCGAAGACCTCGACGTCCGTGACCCCGAACTTGCCCATCGTGAGCGTCCCGGTCTTGTCCAAGACGACGACGTCGAGCTTGCGCGCGTTCTCGAACGCCATCCGGTTTCGCACGAGCAACCCGCTCTTTGCACCGGCAGCCGTCGACACGGCGATGACGAGGGGAATGGCGAGCCCGAGTGCGTGGGGGCACGCGATGACCATGGTGGCCACCGTGCGCTCCATTGCGAAGGGGAGCTCCCTGCCGAGCACGAGCCAGACCGCGAAGGTGAGCGCGCCCACTCCGAGGGCGACCACGGTAAGCACGCGCGCCGCCTTGTCGGCGAGGTCCTGCGTGGCCGATTTAGACTGCTGAGCTTCTCTCACGAGTTCGACGACCTGTGCGACGAACGACTCCGACCCCGTGCGCCGAACTTCGACGGACACCGATCCCTGGCCGTTGATCGAACCGCCGATCACCTCGTCGCCAATCTGCCGCAGGACGGGTATCGACTCTCCGGTGAGAAGTGACTCGTCGAAGGACGACGCCCCGTCGACGACCGTCCCATCAGCGGGTGCTTTCTCGCCCGGTTTCACGACGACGATGTCGCCGACCACGAGCGAAGTGAGAGGCACGTCCTCGGTCGTTCCCCCCGGTAGTCTCCGATGCGCGACGGAGGGCATGAGCTCGGCCAGCGATTCGAGCGCCCGCGATGCCTCGCCGACGGCGCGCATCTCGATCCAGTGACCCAGCAGCATGATGTCGACGAGCGTCGCTAGCTCCCAGAAGAGCGGCATGCCGCTGAGTCCGAGGACGACGGCGGCGCTGTATGCGTACGCGACTGTGATCGCGACGGCGACGAGCGTCATCATCCCTGGCGCGCGCTGCTTCAACTCGCGGACCAGGCCCTTGAGGAAAGGCGCCCCTCCGTAGAGGTAGATCGCGGTCGAGAGGGCCAAGAGGATGAGATCGGCGCCGGGAACATCGACCAGCCGCCGGTGCGACAGGAAGGGGAGTCCCTCGGAGAGAAGTACCACGGGAACCGTCAGGAGGAGGCAGACGATGAAGCGTCGTTTGAAGTCGGCGACGGAGTGGCCGGCATGACGATCACCCGTCGCGCCCGAGTGGCCGGCGTGAGAATCAGCCGCAGCAGCCGCGTGTCCCGCGCGGGGATCGACCGCCTCGAACGAATGGCTTTCGTGGTGATCCACGCTCTCCTCCTCCGAATGAGGGCCTGACTTCATCGTACCCATACTTCTCCAAATGCACCGTTCGCGAGCTGGGTGTTTGGCACGAACGCCCTGATGGGCATAAGCACGGCAGAAGTACCATGCGTCACTGTCCAGTCCGTTTGTCGAAGGGGGCAACGATGGAGGTAACGAGGCGTGGCTTTTTGCAATTGGCCGGTGCGGCGTTCGCAACGACCACGATGTACGACCTCCTTGGTCCTGATTCGGCGCTTGCGCTGCCGAAGACAGGATCGGAGTGGAAGCTGACAGATACGCGGGAGACCGCGACGATCTGCTGCTACTGCTCGGGAGGGTGCGGCACGATCGTCTCGGTTCGGGGTGACGAACTCATCAACATCGAGGGAGACCCCGACCATCCCATCAACCGCGGTGGGCTCTGCTCCAAAGGGTCCTCGCAGTTCGCGGTGCGCTCGGTCATCGACCCCGAGACCGACGACCGGAAGCTGAACCCCTTTAGGCTCACGAAGCCGATGGTGAGGCGTCCCGGTTCGAACTCGTGGGAGGAGCTCACTTGGGAGATGGCGATCGAGGGTATCGCCAAGCACATCAAGAAGACCCGAGACGAGAACTACGAGACCGTCGCGGACGGCGTGACGGTAAACCGCTGCGAGGCGATCGCGAGCTTCGGCGGTTCGGCACTCGACAACGAGGAGGGCTACGCGCTCCAGAAGCTCATGAGAGGACTCGGTGGAACCTACATCGAACATCAAGCCCGTATTTGACACAGCTCCACCGTTGCCGGTCTTGGCAACACATTCGGTCGAGGCGCGATGACCAACCACTTCTGCGACTTCAAGAACGCCGATGCGGTCCTGGCGATCGGCTCCAACAACGCCGAGAACCACCCCGTCACCGCGGCATGGGTCCAGGAGGCGCGGGCGAAGGGCGCCAAGTACATGGTCGTCGACCCGCGCTTCACACGCAGCGCGAGCCTGGCGGACATCTATGCGCCGCTCCGTTCGGGCACCGACATCGCCTTCTTCGGAGGGATGATCAACTACATCCTCGAGAACGACCGCTGGCAGAAGGAGTATGTGACCAACTACACGACGGCCCCGCTTCTCGTCGTGCCTGAGTACTCGTTCGACGAGGCGGCCGGCCTGTTCGCCGGTTGGTCCGATGCGGACCAGAAGTACGCGGCCGACACGTGGAAGTATCAGGTCGACCATGTCGAGCCCTGGAACACCGCTGCGGGAGGACCCTACTCCTGGACGACGGCTCCCGGCGTCCCGGCCTTCACGCCTCCCTCGTACGCGGTCGCGAAGACGGACCCGACGCTTCAGGATCCGAACACGGTGTTCCAGCTCATGAAGAAGCATTACTCCCGCTACACACCCGAGATGGTCTCCCGGATCACGGGCACTCCTCAAGACAAGCTCGTCGAGGTCTGGGACGTCTTCACTCAGACCGGGGCTCCCGAGAAGGCCGGGACGATCCTCTACGCGATGGGCCAGACGCAGCACACCGTGGGAACCCAGAACACCAAGGTGATGTCGGTCGCCCAGCTGCTCTTGGGCAACATCGGCGTCCCTGGTGGCGGGATCAACGCACTGCGAGGAGAGGCCAACGTCCAGGGCTCGACGGACCAAGGCCTGCTGTCCGACTCGCTTCCCGGTTACATCGCCGTTCCCGTCGCCACGAAACACCCGACCCTTCGTAAGTGGCTCGAGGTGGAGACCGCAACCAACGGCTACAACACCAACAAGCCGAAGTTCTTCGTCAGCTACCTCAAGGAGATGTACGGACCCTTCGCGACGGTCGCGAACGACTACGCGTATGACATGCTCCCCAAGCTTAACGCCCGGAACCACACCCACATCGGCGTCTTCGAGTCGGTGAACGAGGGAATCGTGAAGGGCATGATGTTCTGGGGTCAGAACCCTGCGGTCGGAGGTCCCAACTCGGTGTTCGAGCGCGCCATGATGGCGAAGCTCGATTGGGCTGTGGCGGTCGATCTCTGGGAGACCGAGACGGCCTCGTTCTGGAAGGCGCCCGGCATCGACCCGGCAAAGATTCAGACCGAGGTCTACATGCTCCCCGCAGCCTGCCACTACGAGAAGCAGGGCTCGATCTCGAACTCGGGGCGCTGGATCCAATGGCGCTGGAAGGCGATCGACCCGCCGGGCGAAGCCAAAGACGACTTCGAGATGATGGATGCGATCGTCGTCGCCCTCAAGAAGCTCTACGACGCCGAGGGCGGGGTCAACCCCGATCAGATCCTCCAGCTCTACTGGCCGTACGAGACCGACGGGAAAGCCGACATCACCAAGGTCGCTCAGGGCATGAACGGCTACAAGGTCGCCGACGGAAAGCTCATCCCCAACTTCACGGCTCTGGCGGCCGACGGCTCGACCGCTTGCGGGCTCTGGATCTACTCCGGTTATTACAACAACAACGACGCCCCCGGTGATCCCTCGAAGCAGGGGACCGGCTCGCGCGTCCACGACTTCGATCCGGGCGGTCTGGGCCTGTTCCCCAAGTGGTCGTACTCATGGCCGCTCAACCGACGCGTTGTCTACAACCGAGCATCGGCGGACACGAAGGGCGTGCCCTGGAACCCGAACAAGGTCCTCGTGGCGTGGGACGGCGCCAAGTGGGAGACGAACGACGTCCCCGACTTCGGCTTCAAGACCACAGCCGCGGACGGCACCGTCACATGGATCCCGCCCAACAACAAGGCGTTCATCATGAACCCCGAGCAGGGCGCGCGATTCTTCGGGACAGGCGGAGGTCTGAAGGACGGGCCGTTCCCCGAGCATTACGAGCCCTTCGAGAGCCCGGTGGACAACCCGCTGAGCGCCCAACAAGCCAACCCGGCTCTCACGTTCGGGAAGGCGAAGTCCGTGAAGCCATCCGACCGGACCAAGTACCCCATCGTCT
>CAZMJV010000054.1:5945-7486 GCA_964566905.1 uncultured Coriobacteriia bacterium | reverse complement strand
CGCATCTACGACCAGGTCGTCATCTTCAACACGACGTCGGCGCATCCGCGGCTGTTCGGGCTGCTGTTCGACTACGACCGCCCCCTCGTCGAGACGCCCGAGATCGTTGCGCTCTCCGCCGAGATGAACAGCACGTCGCCGCGCGAGGGCGTCGACCTCCTCCTCGGCGAGGAACTGAACGAAGAGGTCGACGCCCTGGTGGACGAGTACGACGACCATCCCAGGGAATGGCTCGGACGACGCGTGGGCATCTTCCTCGGGCAGCTGTTCCTACCGGCCGACCCCATGACAGCGTTTCGGCCGCCTCCCGGGCCCGCGATGATCCTCTACCAGAAGATCCTGATGGTGCTCGGCTTCCTCGGAGCGGCGTTATCGCTGAAACGCAAGCACGTCTGGTCGGTCGCGTCGCTGCCCGTCTACTGGGTGGTGCTCCACGCGCTCACGCTCCCCCTCACGCGCTACAACGTGCCCATCCTCCCGCTGGTCGCGGTGTTCGCCGCTGCGATGATCGGCGTCGTGTATCGACGGATACGCGCGCGGAAACTGTGGGATACTACTTCGAGCACATCCTAAGAGACGACGACCGGCTTCCAGGAGGACGTTTTGTACCGAGAGCACCGAATCGCCGCACTGATCCCCAGCTACAACGAGGGCAATCACGTGGGCGACGTCGTCCGCACCATGCCCGACTACGTCGACTATCTCATCGTCATAGACGACTGCTCCAGCGACAACACATCTGAAGCGGCGCTCGCACCCGGAGACCCCCGCGTCGTCCTCCTGCGCAACGAGCCCAACCAAGGCCTCGGTGGATCGCTGATCAGGGCGCATAAGAAGGCCATCGAACTCGAGACGGACATCGCGGTCGTCATGGCCGGAGACGGGCAGATGGACCCCGCATACCTCCCCGCCCTTCTCGACCCCATCGTCGACGGCGAGTACGACTTCACCAAAGGCAACCGATTCTTCCAGGCGGGCAGCTGGGAGGGCATGCCGGCGTACCGACTCTTCGGTAACATCGTGCTCACATTCATGACGAAAGTCGCCACCGGCTACTGGGACATCTTCGACCCCCAGAACGGTTATACCGCGATGAGCCGCAAGGCCTCCCTCGAGATCGACTGGGACGACATCGCACGCGACTACAGCTTCGAGAACGACGTCATTGCGCGGCTGGGCCTCAATCGCCACCGCATCAAGGACGTGGACATCCCCGCCATCTACGGCGAGGAGATCTCGGACATCAAGCTCTCGACGGTCATCCCCGACCTGCTCAAGACGCTGCGTCGCTCGTTTTGGAGGCGCGTCTGGATGCAGTACGTCGTGCGCAGCTTCTCCCCCGTCGCGCTTTTCGCGCTCGCAGGGGTGCTGCTGACGATATGGGCCCTCGTTTTCGGGATCTGGGGTGCTCTGGCCTCGATCGGCCCGGCGGTCGCGTCGACAGGGACCGTGATGCTGGCGGTACTACCTGCGCTGATCGGCTTTCAGCTGCTAATCGCCGCTCTCGTCATAGACATTCTCAACTCTCCCAAGTAGGGTCG
>CAZMJV010000054.1:0-5845 GCA_964566905.1 uncultured Coriobacteriia bacterium | reverse complement strand
AGCTGCTAATCGCCGCTCTCGTCATAGACATTCTCAACTCTCCCAAGTAGGGTCGACGACCTCCACCCGATGATCCGCTCGCCCGCGAATGTCCACGCCGCGCGGGCGTATTCCCATGCCGCGACGGCGCCGATCGCCGAGAACCCACACAGCATCGGCCATGTGACCAGCATGTAGCGGCTGTCGATGAAGATCATCGAGTACGTGACGACCGAGAGCAGCCAGAACGAGGCGACGACCCACGTCTCCCCCTTACGTGCGCGCACAAGCATCCCGAGCCATGCCAGCGCGAGAAGCAGCTGATGTAGACGCATGGACACCATGTAGATGGACATCATGTTCCACTCGTAGTGTCTGAGCAGCGCCTCCTTGATCATGTAGACACGTGTGGCACGGAAGGCCTTCGGGTCGCCTTCGTACTGCTCGGCGAGTCGCTGGTCCGCGACCGAGTCCCATCGCTCGTTGAGGGCCGTCTCATCGGCCGAGACGGACGTCGGCCAGATGCTCGCATCGGCGGGCGGGCATGCCGGCCAGTACGACGAGACGTAGCGGGGATTGGCGCTCGCGGTCGTGAGCGGGATGAACCGGTCGTAGCGCAGGTAGTTGCGCACCCACCACGGCGAGAGCATCACAAGGGCCACGAGGAGAGCCGTAGCCCCGTATCGCAGGAGGTCCACGAAGCGCGCCTTCTTCCAGATGAGCGCCACCACGAACGGGACGACGAACCACAGCGCCCCCGCCGGGCGGATATAGGTCGTCACCCCCGCCAGGAGTCCCAGGAGGAGTGCGCGTTTGACCGTGGGCCGGTCATAGAACGCCAGCCCCGCGAGCACCGCGATGCAGAAGACGAACATGTAGAGCGTCTCGGTGTAGAGCTGAGTCATCGAATACCAGAAGGGCGTGTAGAACGCCGCGATGCCCGCTGCGATGAGACCGACGCGGATGTCCGCCAGCCGCTTCGCGATGAGGTAGATGAGGACGATCGTCGCGACGCTGAGCCCCATCTGGACCAAGTAGGTCACGGGAAGCGTCCACTTCGACTGGCCGACGAGCTTGAAGATTGGCGCGAGGAAGAACGTGTACCCCGGCATGGTGACCGCATTGGGGTGCGATCCGATCGGGCCGCTGCCAAGCGCGTAGTAGCCTTCGCGCAGCAGCCTCCAAGTCGCCTCATAGTAGTTGGCGGCGTCCCAGGAGCGGGCTGAGGTGTAGACGTTGAGGAGGTAGATGAGTCTCGCGTACGCCCCTGCTGCGACGATGGCGCAGAGGGTGAGAAACTGCCGTTTTGTATCGGTCAGCCCGCGAAGGAGGCGGATCACATGGCGCCCCGTCGAGCCATCTCGACGTTGGTCGCGATCCACGTCTCGACGGTCCCGGTGTCGAAACCGACTGCGGGGTCGATCACGAGCGCGTACATCTCCTCTTCGGCGAGGGATGCCGCCATCGCGTCGGTGAGCTGGATCTCCCCTCCGGCGCCGGGCGCGGTGGTCTCGAGGAGCTCCATCACCCGCGGGGACAGCAGATAGCGCCCGAACACCACGAGGTTGCTGGGGGCGTCGAAGGCGGCCGGCTTCTCCACGAGATTCGTGACGCGCCACACGCCTCCCCCGACATCCACACCGGCGATCACGCCGAATCGGTAGACGTCTGCGATCGGGACCGGCATGACGGCGATGACGTTCGCTCCGCCGTGGGCCGCGCTCACCGAGCTCATCGCTGCGAGGATGTCGTCCTCGGGGACGATCGTGTCGCCGAGGAGCACGTAGAACATCTCGTCGCCGGTCGCCTCCGCAGCACACCGGACCGCGTCGCCCAGACCGTGCGGCTCGTCCTGGAAGACGAACTCGACGTGCTCGCCCAAGGCGATGGCGTGCTTGACCGCGTCGGCGTAGGGCTGGCGGCGTGTCGCCTCGAGCATCGCGACGAGGTCGTCGTCGGGCGCGAAGTGCGCCTCGATGGCGTGCTTGTCACGGTTGCTGACGATTACGACGCCGTCGACCCCAGCGCGCAGGGCCTCCTCGACGACGTACTGGATGACGGGCTTGCCCAGGACCGGCAGCATCTCCTTGGGGACCGACTTGGTCGCCGGCAGAAACCGGGTTCCCATGCCTGCTGCGGGGATGATCGCCTTCATTGAGCGAGCCTTTCTCCAGATGATGTGATTAGAGGGACGCGAGCACCTCGGTCGCGGCCGCGATGAATGCGTCGAGCTCCGCATCGGTGTGCGCGGTCGAGAGGAACAGCGCCTCGAACTGGCTGGGGGCGATGGTGAAACCGCGGTCGAGCATCCCCTTGAAGTACCGGCCGAACAGGGCCGTATCGGACTTCTCGGCGGTGGCCCAGTCGACGACCTTCTCACCTGTAAAGAACAGCGTCATGACCGAGCCGACGCGGTTGATGGTCGCATTGAGGCCGGCAGCCTCGATCGCGGCGAGCAGTCCCGCCTCGATGCGCGCGCCTGCGAACTCGAGGCGCTCGTAGACGCCGGGCTTGGAGAGCTCGTCGATCATGGTGAGTCCCGCAGCCATGGCGATGGGGTTGCCCGAGAGGGTGCCCGCCTGGTAGACGGGGCCGACCGGAGCGAGGTACTCCATGATCTCGCGCTTGCCGCCGAAGGCGCCGACGGGGAAACCTCCGCCGATGATCTTGCCGAGCGTCGTGAGGTCCGGGGTGACGCCGTAGAGCTGCTGGGCACCGCCCAGAGCCGCACGGAAGCCGGAGATGACCTCGTCGAAGATGAGGACGGCACCGAACTCGTCGCAGAGGTCGCGGAGTCCCTGGAGGTAGCCCGCTGCAGGGGCGACGACGCCCATGTTGCCGGCGACCGGCTCGACGATGATCGCGGCGACCTCGTCGCGGTTGGCCTCGAAGCACGTGCGAACAGCGTCGAGGTCGTTGTACGGAAGCACGAGCGTGTCGGACGCAGTGCCCTTGGTCACGCCGGGAGTGCCGGGGATGCCGAGCGTGACGACTCCCGAGCCGGCGGCGACGAGCAGCGAGTCGCTGTGACCGTGGTAGTTGCCGTTGAACTTGATGAACTTCTCACGACCGGTGAAGCCGCGTGCGAGACGGATCGCCGACATGGTGGCCTCGGTACCCGACGAGACCATGCGGACCATCTCGATGGAGGGGACGAGCTCGACGAGCTTCTCCGCCATACGGACCTCGAGCTCGCACGGGGCTCCGAACGAGGTGCCGTTCTCGAGCTGCGCGCGCACCGCGTCGTTGACGACGTCGGGAGTGTGGCCGAGGATCATCGGGCCCCACGAGAGGACGAAGTCGATGTACTCGTTGCCGTCGACGTCCCAGACGTGCGAACCCTTGGCGTGGTCGTAGAAGATGGGATCGATGCCCACGGACTTGAACGCGCGGACGGGAGAGTTGACGCCTCCGGGAATGACCTTCGCGGCGGCGGAGAAGAGCTTGCTGGACTTGTCGTGGGACATCGAATGCTCCTTGAAGTCGTGTCGGTGGAAAAGCGCCTCTGCGCGCATGAAACAACCCGACCATGATACCCCAGCACGCACGAATACGTCGCGGGGCGACTGGTCCGGAACGCACGGAAGGCCCCGTTTCCACGGGGCCTTCCGACTACCTACATTTGACCCGACCGTTACGCCTCCGCAGGCACCGACTCGATCATGCCGGTGTCGTGCTTCTGCTCGTGCATATGCTTGGTGTCCAGATGCGACAGCTCGCGGAGTACGAAGAACCCGGTGATGGCCGTCGACAGGAGGTCGGCCACAGGCGCCGCGAACAGGACGCCGTGCAACGCGTTCGTCCCGCCGAAGAGCATGGGTACCACCGAGGGGAGTATGAACAGCGCGGGGATGTAGAAGATCACCTGGCGCGAGAGGGAAAGCACCGCAGCCTTCCCCGCCTGGCCCGTCGACTGGAAGTAGTTCGCCCCGAGCATCTGGAAACCGATGAGCGGCATCATGAACAGATACGCACGCAGACCGTAGGTCGCGAGACCGAGCAGGTCCGGGTCCTTGAGGCCGAACAGGCTGACGAGCGCCCCGGGGAAGATCATGATGATCGCGTAGAACACGAAGAGCGTTCCGGTCGCCCAGACGGCCGCCATGGTGAATGCCTTCTTCACACGGTCGAACTGGCGCGCCCCATAGTTGTACCCGATGATCGGCTGCGCCGCGAGCACATAGGCGAACACGGGGATGATGAAGAACTGCGCGATACGTGTCACAACACCCATCGCCGCGAGTGCACCGTCGCTGCCGACCACGTCGAGGGCACCGTAGGTCACCAACGCGTGGTTGAGAATGACGGTAACCACCGAGGCAGCCGCCTGCATGATGAACGAGGCGAATCCGAGCGGGAGCATCGTGGAGATGATGACCCAACTGGGCTTCATCGCGGCGAGCTTGAGGCGGATCGGCGAGCCCGCGCTGAGGAAGTACTGGAGCACGAACACCGCGGAGACCGACTGACCGATGACTGTCGCCCACGCACTTCCCTTGAGGCCCCAGTGCAGCACGATCACGAACAGGTAGTTGAGGATGGTGTTCACGACGGCGCCGACGATCATCGTACTCATCGCACGCTTGGGGTTGCCGGTCGTACGGATGAAGTTGTTCAGACCGAAGCCGATACCCTGGGCCAGGAAGCCGATGAGGATGACACTCACGAACTCCTTGGCAAACGGCATTACATCGGGGGTTGCGCCGGCGAGTCGCAGGATAGGTTCGAGGAACGCGAGACCTCCGACAGTCATCGCGACACCTGCGATCAGGACGAGCGTGAACGAGTTGCCGAGGATCTTCTCGGCTTCCTTGTGACGCTGCTGGCCGAGGCGAATCGCCATCAGCGCGTTTCCGCCGCCGCCGATCAGCACGCCGACCGCCATCATGACGAGCATGATGGGAGCGGCGACCGTCGATGCAGCGATTCCGTTCGCACCGACACCCTGGCCGATGAAGATCGAGTCGACGACGCTATAGAGCGCGTTGACGATGAGTCCGATTCCCGCGGGCACTCCGAACTCGAGCATCAGCTTGCCGATATTCTCGGTGCCCATGCGGTCGGTTCCGCGGACGTTCTCTTGGGACATAGATACCTTCTCTTCCATCTCTACTCTTGCGATTCGAATTTCGTGGTGTCGATTTCACTGGGTCCGGCGTTCCGCATGTTCTCAGTGACGCGAGACACGAGTCCCGTGAAGGTCTCGTACTCCTCGTCTGTAAGCCCTGCGAACGCCTCGGCGGCAAGCTGCTTCTCAAGCCCCGCGATCTTCTCGAGAACCTCGTACCCAGCGGGGAGCATGTGCACGGTGCATGCGCGAGCGTTGCTCTCGCACCGGGTGCGCTCGACCCAGCCCGCCTTCTCCATCCGACCCAGCATGATGTTCACTGTGGACGGCGCGAGACGAAGCGAATCGGCGAGTTCTTTTTGATTGGAGAATTTGCCCTTGGCAATAGCGGCGAGCAGCGAAGGCTGCCCGAGGTGGACACCGATGGTGGCCAGATTGTGGCTCCCGAAGATATGCGACTCGCGCAGCATCCAGGAAAGCTGTCGATACAGACGTTCCCCCGTCATGAGGCCCTCTCAACTCGTTGTTTAGGATTAGACATAGGATTCTACATCTAATCATCGCGAGTGTCGAGGGGTTTCGACAGGTTATGGGTCAACGAATAAGCAACGTCGCGTGGCGTGTCGAGCATCCGACAAATGAATCGGACGGACGGACCAGAAGGCCCACCCGTCCGATAATTCGTATGATCTGGCTCGCCTATCCTGAGACCAGCGTACTGAAATCGCCCAGGGCGTGTCGCCTACAGCCCTTCCATGAAGTACTTCATGGAGATCTTCTTGAACTCCTTCGTGGAGT
>CAZMJV010000053.1:0-7947 GCA_964566905.1 uncultured Coriobacteriia bacterium | reverse complement strand
CGATGCAAGCATTGCCCATGCCCGAACTTCAGCGCGTCGAACGCGACGGCCTTGCGGTGCACATCGATCCCCGACTCGCGGACGCCGGAATCGTCGTCGCGTTCTCCGAGCGCACCGGCGGAGTGAGCACCGGTCCGTACGCGTCGCTCAACCTCGGTTCCCATGTAGGCGACGACCTGCTCCACGTTGAGGAGAACCGCCGGCGCTTCTTGGCGGCATGCGGTCTCGATCCCGCCGACGTGCAACTCGCCGTGCCCGAGCAGGTTCACGGCGAGCGCATCGCCTTCCTCACCTCGGGCTTCTCGAAAGAAGAGCTCGCTGCCGCGGACGCGCTCATGACGGCGGACGAGGGCGTGGCGCTCATGCTCGCCTTCGCCGACTGCGTGCCCGTCATCCTGGCAGCTCCCGGTCCGTCGATCGCCGTCGCTCATGCCGGATGGCGCGGGGCGCTTGCCTCGTTGCCGGGAAAAACCGCGTCCGAACTGGCGAAACGTGCGGGCTGCGCGCCCGATGCGATCAACGCGTACATCGGGCCGCACATCGGTGGGTGCTGCTATGACGTGAGCCCCGATCTGCTCTTACGGTTCCAGCGTCGTTTTGGTATGATTCTGAACGTCGAAAACGGTCGCCTCGATCTTGCTTCGGCGGTCTCAAACAGTCTCATCGATGCAGGGGTGGACGCTTGCAGAATCGCACATCTCGATGTGTGCACCGCGGAGAACACAAACCGCTTCTTCTCGTATCGCGCCGAGGACGGCCTCACCGGTCGTCACGGCGCGCTTGCGTGCATACGATCGCAGTCATAACCGCTCTTTTGGTCTTTTCGTCTCTCGTCACGGGATGCTCGAGAGACACCGCGGGTTCCTCGACGCAGCTCATCGTCAGCGGTTCGACGACGGTGTTGCCTATCGCCGAGATCGCTGGCGAAGGGTTCGAGAAGCAGCACGAGGGAGTGAGTGTCCTCGTCTCGGGACTCGGCTCATCCGCCGGCATCGAATCGGTCGCCGCAGGCACCTCCGACATCGGCACCGCTTCGCGTGACCTCAAGGACACCGAGCAGGACCTCGGTCTCGTCGACACGCCCATCGCGTCCGACGGCATCGCCGTGATCGTCAACCCCGCGAACCCCGTGCAGAACCTCACCCTCGACCAGTTGCGAGCCATCTATTCCGGCGAAATCCTCAACTGGAAAGAAGTCGGCGGGGAGGATCGCGAGATCGACCTCGTCAACCGCGATGAGGCCTCCGGCACCCGCGAGGCGTTCAAGAAACTCGTCATGGATGAGACCCCGTTCGACCGACGCGCCGCGGTACTCCCGGGAACGGGTCAGGTCCGTGATGTGATCGCGCGATCGGAGGGGTCGATCGGGTACATCTCCGTCGGCTTCGTCAAGTCGAGGTTCACCCGCACCACCGTGAAGGTCGTCTCCGTCGACGGGGTGCTCGCTACCGCGGATACCGTCGCTTCAGGCGCGTACCCCATCTCCCGTAAGCTCCACATGTTCACGAAGGGTGAGCCCACGGGGCTCGCGAGGGAGTATCTCGACTACATCCTCTCGCCCGACATCCAGAACGGTGCCGTCGTCGACGCGGGATTCGTTCCCGTAGCTGCAGGAGGTGGACGATGAGCGAGAATATCGAGATTCCCGAACCTGTGAACATCCCGCATATGCCGCATAAGAAGACCGACCTGCAGCTCGTCTCAAAATCGACCTACGCGAAGGAGTGGGCGCTCAAGACGCTGTTCCTGGCCTGCGCGTTCGTCGCGGTCGTGGGCGTCGCACTCATCTTCATCTTCACCATGGTCAAGGCCGCGCCGATCTTCACCGATGTGGGTATCGTCGACTTCATCACCGGCGGCACCTGGGCGCCGACCGACGGCAAGTTCGGCATCGTCCCGCTCATCGCCGGCTCGTTCCTGGTGACGTTCGGCGCACTCGCGTTGGGAACCCCCCTCGCCGTCGGAACCGCCGTGTTCCTCTCCGAGATAGCCACTCCGCGCGTCCGCTCGATCATCCGCCCCGCGGTCGAACTGCTCGCAGGCATCCCGTCGGTCATCTACGGCTTCTTCGGAATGGTCGTCCTGCGGCCCTTCATCGGCAACATCACCGGGGGCATGGGTTTCGGCGCGCTCACCGCGTGGATCATCCTCGCGATCATGATCGTCCCCACCATCTCGACACTCACCGAGGACGCGCTCCAGTCGCTGCCTTTCGGCATCCGCGAGGCTTCGTACGCGATGGGTGCCACGACGTGGCAGACCATCTGGAAGGTCGTCCTTCCCGCAGCGAAGATCGGCATCATCGACGCCGTCATCCTCGGCATGGGCCGCGCGATCGGCGAGACGATGGCGGTGCTCATGGTCGTCGGCAACGCGCCGGTATTCCCCTCGGGAATCGCGCAGCCGCTCTCGACCCTCACGTCTCAGATCGCCCTTGATATGCCCTACTCAACCGACATCCACCGGACCGCCCTGTTCGGCATGGCGGTCATCCTCTTCGTGATCTCCTCCGGCCTCGTCGGCGCCGTCCGACTCATATCGAGGGAGAAGAGCGATGACTAGCAGACGCCCTCGCTCCGCGAAAGCGGTCAACAGCTTCATGGTCGGCGTCCTCTGGTTCGCCGCCGGTGTCACCGTCGCGATCCTCGCCGCGCTCATCCTCTACGTGGTGGTGAACGGCATCCGCGTCATCTCTCCCGCATTCATCTTCACGTGGCCCCACGGCGTCAACGCCGAGGGGGGAGTGTGGCCGACGATCGTCTCCACGCTCTACGTGACCGGGCTGGCGATGCTCATCTGCACCCCCATCGCCGTTCTCGCGGCGGTGTACCTCGCCGAGTACGCGGTGCAGGGTCGCACCGTCCGGATGATCCGGTACGCCGCCGACACGCTGGCGTCGGTGCCGTCGATCGTCATGGGCCTCTTCGGCTTCGCGCTCTTCGTCGAGGCGATGGGTATCGGGCTCTCCATGCTCTCCGCCGCGATCGCTCTCGCGTTCCTCATGCTTCCCATAGTCATGCGCACCACCGAGGAGGCGATCCGCTCGGTGCCCCGCTACATCCGCTGGGGCAGCTACGGTCTGGGAGCCACGAAGTGGCAGACCGTCTCGAAGGTCGTCCTGCCCTCCGCGATGCCGCGCATCGTCACCGGCATCGTCCTGGCCATCGGCCGCGCGGTCGGAGAGACGGCGGTCGTCATCTACACGATGGGCCAGGCGATCAACCTCCCCATCAGCCCGCTCGACTCCGGTCGTCCGATGACCGTCCACCTCTACCTTCTCGCGTCGGATGGAATCAACCTCGACGCAGCGTACGGCACCGCGCTTTTGCTCATGATCCTCATCCTCTGCTTCAACTTGGGCGCCAGGGCGATCCTGCGCCGCAACCGGAAGGTGTAGAAGAATGGCTCACGTGTTCCCCGATACCGAGTACCCCGTGAAGATGCATATCGAGAAGCTCGACTTCTGGTACAGCCAGTTCAACGCGCTGACCGATATCAACATCGACATCGCCGTCGGCGCGGTGACCGCTTTCATCGGCCCGTCCGGATGCGGCAAGTCCACGTTCCTGCGCTGTCTCAACCGCATGAACGACCTCATCCCCGGAACCCAGGTGAACGGGACGGTCGAGCTCGACGGTGCCGACATCTACGGCCCAGGCGTCGACCCCGTCGATCTCCGTCGTCGCGTCGGGATGATATTCCAGCAGCCCAACCCGTTCCCGCAGTCGATCTACGACAACGTCGCCTATGGCCCGCGTCTCCAGGGTATCCGCAACCGTGCGGAGCTCGACGTCATCGTCGAGGAGTCCCTGAAGCGCGCCAACCTCTGGAAAGAGGTCAAGGACATCCTCGGCAAGAACGGACTGGCGCTCTCGGGTGGCCAGCAGCAGCGACTCTGCATCGCCCGCGTGCTCGCGGTCCAGCCGGAAGTCCTGCTGATGGACGAGCCCTGCTCGGCGATCGACCCCACCTCGGTCCAGAAGATCGAGGACCTCATGGGACAGCTCAAGGACGAGGTCACGATCATCATCGTCACGCATAACATGCAGCAGGCCGCGCGCACCTCGGATTACACGGCCTTCTTCCTGCAGGAGGTGCCGGGCACACCCTCGCACCTCATCGAGTATGGTCGTACGAGCGAGCTCTTCACAAACCCTGTCGACAAGCGGACTGAGGATTACATCACCGGTCGATTCGGATAGGAAAACCGCTGGTCTCAAGGGAAGGGGACATCATGCGCGAACAATTCAGGCACGAGATGAAGGACCTCAGAGCGGACGTCGTAGCCATCGTCCATGTGATCGACGATGTGACTCGCGCCGCCGTCAAGTCGCTCGTCGAGGGAGACGAGGCCCTCGCCGCAGCAGCGTTCGAGCGTGAGGAGGACATCGACTCGATGTGCGTCAACATCGAGGAGCACGTCCTCGAGGTCATGGCCACCCAGCACCCCGTCGCGCGCGACCTGCGCCTGCTCCAGTCGATGGCCTACATCGCGATCGACCTCGAGCGCATGGGCGACCACGCCCACGGTATCGCCAAGGCGACCCGCCGCACCGCATACCGCAAGGGTCCGCAGACTCTTTACGACCTCATCCAGGCCCAAGGCAACCTGGTCTATCGCGTGCTCGACTCCATGCGCGAGGCGCTCGACACCCTCGACGTCGACCTCGCCTGCAAGCTTCCCGAGCTCGACGAGCCGGTCGACCACCTCTACAAGCAGTTCTTCCGCGAGCTCGCCCGTCTCTCCGATGAGGACGACATCGAGTGGGCTTCTCGGATGATCATGGCGAGCCGCGCTCTCGAGCGCATCTCGGACTATGCGGTCGACATCGGAGAGCGCATCGTGTATCTCGTCACCGGGACGCGGGACTTCCCCGATCTCGACGAAGACGAGTAGACCATGGGACCTTTGGCGAACCGCCTGCAGGCGGTACGGCGCGAGGTCGAAGACGCAGCTGACTCGGTGGGGCGCGATCCGAGTGAGATAACCATCATCGCGGTCACCAAGACGGTGGGCATCGACGAGGTGGGGCAGGCCGCCCGTCTCGGAGTGGTCGACTTCGGCGAGAACCGGGTCCAGGAGTTCCTCGGAAAGTACGGACTCTTCCCCGACCTGAGATGGCATTTCATCGGCACGCTCCAGACCAACAAGGTCAAGGACGTGGTGGGGCGCGCCTATCTCATCCACTCCGTCGACTCGTTGCATCTCTTGGAGAAGATCGATCAGAAGGCCGCCGAGATCGGGGTCGTTCAGCCGGTATTGCTCCAAGTCAACGTCTCAGGCGAGCGCAGCAAGCACGGGTTCGAGGTGGCCGAGATGGTCGACGTACTCGGCGATGCATCGCGCATGGAGAACGTTGCGGTGCGCGGGTTGATGACGATGGCTCCCGCCGGCTCTCCCGACGTGGCTCGTGCGACCTTCGAAGAGTTGCGCGAACTGCGTGATTCGCTGTCGATGCGCGGTTTCCCTGGTGTAGAGTTGAACGAGCTTTCGATGGGTATGAGCGGCGACTATATCGTTGCGATCGAGCAGGGCGCGACGATGGTGCGCATAGGCACCGCGCTCTTCGGTCGATAGGAGGAACTTCGTGGGTTTTCTGGATAACATGAAAGACAGACTCGGCTTCGGCGACGACGATTACGACGAGTTCGAGTATGAGGACGAGCAGTTCGACGACCGCGCATCCAAGGTGGTCGTCCATCCTCGAGACGAGCGCAGGGAAGAGCGCAGAGACGATCGCGGCGGCGCTGTGTCTCGCGACGAGGTCTCGCCCTGGGGTACCGCGCCCAGTGCGGCGTCGAGTTCCGTGAGACTCACCACACGTCCCGGCTACGCCGGATACCAGGGCGAGGTCGACGACTTCTCCGAGAACCCCGTGGCGTCTCGACAGTCCCGCGGTGTGATCACCGGGCGCGGCCCGGTCGTGGGCTCCGGCCCCGTCGCGCAGCAGACGCCGCAGGTGAGCATGCACTTCCTCGAGCCGAGGTCGTTCACCGAGGCGGAGGTGGTCGGGGATCGCTTCAAGCGCGGCCAGACCGTCATCCTCAACATGGTGGGAACCAGACCTGAGCTTGCGAAGCGGATCCTCGATTTCGCCTCGGGGCTCACTTTCGCCCTCGACGGATCGATCCAGAAGGTCGCCGACAAGGTGTTCATACTCACGCCTCGCAACGTGCAGATCTCCGACGCCGACAAGCGTCGCCTGCGCGATGTGGGCATGTTCAAGGACGAGGACTGATGACGCAGATCGACGAAAGCACCACGGTGTCGCGACTCGCCATCATCGGCTGCGGCATGATGGGGGAGGCGATTCTCGCCGGCATCATCGACGCGGGAACCGTGCCGCTCCACAACATCGTCGTCACACATCCCGACGCTGTTCGTCGCGACCACCTCTGGTCGACCTACGGTGTGAAGTCCTTCGCCGACAACATCGACGCCCTCCCGGCAGACGTAGTCATCCTGGCTGTCAAGCCGCAAGTCATCGACTCCGTCGCATCGGAGTTGGCTCCGCATCTCGCCGGCTCGCTGGTCGTCTCCATCGCCGTGGGCGTGTCCTGCGAGCGACTCGAGACGCTCATCGGACACGACGTGCCCGTGGTCCGCGTGATGCCCAACACCCCCGCGCTGATCGGCGAGGGGATATCGGTGGTGAGCGGCGGATCCAGGAGCACCACCGCGCAGGTCGGGGTCGTGAGCGACCTCTTCGGAGCCGTCGGCCGCACCGTCGTGCTCGCCGAGCGTCACCAGGACGCCGCCGCGGCGATATCGGGTTCCGGCCCCGCCTACTTCGAACTCATCGTCGACTCTCTCGCCCGTGCAGGCGTCCGTCACGGACTTCCCCGCGCGGTGGCACAGGAACTCGCCGTCGCGACGATGTCGGGAACCGCACGCCTGATCGACGGAAGCGACGAGCACCCGCAGGCGCTCATCGACAAGGTCACCAGCCCGGGCGGCACCACCATCGCGGCGATCGAGGCCATGGAGGCGTTCGGGATCCGCACCGCGATCGCAGAGGGCGTCGCCGCGGCGATCGCTCGCGCGGAGGAGCTTCGATGAACAGCCTCACGAGCATCCTCTACTCGGTCGTCAACTTCTACGAGATCCTCATCATCATCTACGTGCTGATGTCTTGGTTTCCTCTCAAAGGGTTCTTCGCGGAGATCTACTCCGTGCTCGCATCGGTCTGCGAGCCCTTTCTGAGTCTGTTCCGCAGGTTCATACCGCCGATCGGCGGTACGCTGGACATCAGCCCGATCGTCGCGATCTTCGCACTCAACTTGTTGCTGAGGTTGATCGTGGGCGCGCTTTAGCCATTCGGTCCAATGTATTAGAATCGTGTCGATGCAATGACGAGCCCGGAAGGACCACGCATGAGCCTTACGCCGCTGGATATCCACCACAAGGAGTTTGCCCACGCCCTGCGTGGATATGACGTCGGCGAGGTCGACGCCTTCCTCGAGGAGGTAAAGATCGAGCTCGAGAAGGCCCAGCGCATGGCCGCCGAACTGGCCAAGCGCACCGAGGTCGCCGAGCAGAAGCTCACCAAGTACGTGACGATGGAAGGCTCGATCAACAACGCCTTCATCTCCGCGCAGCAGAGCGCCGACTCCATCAAGTCGTCGGCCGAGAGTGAAAGCAAGTCCCTGCTCGAGGCCGCACGCAGCGAGGGTGAGCGCGTGTACCGCGAGGCTGAGTCGAAGGCCCGCGAGATCATCCGCGAGGCGCTGGCCGAGCGTGAGCGCATCGCCGGCGAAGCCGATCGTCTCCAGAGGTCTGAAGACGAGTTCCGCAGGAGCTACATCTCACTCCTCGATCATTTCTATGCCGAGGCGAAGAAGAAGGAGTTCGCTCCCGAGCCCATCGTCGAGGTCGAGCCGGAGCCCGTCGCCGTCGAGGAGGTCTTCGAGGAGCCGGCCCTGGTCGCCGAGGTGCCCGCCGAGGAG
>CAZMJV010000052.1:0-8121 GCA_964566905.1 uncultured Coriobacteriia bacterium | reverse complement strand
CCTTCATACCCCGAGGGGTATTATATCCATACGACGGACAGAGAGACAGCCTCCCCGAAAACTACAAATCCGCTAAACGCTGAGGTGACAGAGCGAACGCCCAAGCGGAGACTCCCCTCACGCTTGGGCGTTCATTGTCGGTAGCGTTCGCAAAGAGCTGAACTGGATTCGCGGCGGGGCGTCAGGCTATCGTGTGCACTCAGCCGTGGAGAAGGCAGGGCGGGTAAAGGGGTGGCGCGCGAAGCCCCCCGGCAAGCGGATATCGCGCATGACCCTGCCCTCTTCACCGCTGAGTGCGCTTGCAGACCGATCGGTGTCACTCCGTCTGGGAAAGGCCCAGCCCTTCGGCGATGCCCTCGGAAAGCGCCTCGATACGCTGCTTCGAAAGGTTCTTCGTCTGCATGACCACGTGCTTGCAGTCGTACAGACTCCAGTCCTGGGTAAGGATCTCGAGACCCAATTCCTCGGCTCGCTCGTAAAACATCGTTCCGGGGAAGGGCGTGGTGTACGACACCAGGAGCCTGCCGCCCGCGGCACGAATCTGTGCCATGAACTCGGCGGTCTGCCGAAGCGTCTCCTCCGTGTCGGAGGGGAACGGAATCATGAACGAGCAGGCCACGTTTATTCCTGCTTCCGCAGCGCAACGAACCGCTTCGAGCGCGTCGTCCTTGCGGATGCCTTTGACCGAGTCGAGAATCTCCTGCGCACCTGATTCGATACCGAACTGGATGCCGGTGCACCCCGTCTCGGCCATGCGACGAAGCATCGGGCTGTCAACACGGTCGACTCGCGTCGCGCAGCCCCAGGCAAAGTGGGTACCTCGCTGCTCGATCGCATCCATCAGCTCATCAAGCCACGCACGGTCCAGAGTAAGGATGTCGTCGACAAAGAAGACGCGCCGTGCGCCGTAGTCTCTAATTAGGTCGTCGACCTCGTCAAGTATGTCCGCGACTGGTCGCATGCGCCTGCGCCCTCCCCACAGGTACGATGCGGAGCAGAACGGGCACCGATATGGACAGCCACCGCGCGCCGTCAGAACGTTGTGCGCGTCCTCGTAGAACTCGAGCGACAGCAGCTGACGCGCGGGCCGGCCAATGCTCTCCGCGTCCAGTGGCTCCCGAGGCGTATTGAGCACGGGAACGCCGCTCGCCCGATACCCGAGCCCCGCGATGCCCGCGATGGTCTCCTGTGGTGAGCCGCCCTCAAGTGCCTGAAGGAGTTCGGCCGCCGTTTGCTCCCCTTCGCCGATCGCGACGTAGTCGATGTCTGGCTCGGCGAGCGCGTCGAGTGGCAGGATGCTGACATGGGGGCCGCCGAAGAGCACGGTGATCCGGGGATCATGCGCCTTGACCAACTCAGCGATAGCGAGCGCGTTCGGATAGGTCTCGGTATGCGAGGAGATCCCCACGACTTCTGGCCGCACGCGATTCAACGTCGCCCTGATACGCGCCGGATTGAGGCCGCTGACATTGAGGTCCACTAAGTCGACCGCATGCCCTTGATCGAGGAGGTGCTGTGCAATGTACGCAAGCCCGAGCGGCGGCGACAGCTGCGCGTGCGGACTCCGAATCGTTACCGGTGCCTGGAACAGCAACACTCTCACCTTGACCCCTCCGCTCATCAATCTAGTTGGAAAGTGCTAGAGGCGCCGACCCGCCGTTGTGGGACCGGCGCCTCCTGACAATGAATGAAGAAATGCTACCCGGCCGCTGGTTCGGTGAGGCCCAGCACCTGCCTGGCCTGCTCGATCCGAGACGCAATCAGAGCCTTCAAGTCGGGTACGAGGAATCCGTACGCCTTACGGGACGAAGCAATCTCCCGCAACGCGTCCGCCAGGGCCTCATCGCCCAGCACATCGCCTATCCAGCGGGCCAGATGCATAGGATCGACGTAGTTGATCGTCGCCCACGTCCCATTAGAGTCCACGGCGTTCTTTTCGTATACGATGAGGAAACTCTGGGCCTCCGCGAGGCTGAATAGTCGTACGGGCCTGGTCCCTGCCATAGGCGTCATGACGCCCGCCTCAAGGGCCTCCTGCTGCCCCAGATGGCGCATTAGCTTCTCTGCGGCTTTGACATCCATGGCGCTCAGAAGAGACTCACTCATGACGATGCACCCAGCTTCCCGACCCCTTCAAGCGCGTCGGCCACATTCGCCAGGTCGAGCTTCTCAAGCGTCTCGCGTGTCGGCCAGCCGCTCGCCGGGTCCCATCCTTCCAACTTAAAGAACAGAGTTTTCCAGTCTTCGGACTTCTGACGGTCGAGCTTGCGGCCGGCAACGCTCTTGTAAGACCACTCATTGTTCTCGAACACCGGCATGATGTAGGGAGCTTCGTAGGTTGTCGTACCAGGCTGTGCTCCGGTGTCGTAGATGTATCCGGAGAACTTCTCGACATCGCGATGGCGACCCTGAAGGATCCAAATCGCACGGTCGAGGTTCCAGATTCTGCGCCCGAGCTCCATGCCCTCTTCGAAGGTCATCTTCGAGCCGGTGACGGCGTTGATGAACTTGACTTCCCCATCGGGGGTCATGCCCTCATGGTCGGGACCGTAGGGGTTCACGATGTCGGCCCATGCCCAGTCGCAGAAGAGCATCGACTGCTTAAAGAACCTCGTGTAGTGGCGGTGCCACGCGACAGTCTTTGCCATGGCCTCCGAGTAGATACCCTCGTCGCTGTAGTTGATCATCATCGGGTCGTTGTACGGAATCGTCTTCTTGGCAAAGATCTCGGAGAGACGCTTCGCGTCCACGGGGGGCTCCAGGCCAAAGAGGCCATTGATGGTCGGCGTCCAGTACACGTGCCAGTTGAAGTCGTGCTCGTTGATGTCACGCTCGCCAATGAGCGATCCGTAGCCCCACTCGACTTCGGTGCGTGCGTCGTAGTGGTGCGGGAGACCATATTCTTGGAGCGGCAAGAGTCCGCTTGCCGTGTCGCTCTCAAGGCGGCCCCACGCCTCGGCGGCCTGCGCCACGCCCTTGCAAAGTTCCTTGCCGATGTCCGTCTGGGTCACGATGCTGTTGATGAACGCCTCGGCCCACTCGCCCGAACCGAACTTGTCGAATGGCAGATCCGAGGGAATCTCCTTTCCCTTACCGAGGATGCCCTGGGTGTGCAGGCGCTCGAGCCACAGCGTTGCTGCTTCCACGGCGAAGGCATTGACGCCGTTAAGCTGAATCGCATCAGCAGCGCGAGGAGTCGCCTCGGTGACATGTCCGTTCGCGTTGACGTCATGATGGTCGTACCAGAAGAAGTCGACACACTGTGACTCGTTGCCCTTGCCCGTGTCTGTTCTGCCGCGACAGTTACGGATACAACCGACACAGCCCTGCGGGCGCGACTTGGTGCCCTCGGGATTGTCCTGGATCGTCGAAAGCGGCCTACCCGGGGTGCACGAGAAGGCAGACAGACCTACGTACTCGACGGGATCGTCGTGGTGCCCGCCGAAACTGAAGTCGTTCGCCCAGAGGCGCGCATCGATCAGAGCCTTCGGGTCGGCGATGTCGACACCACCGGTGCCCAAGACGCTGACGGCCTTCAGATTCTTCGAGGCGAAAACTCCACCAAATCCGCCTTGTCCGGCGCCGTTGCCGGCATCGTGGACGAGAGCCGCCATCGGGCCATAGAGCTCGGCGTTCGGACCGGTTGTCAGGACTGCCGGGCGCTGGGTGGTCCGTCCCGCATCGCGCGACTGGCCCAGATTGACCCAGCCGCTCTCCGCCTTGCTCGACTCTACGCTCGCCCAAATCTCTTCCTGGGTCTCCCGGGTGTTCAGCCCCCACAGGTCCTCGGCGCTCTGAAGCTTCACATCGCCGTTGACGATATTGAGCCAGACCTGCTTAGGCGACTTGCCCTCCAGCACGATGCCGTCCCAGCCGGCGGACTTGAGCTGAGTGGAGAAGCGCCCGCCAAAGTTGGAGCGGGTGTACCAGGCGATCGGATAGGCCTGGATGCCGATGCCCTGAATCTCGGTACGACCCGAGACCGACGGCGCCAACGTGCCCGACAGGGGCGACGTCATGATCGTCACGACGTTCTTGGGGTCTGTGCCCTTGACCGTCTTGTCTTCGCACAGGTCGAAGAAGAGCGCGGAGCCGATCCCATGCCCACCGCCCCACGACTCGTACTTCGCCGTGGGAATCGTTTCGAACTCCCCGGTGGTCAGATTCACTCTGAGAATCTTCCCGGAATATCCCTTGCTGCTAGCCATCGTGAACCTCCGTGAATGTAGTCATTGATTGCGTCGTGTGTGTTACGAATTAGCCGAGATGGCCAAGAGACTTCGGTGCTCCGCCGAAGCCCAAGGTATCCCACGCCGTGCCGGACCGCATGTCCTTCTCGTAACCGGTCGCACTCTGCTCGGGGAGTTCCTTGGTGAACTCGATGGCCCCCATCGGGCACACCTCTTCGCAGGCCCGCTTACCGTCGGGGCCGCCGACCTCACTCCAGAACTCGGCGCCTTCGCACAGGTCGCACTTCTGCGCATGCTTGTCCTCGTAGTTCCAGAGGGCTCGGGACGGGGTGAACGGGCATGCATTCACACAGCGCTCGCAGCCGATGCACTTGCCCTCGTCGACAGTGCGCACGCCCGTCTCTTTGTCAGCGTGCATTGCGCCGGTGGGACATGCGGCGACGCAGGCCGGATAAGGGCATTGGCGACACTGCGAGATCTGAATATCATCGGGGAATCGACCGAACGGGTCCTGGGTGATCTGGATGCGCGAAAGCGAAAGATTCGTCTCGCCGTGATGCGTCAGCGAGCATGCCATCATGCAGCTGGTGCACCCAGCGCACTTCTTCGTGTCCACCAACAGATATCCGTCGGACGCGGGGATGGCCAGCACCGAATCGGCCAGTAAGAACATCTGCGAGATCGGACCTGCGAGGATTGCGCCGATCCCCACGCCACCGACGCCTGTAAGAAAGTCGCGTCTCGAGACACGCTTGGGTTCCAATGATTCTTTCTTGCTTGTCATCGTGAAAATCCTCTCTAGGAGATCGCGTTATTACGCACGTCCGATTGGTCATCGTCCAGAACGGTCGGGGCGGCTTCGCCAGCGAGCCCGGCATACCAGCCGGCATGCTCCTCCTCGGCATGCGCCCTGGTGACGTAGCCGTGGAACATCGACGGCAGAACCGGCCATGCCATCGGGGCGATTGCCGCGAAGAAGACGTGGGCGAGAAAGAAGGCGAACATGACGACAGTCGCGATGTCATGCGTCCAAGTGGCGGCGCCCATAACCCCGCCGGGGATGTTGACGACATGCGCGCCAACCTTGAGCAGTCCTGTGAGGATCACGAGCACCGATGCGCTGAGCGCCATGACATAGGCCATCTTCTCGGACTCGAAGTACTTGGCCTCCGGCGGCATGTCGTACTTGAAGCCGAGCAACCTCCCGTAGTGCTGCACCGTGAACGACAGCGCATTCCTGGTCGGTAGATGTTCGGCGAACCTGTGAGACGACAGAACGGTATTGGCCGCGTAGTAGAAAGTGCCGAATAGAAATGCGATCACAGCCACAAAGTGGACGTTCATCCAAAGGATTGAGGCTGACGAGTCGCGCAGCAGTGACGGTGTGAAGCGCAGGCCCAGGGTGATTCCGGACGCAAGCAGGACCGCCGTCCCGATGCCGTGCGTCCAGTGCTCGACCCTTGCGGCAAGATCATGCCGCAAGACTCTGTCCCCTTCGATGACCGGTTCACGCCGCTGTGTGAGCCCCGCGACAAACACGCCGACGAACGGCGCGAGCCACACGAGCCACGTTGCCGAATCGAACAATAGATCAGTTGACATGCCTTACCCCTTTCGTGCTGGAGGGCAAGTCGCATCACCATGCGCGCAATCGGTCCGTACACAGCTGAGCGCAGTACGCCTCTGAGCTGTGTCAACAGTCCCACGAACGCATCTGGATCTGTGAACTAGCCCTTGCCAAATGGACTGCCGGGTCCGCAAGTGCCCGAGTTGTTCGAGCTTCACCATTAAGCGCACATGCTGATTACTTGTCAACTACGAACTAGTATTTTTACGTAGCGTGGGCCCTGCCACGCCACCACTTTTCATAATGAAACAGCTGGTAAAAGGCTCATATTCGAGCATACCATTCGATATATTTTGTGAACACGATTGCTCTGTAACCTGCGTATCGCACGGCATTATTGTCGTATCTATTCATTATTACACTCTATGTCTTATGACTAGTTTTCAGAGCCATTCAAGTCAGTGACATTAGACACCCAATACAGGATGACTACTTTGCTAGTACTAGACATCGCCGCTCCTGTTTTTTGGGACGGTCTCTACGCTTGGAGCGCACCAGCATATCGGCACAAGCCCGTGCTATCCTTCTACTAAGTCAACCGCTGGACTGAGCGTTACGGCAGTCCCCCGAACCTCTTCTTGGAGCAGACAACCGTGAACGATCCCCTCGGTCCGATGGATCAGAAGACAGCGCTTCGGGTTCTCGAAGCGCTCGATGGCGGGCGGCTGGACTACCTCTTCCAAACTGCCCACATAGACTATGCGGAGCGCGATGGGTTTGCCGGGACGAGTCTCCTGCAGGGTCTCCCGCGCGAGGCTGTGACCCATCTTCTGGAATCACTGCGACGCGCCCAGGGGCTGACCATAGTCACGGGATCCTGGGGCGACTACTCCGGCTGGATCACTTTGTCCGCTGAGCTAGTCGAGCTCCTGCACGAAATCGATGTGCGATCGAGTTTCGACTTCTACACCCACTCGGAGCTGCCAGAAGACGAGATGCGGCACCTGAGGAACCAGATTCTCATCGAGGAGGTCCTTCCTCTCGGGCTCACAATCGGCGAGCTGTCGCCAACTGACGAGATTGAACTGGCTCACGCCCAGAACGGCGCGCGTCGCATGCTGGTCGACGGCACGGAGCCGACAACCGAATACGAACGATGGGTGCTTCGGTTCTACGAGCTGATGCAGCGACTCCCGGAACTGGCGGAACAGCCGCTCACCGCCAGCCGCCTGCTCGATTTGCACGCGCAGCTCGTGCCCGACAAGAATAGTGGTGGCGGGGTGTACCGTACTTCCGAGCACATCGAGAACCCGGGCGTGGGACTGTCATCTCACGGAATGGGCGCGTTGCCCGAGCGAATTCCCAGCGAGATGAATGCAATCGCGGATTATGGCACGCACTACCAGAAGCCATTCGTCCATCCGCTCATCAAGGCAGTCGTCTACTTCTACTGGATTCGACGCGTCCAGCCCTTTTTCGTGGCCAATGGCCTCTTCGCACGGCTGATTGCTCATATCTACGAGTACCAGCAGGGATACAAATGCCTCCCGCTCACCCCGCTGACGAGAACGGCGAGCTCCGAGTGGGCTGTTCCGCCTCCCGACAGTAGCAGCGCACGTTTCGACGCGACCGGGTTTATCATCAAGCGGTTGCGTCTGTTCCTGAGCGCTTATCAAGAGGCTGAGCGTGAAGTGGACAACGCTGTTCGTCGCCACCGGGCGCTGGTTGCGAGATACGGTGCGCTGGACATCAATCACCGGCAGGCGCGCATTCTCGACAAAGCTCTCAGTCTCCCCACGACCGTGTTCACGATCAAGCGTCACGCGCGTTCGCGTGGCCTGGCGTACGAAACCGCGAGGCAGGATCTGCTGCGACTCGTGGCCCTGGGGTACCTTGAGCAGACCAAGCGAGATCGGGTGTTCGAGTTCAGACTCGCCAACGATGCCGCGAAGCGGCTGCTTCCGCTCCTTAACGGGCGCCTGGCCTGAGGGCCGCTGCACCGCGGATCACAACAGCCCCGACACCTCGGCTCTATCTATCTGCCCTGGGTCGATCAGAAAGCGTTACCCTGCGCGCTAGTGGGTCCACCGCGCGAGCATGCGCCGTGCTACTGGAACCGGGGCTGCTCATAGTTGCTGAGGACACCCTGAAGGGGCCTGATTCTAAACATGATGCCGCGCTCACCGTTAGGAATCACGGCAGCAGGGTGACAGTCTCTCCATCGCCTCGAGAAACTCGCGGGTGCGATTTGCAGGCTCTTTGAACAAGAAAGCCCGCCATCTGCTACGTAGCAGATGGCGGGCATATTCTTCATGGTGGGCCCAACAGGATTCGAACCTGTGACCTCACGGTTATCAGCCGTGC
>CAZMJV010000051.1:0-8293 GCA_964566905.1 uncultured Coriobacteriia bacterium | reverse complement strand
CCCCGACCCCGCCGCGAACCCCTACCTCGCCTTCGCCGTCATGCTCGGCGCCGGCCTGAAGGGCATCGAGGAGAAGCTCGAGCTCATGCCCGAGGCTTCCAACGACATCTTCGAGATGAGCGAGCAGGAGCTTCGTGACGCAGGAATCGGTCTGCTTCCGGGCGACCTCGGTCACGCGATCGACCTCTTCGAGAAGTCGGACCTCATGAAGGAGGTCCTCGGCGACCACATCCACGAGTACTTCGTCCGCAACAAGCGCGCTGAGTGGACCTCGTACCGTGCGTACGTCTCGCAGTGGGAGCAGGACCGCTACCTCTCCATCCTCTAAGCTCGCCTGATCGGAGCAAGCGTGGAGAACGTCTCGCTCTGGATGGGAACGACGCCTTCGGGCGCCTTCCCGGCACTTACCGACAATGTGTCGTGCGATGTCGCCGTCATAGGCGGCGGCATCGCGGGACTGATGTGCGCGCTTGCCCTCGCAGAAGAGGGCAAGCGCGTCGTCGTTTTGGAGAAGGACCTCCTCGCCCAGCAGGCGTCCGGTCGGGCGATGGCCAAGGTCACCGCCGACCACTGCTTCGCCTTCAGCCCGATCATCAAGCGCTACGGCGCCTCGGCCGCACGTCTTCACGCGCGGTTCAACATGGAGGGCTTCGAGAGGATCGTCGAGGTCGTCTCCAAATACGGGATCGAGTGCGGCTTCGAGCACGACACGAACTACACCGTGGCCAGCATCCCCACCCAGGAGCGCGTGGTCGACGACGAGTTCCACGCGGTCCAGATCGTCGGATTCTCCGACGCACAGCTCGTCACGGAAGCAGAGATCCCCTTCGACGTGATCACCGCGATCGAGGTCGCTGATCAGGCCCGGTTCAGCCCCCGTGCTTTCGTGCTCGGAGTAGCGCGCGCTGTGGAGTCCCTCGGGGGATCGGTCTACGAGCATTCGGAGGCGACCTCGCTTGCCACCGGCGCGCGGTGCGTCGTCGGGACTGCAGGCGGCGTGTCGGTCGATGCCGCGCAGGTGGTTGTCGCGACGGGCGTTCCCGCACTGCTCTCGGGGGAGTACCTCGAGTCGCTCGACCCTTGGCGCGGATATGTCTGTGCGTTCGAGACGACCTCGAGCGATGAGCCGGGCATGTGCTACCGGCGCTCGGGCGACGTCGTGTCGTTTCGCCGGCATCGTCACGGTGACACGCGCTACGTCCTGCTCAGCGGGGGAGTGGACGAGGCTGCATCCGAGACATCTCCGGAGGACCACTTCGCCGCCATCGAGGCCTGGGGCCACGAACATCTCGGATTGGGTGCACCGAGTTTCCGCTGGTGGTGTCAGGACACCTACACGCCCGACCGACTTCCTGCGGTAGGGTTCACCGATCCGGAGTCGAAGAGCGTGATCGTGGTGACCGGATTCTGCGCGTGGGGGATGACCAAGTCCGCGGCGTGTGCGTCGCTCGTCGCCGACCTCTTCGCGGGCAGGAAAACGCCCTACGCCGCGCTGTATCGCCCCCAGAGACCCGCACTCGTCGTCTCGGAATCCGGAGACCACGGGATCTCGCGAGGTTCGGGTGCCATCGTGGACCGTGGCGGTGAGAAGTACGCCGTCTACGTCGCGGAGGATGGCGCCGTGCATGCGATGTCGGCGCGGTGCCCGCACAGAGGCTGCATCGTGGGGTGGAACGCGACCGAGCTGGTGTGGGACTGCCCCTGCCACGGCTCTCGTTACTCGGCCGTCGGCGACCTCATCAACGGTCCTGCGACCCGCGGGCTCACGAAGGTGGACGCTTCCGTTCTCCTCGACTGAGTCGCGATATCGCTACAGACCCTTCCCAGAGTCGAAACGCGGGCGAAACCTTGCCCCGTCATCCTTGTGGAACCACGATATGAATCAATTGTTCCGAGGATAAGGAGTCACTCATGGAAGCTGGTTTCGACAAGGACTATGTGCTTCGGACGATGAAAGAGCGCGATATCCACTTCGTCCGTTTCTGGTTCACCGATGTGCTCGGCAACCTCAAGTCGTTCGCCGTCACCCCCAGTGAGATCGATACGGCCTTCTCCGAGGGCATGGGCTTCGACGGTTCGTCCATCGAGGGATTCGCCCGCATCCAGGAGTCCGACATGGTCGCGTATCCCGATGCGTCCACGTTCCAGGTCCTCCCGTGGCGCCCCGACACCGACGGCGTCGCCCGCATGTTCTGCGACATCCAGACCCCCGACGGTGAGCCCTACGTCGGAGATCCCCGCTTCTGCCTCAAGCGTATGACCGACAAGGCGGCGGACATGGGCTACACCATGTACGTCGGCCCCGAGCTCGAGTACTTCTACTTCGAGGATGCCGAGTCGACCGTGCCGCTCGACAACGGCGGATACTTCGACCTCACCCCGCTCGACGCCGGCTCCGACCTTCGTCGCGACACCGTCCTCACGCTGGAGAAGATGGGCATCCCCGTCGAGTACAGCCACCACGAGGTCGCTCCCTCGCAGCACGAGATCGACCTGCGCTACTGTGACGCCACCTCGATGGCCGACGCGGTCATGACCTACCGTCTCGTGGTCAAGGAGGTCGCCATGTCCCACGGCGTCCACGCGACCTTCATGCCCAAGCCCATCGCTGGCGAGAACGGCTCGGGAATGCACGTCCACCAGTCGCTCTTCACCGACAAGGGCAACGCCTTCTTCGACGCGAACGATCCCGAGGGCTTCAACCTCTCGACCATCGCCAAGCAGTACATCGCCGGTCTTCTCAAGTACGCCCCGGAGTTCTGCCTGGTCACCAACCAGTTCGTCAACTCCTACAAGCGTCTGGTCCCCGGCTACGAGGCTCCCGTGTACGTGTCGTGGGCACGCCGCAACCGCAGCGCGATGGTCCGCGTCCCGATGTACAAGCCGGGCAAGGAGAACGCCACCCGTATCGAGCTCCGCAGCCCCGACCCCGCCGCGAACCCCTACCTCGCCTTCGCCGTCATGCTCGGCGCCGGCCTGAAGGGCATCGAGGAGAAGCTCGAGCTCATGCCCGAGGCTTCCTCCAACATCTTCGAGATGTCGCCCGCCGAGCTCGAGGCCGCCGGAATCAAGACGCTTCCCGGCGACATGGGTCACGCGATCGACCTCTTCGAGGCTTCCGATCTCATGAAGGAAGTCCTGGGTGAGCACACTCACGCGGCCCTCGTCCGCAACAAGCGTGCCGAGTGGGACTCCTATCGCACCTACGTCTCCTCGTGGGAGCGCGAGCGCTACCTGCCGATTCTCTAGGTCGCGCCATCACGCCGCCGACGTGGCGGTACAATACCGACATACCTCGCAAGGCCGCGGTACACGCGGCCTTGCGGAGGTTCGGATTCCGGCTCGTCTCCGGAACAGGGGGAGAAGATGCATCGCAAAAGGATTCTTTTGGCGAGTGACAGCGTCGAGCTCATCGAGCGGATGCGCGAGTATCTGAGCGCCACCGACGTCGAGATCCACGCATCCGACGTCGCGTCGTTCTCGTCCGCACTCGATTCCCACGAGCTCGATCTCGTCGTAGTGGACGTCGCGCGCCGTGGTGTCGGCTCACTCGACGTCGTCGAGGCCCGTCTCGCCGAGGAGGGCGCGCTGCCCATCCTCGCCGTCATCGACGCTTCCGACCTGCCGACGCTCCGCCTTCCCGTGCGCGTCCCCTCGGATTTCATCCTCATGGACGCGACTCCGCAGGAGTTCGTCGCCCGAGTGAAGCACCTCATCTGGCCGGGCGAGGAAGCGAATTCGACCGATTTCATCGTCGTCGACCGTCTCTCCATCAACCTCGCGACCTACCAGGTGCAGGTGGACGGGCATCCCGTCGACCTCACATATCTGGAGTACGCCCTGCTCGCGTTCCTGGTCACCCACCCTGGGCGGACCTACTCGCGCGACGCCCTTCTCCGCCGCGTCTGGGGCTTCGAGTACTACGGCGGCTCGCGTACCGTCGACGTACACGTCCGTCGCATCCGCGCCAAGCTCGGCCCCGAGATCTCCCAGCGGCTCGAGACGGTGCGCGGCGTCGGCTATCTCTGGAACGCATAGCGTCGTAACCCTCGGGTACACTGTGGGGTGAGGTAGTTCTTGTCCCGTCACCACCTGCGGAGGCCCGCGTGTCCCAGAAGAAGATCGCCGTCATCGACGGAAACTCACTCCTCCACCGCGCATTCCACGCGGTCCCCCCGACCATGAACGCCCCCGACGGCCGCCCCACCAACGCCGTGTTCGGGTTCATCTCCATGTTCATCAAACTCGTCGAGGTCCTGCACCCCGACGCGGTCATCTGCGCCTTCGACAAGGGCAAGCCTGCGTTTCGCATGGAGGCGCTGGAGAAGTACAAGGCGCACCGACCGCCGACCGACCCGCTGCTCAAGCCTCAGTTCCCCATCATCAAGGAGCTCCTCGAGGCGATGGACGTCCCGGTGGTCGAACTCGAGGGCTGGGAGGGCGACGACATTCTCGGCACCCTGGCACAGCGCGGATCCGCCCAAGGCATGGAGATCCTCCTCGTCACCGGCGACCGCGACGCGTTCCAACTCGTCGACCACAACGTAAAGGTCGTCACCACGAAGAAGGGCATCTCCGACGTGGTCGTCTACGGCCCCGACGAGGTGTACGAGCGCTACGGCGTGACCGTCGCGCAGGTTCCGGACTACCTGGGGCTCAAGGGCGACCCGAGCGACAATATCCCCGGTGTGCCCGGGGTGGGGGAGAAGACCGCTGCCAAACTGCTTCAGGAATACGGGACGCTGGAGGAGATCGTCGCGCACGCGGGCGACATCAAGGGCAAGATGGGCGAGCGCATCCGCGAGAACTCCGACGCAGCCTTCGCGAGCCGCATCGTCGCGACGATCGCGTGCGACGTGCCGGTCGAGGTCGATCTGGAGGGTGTGAGGTTCCCCTCGTTCGAGCCAGCCGACGTGCGCAGGGCGTTCGGCGAACTCGGTTTCAAGGCGCACCTGGGCAAGGTCCTCTCGTTCGCCCCATCGTCCGAAAGCGCGGCAGCCCCCGTCACCGGTGAAGAGCCGTCGCTCGCCGTCACAGTACCGCTGCGTGGTCCGTCGGCCGCGGCGCTCGTCGACGAGGCGGTCGCGGCAGGGGAGTGGCTGGGCGTCGCCATCGACGACGGAACGGGGTCCTCCCTGTTCGGTGACACCAAGGAGCTGTTCGTCGCAACATCGGCAGGGGTCGCAGCATTCGATTCCGAGGAGATCGGGTCCGTCCTCGCAGCGCTGCTCCGCGGCGCGAACGTGGTCGCCTTCGACACCAAGGCGCTCATCCAGGAGGTCGTACCCGCCGACTCGGCGCTTCCCGCGCTCGTCGCGATCGAGGAGCTCGACGCCTCCCGACTCTTCGACCTCTCGGTCGCCGCATATCTTCTCGATTCCACGCGCTCGACCTACGACCTCTTCGCGCTCTGCGACCGCCACCTCGGAGTCATCATGCCCGAGGCTACGGACGAAGTCTCCGTCGGTGCGGTGTCCGCGGCGGCGCTTCATGCGCTGCGCTCGAAGATCGACGACGAGCTCGAACGTGACGGTTCGCGCCCGTGCTTCGTCGACATCGAGATGCCGCTCGTGCCCGTTCTGGTGGAGATGGAACGCGTCGGCGTCGGCCTCGACACCTCGGTCCTCTCCGGACTGTCTGTCACGACGGCCGAATCGATCGAACAGCTGCGCGAGGAGATCCATGAACTCGCGGGCGGTGAGTTCGTCATCGACTCGCCCAAACAGCTCGCGACGGTGCTCTTCGAGAAGCTGGGGCTTCCCACGAAGCGCAAGACGAAGACCGGCTACTCCACCGATGCGGCGGTCCTCGCAGAGCTCGCGCCGCTCCACCCGCTGCCGGAGAAGGTCGTGGCGTATCGGGAGCTCGCCAAGCTGAGGTCCACCTACATCGACGCGCTGCCGCGGTTGCTGGCAACTGACGGACGGTTGCATACCACGTACAACCAGACGGTCGCTGCGACCGGGCGACTCTCGTCGTCCAACCCCAACCTGCAGAACATCCCCGTCCGCACCGAGTTCGGGAGGCGCATCCGTGCGGCGTTCGTCGCGGACCACGAGGGCGACGTGATGGTGGCCGCCGACTACTCGCAGATCGAGCTGCGTCTGCTCGCTCATCTCTCGGAAGACCAGGGTCTGATCGACGCGTTCACCAGCGGCGAGGACTTCCACACAGCCACCGCTGCCCGTGTGTTCGGGGTCGATCCCGACGACGTCACAACGGAGCTCAGATCGCGCGCAAAGGCCGTGAACTTCGGCATCGTATACGGACAGCAGGCGTTCGGCCTGAGCACCTCTCTGGGCATCTCATACGCCGAGGCGCAGACCATGATCGACCGGTACTACGCCGCGTACCCCAAGGTGCGCGAGTTTCTTGATGAGACCGTGGCGCAGGCGCACCGAGACGGCTGGGCGATCACGATGTGGGGTCGCAAGCGACACATCCACGAGCTCACGTCGTCCAACCCGAACTTGCGCTCCTTCGGGGAGCGCACGGCGATGAACCATCCCATGCAGGGGAGCGCCGCCGATATCATCAAGCTCGCCATGATCGAGGTCGAGAGGCGGCTTCACAAGGAGGGCTTCCGCGCCGAGATGGTGCTCCAGGTCCACGACGAACTCGTCTTCGAGTGCCCGGTCGAGGAGTCAGAGGCTCTGGCGGCAATGGCGGTCGAGGTCATGTCCGGAGTCGCCGATCTCCACGTCCCCCTCGATGTGAGCGCAACCATCGCGCGCAACTGGGCCGAGGCGAAGTAGGTGGACTTCGAACCCATAGTCGAAGCTCTCTGGACATCGCTGCGCGTCGGGGCGATCATCCTGCCGCTGCTTCTGCTCGTCGACTACCTCAACCATCGCTTCGGCAAGCAGATCGAGAACGTGCTCCGCAGCTCACGGGCGTTCATGCCAGTCATCGCAGCCCTTTTGGGACTGCTTCCGGGGTGCAACGTCGCCGTCGTCACCGCGGTGTTCTTCACCGAGGGCGTCGCGTCGCTCGGGACGTTGGTCGCCGTCCTGATCGCGAAGTCCGACGAGGCGCTCTATGTCTTCCTGCCGCTCGGGATCCAGTCCTTCATCCCGCTGCTGCTCGCCAAGTTCGTACTAGCAGTCGTGGCGGGGTATCTCGTCGATTTCCTCCCGAAGACCCGCCTGACCAAGACCCAGATGGAGGAGGACGTCGAGTTCTGCTGCGCGCAGCACCCTCATCATGAGGGCACCGCAGGGGAATTCGTCCACGCCGTGAGGCACGCCGTCAGGGTGGTGTTGATCGTCTTCGTGACCCTCGCGGCGTTCAACTGGGTTCAGGACACCTACGGGACCGGCTACATCGCAGAGATGTTCGGACACATCCGCTTCTTCGAGCCGATCATCGCGGCGCTCGCGGGGCTTATCCCTGGCTGCGGCACCTCCATCGCCATCGCCACGCTGTACACGCAGCACGTCATCACGTTCGGCGCCGCGGTGGCCGGCCTTTCGACCGCGAGCGGGGAGGTGTTCGTCGTCCTCGCCGCTCGTGGAGTGAAGTTCCGATATCTCGCGCGAATCGCGGCGATCATCGTCATTTTCGGTGCAATCGCCGGCATCGTGCTCGATCTCTTCATCCGCTGATTTCCTGGCTCGACAAGCGGGTCGGATCGACAGCTCGATCAAGGGCGTCCGCTCCTTCGCCGAATCCCCCAAATCCACTATCTTTTACCTACCAATTCCCGAACTCGCACGGTATACTTCCCGTACATGCGCGAAGCGCCTCGTTTTGCGTACGCACGTATTATTGGCCCCCTAAGACATTGTCCGGTTTCCAGAGAGTCCTGTAACTTCGACGACCTGTAGGCGACGACTATGACGACAGGGGCCCCGTTTCCGAAAGGGGTCCACAATTGAACGACCACGACCAGATCGTAAACAGCAACATCATCGAGCAGACGGACTACTCCATCGACGAGATGAACGCACTCATCGACGGAACGATGACCGACTTCGATGAGGGAGACCTGGTCTCCGGTATTGTCGTCAAGATCGAGCGCGACGAGGTCCTCCTGGACATCGGCTACAAATCTGAGGGCGTCATTCCCTCCCGCGAGCTCTCCATCCGCAAGGACGCGGATCCCTCCGAGATCGTCTCCATGGGTGACGAGATCGAGGCCCTGGTTCTCCAGAAGGAGGACAAGGACGGTCGTCTGATCCTCTCCAAGAAGCGTGCCGAGTACGAGCGCGCCTGGATCAAGATCGAGGAGAAGTTCAACTCCGGCGAGAACGTCGAGGGCGAGGTCATCGAGGTCGTCAAGGGCGGTCTCATC
>CAZMJV010000050.1:0-8361 GCA_964566905.1 uncultured Coriobacteriia bacterium | reverse complement strand
AAGAAGTTGGACCCGAAACTTTCATTTCGGGTCCAACTTTAGGGGTTCAGTTCACTTCGGGGCGGCCCCTCGTGTTGTCGGCTATTATTGCGAGATGAAACGAGACGCTCCCACACTCCCCGAACAGGCCGCACTTGATGCGTTCGTCGTGCTTGTCCGCGAACATGGGGAGACCCTCTACCGCGACCTCCCTTGGCGCGACACGCGGGATCCTTACGAGGTGCTCGTGAGCGAGGTCATGCTCCAGCAGACCCAGGTGGCGCGAGTGCTCATGAAGTGGGAGGAGTGGCTCGAGCGCTTCCCCACGGTTGACGCGCTGGCCGCTGCGCCTCTCGCAGCCGTCCTCGAGCGTTGGCAAGGTCTCGGCTACAACCGGCGAGCGGTCGCGCTCAAGCGTGCCGCAGAGGAGTGCTCGGAGCTCTACGGGGGCATCCTCCCTGTCGATGAGTCCGCGCTGGTCGCGCTGCCGGGGATAGGGCCGGCGACCGCGTCGGGAGTACGTGCTTTCGCTCACAACCTGCCTGGCGTGTATCTCGAGACGAACGTTCGCGCGGTCGTTCTCCACGAATTCTTTCCCGACCGCGAGGGGGTTCCGGACCGCGAGATCATCCCCATCGTCCTCGCGACGTGCGACCAAGTCGACCCGCGTGGCTGGTACTACGCACTTCTCGACTATGGAGCACACCTCAAGCGCACCAACCCCAATCCGTCGAGGCGGAGCAAGCACCACACCACCCAGTCGCGGTTCGAGGGCTCGCATCGCCAGAAGCGATCGTGGCTGTTGCGCGCGGTTATGGACGCACCGGGAGTTTCGGGCGGGGAGCTCGCCATCGCACTCTCCGGTGCGGAGCAACAGGCGGGTCGCCCGCAGCTGTCCGAGGAGACGGTACGACAGATCCTCGAAGAGCTAGCCTCGGAGGGTTTCATCCGCGGCACGGGAGACGCTTGGTTCGTCGCCTGAGGGGGAATGAACCACCCATAGGTGGGTGGTGTCCATGTTCCGAAGGTTTCTCGCCGTCGTCCTCGTGTGGTCTTTGGCCACGGGCACGGCGCTCGCTGTCGGGTCGGAGTCGGGGAGCGTGACGCCCGTTCCATCCGCCTTCTCTGAGGTCGTGGTGGCCACCGAGGCAGAGCTCGTCACAGCGCTGGAGAACCCCGAAGTAACCGCCATTTCCCTCGCCGTGGACATCGTGTCGGGACGGGGCTTCACCGTCGAGCATCCTGTCAGCATCAACGGGAGAGGGCACTCCATCACAGTCGTCCTCCCCGATTTGGGCGGGACCGCTCCTCCGGACTTCAACGTCACGTCGGTCATCGAGATTCTGGGAACGGACGGCGTTTCCATCGGAGACATCGTGCTGAGAGGTGGACGCAACTGCGCCGTGTTCCTGGCCTCAGGGAGCGCGGCGCTTTTCGGAACAGTGGACGTATCCGGAAATGGCGACTTCGGAATCGAGATGTATTCGTCCAAGCTGGATGTGGCCGGCGCGACACTCATGAACTCGACCGAGGCACCGGGCAACCCCACGATTTCCTCTGTAGCTGGGACGGTGACCGGGTTCTCCGGCTACCAAGTCATCGAGGAGTCCGGCGCGATCGGGTACTACCTCAACGCACCCGAGGACGACTATTCCGGCACACGTTTCGACACCGCAGCCAGTATCGCGCTCAAGGCGTTCCCCGACGGTGCGGACACCGTGATCCTCGCGACGGGCAATCATTGGGCCGACGCGTTGAGCGGATCAGCGCTCGCCGGTGTGCTCGAGGCCCCGATCCTTCTCGTCGATGCGGGCGCTGCGGTTCCCGACGCGACCGCGCACGCATTGCAGACACTCGCACCCGATCACATCGTCATCCTCGGCGGTCCTCTCGCGGTGGACGAAGGCCTCGAGTCGTCGCTAGGAGCCGCTGGCTACTCGGTCGAGCGGATTTGGGGAGAAACGCGCTACGACACCGCCGACGCCGTGGCTGCGCGGGTCATCTCCGGCAAGGCGCGCCGCGGAACGCCGTGGGACGGGACCGCCCTGTTCACGACGGGCGAGTACTACGCCGACGCGTTGGCGGCATCGCCACTCGCCGCCGCCGAGAGCTGGCCGGTCTTCCTCATAGATCCGCACGCGGGCGAACTCTCGCCGGGGGCCCGCCGATTGCTTCCCAGAATCAAGAACGCGGTCATCCTCGGAGGAGACCTTGCGGTGCCCGGTCGGTTCGAGGCTGCCTTCGCCAAGGCGCATCTGGTGCGAATCGGGGGACTGACCTGGGCGGATACCGCTGCGCAGATTGCGCGCTACGGGGTCGAGACATGCGGCATGAGCTGGAAACACGTCGCAATCGCAACCGGAGATCTTCCTTACGACGGGCTCGCGGGAGGGGTCTTGCAGGCGAAACGCGGTTCGGTGATGTTGCTCACCTCAGGGGTGTCGCTGAGCCCGGCGGCGCGAGAGGCGATTGCGGAGAACCGCGATGCCATCGAGAGTGTCACCTATTTCGGGGGTGAGCTCGCATTGAGCCGCGCGGTCCGCGATGCGGTCGCGGCGGAGTTGGCGCGATAGCCGCTGCCCGCGGCCACGCTCTCAGTCGGTCGTCTCCGCGAACCGGGTCAGGCTCTTCGCGAGATCCAGGTACGAGAGCTCGGTCTCGCATGCCAGGCGCGCGACGTCGTCGTGCTCGGGTCGCATCACGCGCTTGTCTCCGAAGAATCCGACCTTGTAGCGGCAGGCCCCCCACGGGGTCTCGAGGGTGACCTCGTCGCGCGGGGCGATGGTGCGCTCAACCCACGTGCGGCGCACGCCCAGCGAACCGGTCAGCTCGTGTAGGCGCTCGGCGGTCTTGCGCGCGTCGATGGGGCTCGCGAGCACGGAGATCTCCGTCGCGGCGCGTCCCTTCTTCATCACGATAGGAGTCTGCCACACGTCTCGCGCAACGCTATCGAGCAGCTGTTCGGCCGCGAACGCGACGGCCTCGGGGGAGATGTGGTCCACGTTGGTGGTGAGCAGGATGAGGCCCTCGACCGCATAGGGGGAGCTGTCGTCCGAGAACTCCGCCGCGTAGGCGTGGTCGCCGGCGATGATGCGCAAGACGTTGGGCATGCCGTCGAGCTCTCTCGTCCCCGCGCCGTATCCGATCGCCGCGACGGTCATCGGCGGCATGGGACCCCATGCGGTCACATTGGCGACCAGCAGCGCCGCCCCGGTCGGGGTGGTCAGCTCGCCTTCGGCAGCGCCTGAGTAGGTCGGTGCGCCGCGCAGGATCTCGACGGTCGCGGGTGCCGGTACGGGCAGCAGGCCATGGGCCGACACAAGAGCTCCCGACCCCACCGCGACAGGCGTGCATATGAACTCCTCGACATCGAGCGCGTCGAGCGCGAGGGACACGCCCACGATATCCACGATAGAGTCGGTCGCGCCGACCTCGTGGAAGTGGATGTGCTCCACGGTCGACTCGTGCACCTGCGCCTCGGCCTCGGCGATGAGCGTGAACGCGCGCAGCGCACGCTGGCGAGCACCCTCGGGCATCGGGACCGTCTCCAGCTTCTCCTTGATATCGGACCAGTGGCGATGGCGCGGGGATTCGTCGGCGAGCACCTTGAGGTGCGTGCCACCCATGCCGCCGCGCACGACGCGCTCCGTCTCGATCCGGGCCTCGGGCGCGAGTCCGGCGACGCCTCGCTGAAGCGCGTCCACCGAGAAAAGCCCGGTCTCCTCACCTAATTCGAGCAGCGCCGAGAGAAGTTTGTCTCCGGAAGCGCCGCTTGCCAGGTCGAGGTAGAGAATCATCGGGGGTCGTCCTCTCGATTGAAATCGGTTGCGAAACGAGCGGGCGGACGGTTGATTCGGCTGGCTATCTGACCTGCACCGAAGCCGTTGTCGATGTTGACCACCGACACTCCGCCCGCACACGAAGTGAGCATACCCAGAAGTGCCGCGATTCCACCAAAGCCGACGCCGTATCCGACGCTCGTGGGGACCGCCACGACCGGCACGTCGACGAGCCCGGCGATGAGCGAGGGCAGAGCGCCCTCCATGCCGGCGACTGCCACGACGACGCGCGCATCTCGAAGCGTATCGGTGTGGGCGAGGATGCGGTGCACCCCGGCTACGCCCACGTCGGAGAAGAGCGTCGTGCGCGATCCCATCACGCGAGCGGTGAGTGCGGCCTCCTCGGCGACTGCGAGGTCGCTCGTGCCCGCGCAGCAGACCACCACGTGCCCCGATCCGCCCGGAGTCGCCAGCGCCTCGGCGACTTCTGACGAGCCCAAACCGTCTACGCGGCGATCCACGATGAGCAGGCGCGCCCGGGGGAACCACAGCACCTCGGACCCGTCCTCGAGCTCCTCGCGCAACCGCTCGGCGTGCTCCTCTCCCACGCGCGTCGCCAGCATGACGTCGCTCTCCTCGAGCAGTCCGCTCGCGATGCGCGCCACCTGCTCGGGAGTCTTGCCCTCCCCGTAGATGACCTCGGTAAACCCGCACCTCCGTGCGCGGTCGTGATCGAGCGTCGCGTCCGAGAAGGACTCGCGCGCATCTCGATGTTCCATACGTGCTCCTTACCGGCATCCCCGCTTCGCGACAAGCGCGCGGCGGGGTACACTTTCTCGACACACCATTCCTCTTCCATGATACGGAGTTTGGAAGACTCGGAGGACACGGATGACTCACGCACAGCCGATCTACGCATATCTCGGCCCCCGCGGAACGTTCTCGCAGGCTGCGGTTTCCGCCTTCACGGCAGATGAGGACGTCAAGCTCCTCGAGTGCGCCACGATTCCCGAGATTTTCGAGGCAGTCGACGCAGGACGCGCGACATTCGGAGTGGTCCCGATCGAGAACTCGCTCGAGGGTTCGGTCAACGCCACTCTCGACGCGTTCGCCTTCACCACGACCTCCCAGATCCTTGCGGAGGCGACCATCGACATCCACCACGCGCTCATCACCGCCCCCGGGGTCGACCTTGCCGACGTGAAGCGCATCATCAGCCATCCGCAGGCGACCGGTCAGTGCAGCCGCTGGATCGCGCGCAACCTTCCCGGGCGCGAGATCGTCGCCGCGAACTCAACCGCCGACGCCGTCCGCATCGCAGCGGGCGACCCGACCGTCGCCGCCATCGGCACCGAATTGGCCGCCCGTCTCTACGGTGCGGTCGTCGTGGAGCCGCGCATCGAGGACCATGCGTCCAACCAGACGCGCTTCGTCCTGGTGGGCCGCGGAGAGCCGGCGCGCACGGGCCACGACAAGACGTCGCTCGCGCTGTTCCTCAAGGCTGACAAGCCGGGCGCGCTGCTGATGATCCTCTCCGAGTTCGCGTACGCGGGGATCAACCTCACGAAGATCCAGTCGCGCCCGACCAAGCGGGCGATGGGGGAGTACATGTTCTTCATGGACATGGAGGGGCACAAAGACGAGCCCGACGTGAAGACGGCGCTCGACTGCCTGCGCCTCAAGCTGCGCGAGGTCAAAATGCTGGGGAGTTATCCGCGCGCGTAAGCTCTACTGCTGGTAGACGAATCCCGCGGCAGCCACGCCCGTGCCTCGGCGCAGGTTCGCGGCTTGGATCTGCTCGGAACCGGGCTCGACCTCGACCACGTACTTGTCGTCGCTGGAGGAGAAGATCGTCTTCGCTCCCGAAAGTCCCACGCTGGCAAGGGCGTCCTCGATCTTGGCACCTGGCTCGAGCCATACGGCGACTGCACCTTCGTAGATCGGCGCGTCGAGTCGCTCGATGTTTCGGGAGATCTCGCCGTTGTCCCCGTCGATGACGGTTCCCCGCTTGGTGTCGAAGATGCGGTATCCCATCAAGAGGATCAGGACGATCACGAACGCTATCGCGATCAGGAGCCAGAGCCGCTCGTTCTTGGGGCGCTCGATCGCCTCATAGTCGGCGCAGTATTCGGGATCGTTCAGGCAGCGGGTGCTGTCCCACTTGCATCCGAGGCACAGACGGTAGTGTCGCTTGAGCCGCTCCTCGAGAACCTCGGGAGGAACCGTCGGGTCGAAAGCTGAGGGATACGACCTGTTCGGTCTCGGCCTGCTCAATGATGCCTCCTCGGCATGCGGTAACGCGTATTTCTCAAGAGTATAGCGAACATCAACGCCCGGCGATGCCCGTCGCGCTCGCAACGACGTGCGCCCAATCGGTGTCGATGACTCCTGTCTTCATGGTCTCCAATACAGCGCGAGCCGCGGGGATGTAGAACTCCTCCAGGTAGTGCGCCCAGAGTTCGCGGTTATAGTCGAAGCGCCCGGATGCGTCCTTGAAGCTGCCCGAGTGGACGCACTCCAGCTGGAGGTCGCCCTCGTTCCACCCCGGGCCCACGAGTTCGGCAATCCGCTCGCCGTCGGCGATACTCCGGATCGGCTCCAAGAGGTCGATGCCGAACTCGGCGAGGACTGCGACTGAGGCGTCGATAGAATCGGGAGTCTGCGAGAGCTTGTAACGTCCGTCGTGGGTGTCCCGCTCGCCGGTGACGATCGGAGCCCCGCCCAGCGCGAACGAGAGCGGAGCACGTGCGAGGTGCACGTAGAGGTGGCATGCGGCGCACGGCGACCAGCCGGGATATCTCTCGGAGAGGACCGCTCCGAATCGTCCGTTGAGTGCAGCCCAGAGCGTGGGGGAGAAGACCCGCACGGGATCGAGGATCCTCACGTCCGGGAGCAGTCTGCGCGTGTGCTCAACGGCAGCGATGGGCGCGTCGAAGTCGCCGTACTCGGTTCCCGTCGCGACGATGGTGGGGAGGAAGACCACGCCCGGTCTGCTGCGCGCGAGCTCGACCATCGCGGCGACGCTGTCGCGGCCGGCCACCTCGGCGATGACCAGACCGTCGATCGAGCGAAGCTCGTCGAGAGGAAGATCGGGCAACAGCGTCATCTGCGGTCCATACGTTTCCATGGGTCAAGTGTACACCGCGCGGGGCGCGTGAGTGCCCGGTTCCGCCTGCGTTAGGCGGCCGCTCCAGAGGAGGGAGGATGCTCGCCAGCTACCCCGCCAGATGCCCGGACGAAAGGAACAGCCATGACGTACAGCGACGACCGGCAGATCTTCCTCGCGAACGACCTCCCCTTCGAACCGCTCTCCGAGGAGCGTCGAATCGACCTCATCAGATTCGCCGTACGCGTCCATCTCGACCGCACGGTGTTCGGCGGCGAGAACCCCAAAATAGACCTCGCGCGCGACATCTCTGTCACGCGCGAGGAGATCGTGTTTCATGCTGCCCAGGCGGCTCGACTCTACAACCAAGGTCCCGGAGCGTTCAATCGGGAGCTCTTCATGCATGTCGTCCGAGAGGCGGTCGACCTGTATATGGCGAAGAAGCTCGGCCCGATCGTGTAGCTCTACTCTTCGGCAGCAGCATGCTCGAAGCGCTCGTAATCCATGCTCGAACCGCTTGCAGCCTCGCCTTCGAAGAGCGTCAGGGTCTTACCGTCATCACTGAGGGAGAAGGCGCGAACCTCTTCGGAGGCGTCTTTGTGCACGAGCACGAGCTGGGAAGGATCGGTCTGGTCGGGGCGCACGCGCCAGGTGAACTTGTCCGTATCGGATCCGAAGTACGCGTCGCCGCCGCGGTTGATGACCAGCGTCTCGGTCGCGCTGTTCGAAGCGGGGATCCAAGTGCCGGGAAGCTTGGCTGCGGGGTCAGGTCCGCCCTCGCCCAACAGTGTGTTCGCGCCGCAGCCCGAGAGAGCAAACGCGCCGACGACCAGAGCGCCGAGCATCAGCAGCGTGGCTGCCTTGGAGAAGAATGACCGTCCGGGTGTGTTCATTAAGGTCCCCTTTCAAGTTCGCCTAATGGTCGCGCCCCTGCGCGGTACGGGGCATTTTACCTGCCCATAGGTGCAGTATAGCCGTTTCCAATATCTAGACTCAGGGGCCTGGCATCCGGCGAATTCCAAGGGCTTAGACAGGACCCGCGCCCGTGTCTACGTCGACATCGGGGCTCTCTGCTACCGGAGCCTTGAAAGGCGCCTTGCCCGGTGAGTGAACATACTCTTCCCAGTCGTCCTCGTCCTCGAAGAGGGCGTCGAAATCGTCGTCATCGACGCAGCAGGGATAGTGCTTGCGCATGCGATGCTTCATGAGCATCGCGCCTGCGCACATCGCTCCTCCAACCACGACGACGAACCCCAGCCCCATGGCGATGCCGGCTCCGATCGCCATTTTCGGGACCAACCGATGATGATCTCCGTGAAGCATATGCATGGCAACTCCTTCCGTCGCACGTTGCCCGCCAATGCGGGCCCGCAAGGAGTGCATACCCAAAAGGGAAGGGGTTACGCCGATGGTCGCTCTTGTCTATTGTTGGAGTATCCGACTAGGGAGCGAGTCTTGTGCTGACCAGCGAAAACCTGCCTTACAATCCAGCATCGC
>CAZMJV010000049.1:4891-8779 GCA_964566905.1 uncultured Coriobacteriia bacterium | reverse complement strand
TCTTACTTGGCTCGTTCACAGTATCCAGTTTTCAAGGTTCAGGCGGCAACGATCGCTCTCGCTCTCGATGCCAACCACCGTGTGTAACGGGGCATGTAATGGTACGTGATAGCTGCTGTAACGTCAACAGGTTTCGCGGATGTTTCTCATTTCCGTGTAACCGGCGTCTCGGCGAACCGATCGGCTGACGTAGAGCGCAGTAATCACAGCCACATCCTGTTGGGGTGTGGTTCACCCTGCCCTGTGCTTGTACGGTGATTGTTTTTTCAACGCGCTTCGGACCAGGTTTTGAAGCCGTTGTCCGTGGCGCAAGGAGAGATATTACACACCTTCTCGAAACGGTGCAAGGGTTATTCGGGAGAAAGTTTAGATTCTTTCACCTGCGCATTTATCGGCCGATGACCTTGGCGTACTTTCGCTTGCCCACCTGGATGACATGGGAGTCCACCGACGGGCGCGAAGTAGTATATGCACGTGGTTCGATCGCGACTCCGTCGATCTTCACGGCGCCGCCGTCGATCATGCGTCGTCCCTCCCCCGCCGAAGAAACGAGCCCGAGCTCGAGGAGCAGACCGGGTACGTAGACCTCGTCCTCCAGGTCGACGGAGACCTCCTGGATGTCCTCGGGCAGGTCTCTGTTCTTGAACACGCGGTCGAACGCCTCCTCGGCTGCGACAGCGGCCTCGGGACCATGGTAGATACCGACGATGGACGCCGCGAGCCTACGCTTCACCTGGTTGGGATGAGCGGAGCCGTCTGCGAGCGACGCCTCGATAGCGTCGACCTCGTCGACGGGGAGCGCGGTGGCGAGTCGGTAGTATTTGACCATCAGCGCGTCGGGTATCGACATCACCTTGCCGAACATGTCAGCCGGCTCGTCGGTGAGGCCGATGTAGTTGCCGTAGGACTTCGACATCTTCTGGACGCCGTCGGTGCCCTCGAGCAGCGGCAGGGTGAGACACACCTGGGCCTCGAAGCCGCTCTTCTCCATGAGCTCGCGCCCTGCGAGGAGGTTGAAAAGCTGGTCGGTGCCGCCGAGCTCGACGTCGGCCTTGATCGCGACCGAGTCGTACGCCTGCATGACGGGATAGAGGAACTCGTGGAGCGAGATCGCCTGCTGTGAGGCGTAGCGCTTGGAGAAGTCGTCGCGCTCGAGGATGCGGGCGACGGTGAACTTGCTCGCGAGCGCGAGGATCGTCTCGAAGTTGAGCTCGCCGAGCCACTCGGAGTTGCGTCGCAGCTCGGTCTTCTCAGGATCGAGGATGTGGTAGGCCTGGTCGACATAGGTGCGGGCGTTGACCTCGATCTGCTCCCGCGTGAGCGGCGGGCGCGTGGTGTTGCGCCCCGAGGGGTCCCCGATGAGCGCGGTGAAGTCGCCGACAATCAAGACGACCTTGTGCCCGAGGTCCTGGAACTGACGGAGCTTGCGAAGCGGGACCGCATGACCGAGATGAAGATCGGGGGCGGTGGGGTCGACTCCGAGTTTGATGGTGAGGGGGACGCCCTTCTTGAGCTTCTCCAGCATCGCCGCCTCGGGGATGAGGTCCGCGATGCCGCTCTTGATCACATGCAGTTGTTCCTGGGGCGAAAGCACGTTAAGTCCTCCTGAGGTGCGGGCCGTTCGGCGCCGATGAGGGTTCGATGGATAGCGCGCGCGTGAGGTTGCCGCGGCAGGATGTCATACTATCATGTCGTTTCGTTATGGTCGGAATCGCGCGTCGCGCGGTCGAGGCGCCGAGATGGGATTGAGTATATGGCCGAAAGGCGAACCAACACTCCGGGCACGCCCACGCCACGGCCCCGAAAGCGGGTCGCGGCGGAGCCGACGCCGCGCGCAGGTGGAGGACGCGAGACGGCTGGCCGTCGCGGTCCGGAAAGCGATGCCGGGCGTGGAGCGGCGAGCGGGACGCGGCGCGGTGTTGCGCGTGGTGCGGATAGTGGATCGCGGCGAGGTGTTGCGCGTGGTGCCGACAATGGATCGCAGCGCGATGCCGGGCGTGGGGCGGATAGTGCCGGGCGTGGATCGAACGCGGCATCTGTGCGCCGCGTGAAGCAGAGCCGTACGACGAATCGCCGCAAGCGTGTCGCCAAGTGGACGGCAGGCATCGTCGGAGGCGTGCTGCTGCTCGGAGCAATCGGCGGGACGGTCGCAGTCGCGGGCATCAAGCGCTCACTCCCCGACCCGAAGGCCGAGGCCGGCAAGGGCCGCGACCAGACCACCGTTATATATGACGCGAAGGGTGCGGTCGTCTACAAGCTCTTCGCTGAGCAGAACCGCACCGATCGTACGCTGGAGGAGATACCGCTCGCGCTTCGCCAGGCGGTGGTCGCGACTGAGGACCGCCGCTTCTACGAACACAACGGGGTCGACCCGCTCGGCATCATGCGCGCGCTGGCCGTCGATGCAGTGAAGCGGAAGAAGGCTCAGGGCGGATCGACGATCACCCAGCAGTATGTGAAGCAGGCGTTCGTCACAGATGAGAAGACCCTCAAGCGCAAGGTCTCTGAGGCGTTGCTCGCCTACGAGGTCGACAGCCGCTACAGCAAGGACGAGGTCCTCGAGCTCTATCTCAATACCATCTATTTCGGGCATGGCGCCTATGGCGTCGAAGCCGCTTCGCAGGCGTACTTCGGGAAACCTGTGACCGACCTGACGGTGCCCGAGTGCGCGATGCTGGTAGGCGTCATCAAGAGCCCCGGGCTCTACTCACCGTACCTCGAGCCTGAGGCGGCCAAGGACCGACGCGACCTCGTTCTCGGTCTGATGGTGGATCAGGACTACCTCACCGCAAAGGAGGCGACGGCTTTCAAGGCTGAGCCCGTTGCGACGGTGGGCCTGGTCAAGAACGCCTCGCGTGCCCCCTATTTCACCGACTGGGTGATCAAGCAGCTCACCGAGCAGTACGGAGAGGACCGCTTGTATCGCGGTGGCCTCGTCGTGAAGACCACAATCGACCTCGCTGCGCAGGATGCCGCGACCTCGGCCATCACCTCGGTTCTCGACCTGCCGGACGACCCTTCCGCCGCGTTGCTCTCCCTCGAGGTGGGCACCGGTCGGATCCTCGCCATGGTGGGAGGACGAGACTACGCATCCCAGCAGTTCAACGTCGCTGCCCAGGGCGACGGCCGCCAGGCGGGGTCGTCGTTCAAGCCGTTCGTCCTCGCGACCGCCTTCGAGAAGGGCGTCAGCCCGGAGAAGGCCTACGAGTCGGGAGGGATGGAACTGGCGGTACCCGGAGGCACGTGGAAGGTCAACGGGACCAAGGCCGGCGGCCCCCTGCGGTTGCGTCCCGCGACCGAGCGATCGATCAACTCGGTGTTCGCACAGCTCATCATCGACGTCGGGCCCTCGAACGTCACCGACCTCATCAAACGACTCGGCATCAAGCGAGAGCTGACCGCCGTTCCCGCGATCGCGCTCGGAGGCCTCAAGGAGGGCGTCACCCCTCTCGATATGGCGACGGCGTACTCGACGTTCGCCAACGAGGGGACGTACGTGGAGCCCTACGGCATCGAGGAGGTCTCGACCCACGACGGGGAGGTGCTGTTCTCGCATGAGCAGGTCACCTCGGAGGCCATCAGCAAGCAGATCGCCTACATGATCACCGACTTCCTCGAGGGCGACGCGGAGCGAGGCACCGCCACCGGGGGCGCCTTCGGCCGCACATTCGCCGCGAAGACCGGCACCACCCAGAAGTATCGGGATGCCTGGTACATTGGATATTCGCCGCAGATCGTCACGTCTGTCTGGATGGGATACCCCGATTCGCAGGTGGAGATGACCGATGTCCACGGCAAGCGCATCACCGGCGGCTCACTGCCCTCGACGATCTTCTCCCGCTACATGGAGGCGGTGCACCAGGGCCTCGAGGTGAAATCGTTCAACCG
>CAZMJV010000049.1:0-4791 GCA_964566905.1 uncultured Coriobacteriia bacterium | reverse complement strand
CTGCTCCCTAGAGCACTCCTCGGAAGAAATGTCCCGACGTGGTAGGCATCTCCGCGTCCTTGAGATCCGGCTCGACTCCGGAGAGCGCTGAAGTGAGCGCGAGACGCGCACGCTCGAGCGCGGCGACCGCCTGGTGCGGCTTGAGCAGCGTCGTGTCGACACGGATCGCGGAGACTCCGGCTGCGACCACCTCTGCCATCGCCCCGGTCAGATCGAGGGACACCGAGTTGAAGATATGGGTGCGTCCCGAAAGGTCGGTCTGCACGGGGAACTTGTACTCCTTGCGATCGCGTAGCGAGTGCTGCTTGGCGCGGCGGGCACATTTCGCGCAGACCTGATCGCAGGGACCTTGGGACATGAGCACGCAGTGTTCGGTCACCATGACCTCCTGGAAACCGGAGACGGTGAGGCCTGTGGGAACGCTCGTCCCCGCGGTGACCTCCCCTATCTGACGACCCGAAAGCTCGGGCGAGAGCCATACGAAGTCCGCGCCACGCTCTCCGAGCGAGTCGACGGTTGCGGGGTTGACCGCGTTGAGCGACCATTCGGCAGCGACGACCGCGCCCGCTGCGCGAGCCGAGTCGAGCAGACCGAGGGTCCCGGCGACGACCGGTCGGCCCGTTCTCACAACAGACATCGCACGAACGAACTCGACGTCATGGCAGATGCGCGGGAGGATGGGTGTGATGGGGAGACCTGAATCGTCGTCGACGAGTAGGTCGAGCGGGGCGCAGACCTCGTCAGCACCCGCAGCCAAGCAACGTCGCGCCGACTCGATCGAGTCGACGACGACAACGGTCCTGATCGACGTCTTGGCGCGCGGCTTGGTGTCCCTTCGTGGCAACGTGAACGGCACGTATGCCCGGTTCTCCCACGGGGTGAGAAGCGCATGCTCGTATGCCTCGATGGCCCGGCGGCGCACCTTGTGCAGCGTCGAGAAGCCGATGCCGACGCCCTCGTCGAGCTGGATGTCCCACTCTTCGACGACGTACGGGGTCCCGCCCAAACGGCCCACGTGCTCGACCACCTCGTCACGCGAGATCGCCTTGGTTCGCGCAGCCTCGACGACCGCTCCCTCGGCGCTGCCGCTCGTACCGTCCTGGTCGACAACGCGCACCGAGAGAGGCTTCCCGATCCGCATCTCGACCGCAATCCGAAGTGCGCGGACGCGTCCGGTCGAAGAGCGATAGGTCTCCTCCGCCGCCGCGGACAGCGCGCTGTTGCGCACACGGAACACGCGATCGCCCGGGGAGATGGCCTTCTCGACGACCACTTGGGGCTTGGAGCCTGCGGGCGCGAATCTGACACTCTCTCCGTCGACGATCATCGACCCGACCTTCTGTGCGAACCGGCCGCGACCGGTCCAGAATTCGATGGTGTCCGCCGCTCGCAGGTCCTTCTCGACTGCAAGGGTGACGACCCCGTCCCTGAGCGAGTGGACACGGGCGACCTGCACCCCGCGGTTATTGGGACGCTTGTAGCCCATCATCTCGTTGCCGCGTTCACCGACGAGATACGCCTCCGTGAACCCGCGGGAGAACGCCTCGGACAGCGCCTGCATCTCATCGTCCTCGACCTCGTAGCCCTCGGGATCCGCGCCCGCGCGGTCGAGTGCTGCCCGATAGGCAGCAGTGACCACCGCGACGTACTCCGCCGACTTCATGCGGCCCTCGATCTTGATCGCGGAGACTCCTGATGCGACCAGTTCGGGAAGGATGCCTATCGTGGCGAGGTCCTTGGGAGAGAGCAGGTGCTCGCCGGGGACCGGAATCTCCTGACCGCGCTCATCGAGCAGCTCCCAGGGGAGACGGCACGGCTGAGCGCACATGCCACGGTTCGCCGAGCGTCGGCCGATGAGCGAGGACATGAGGCACTGTCCGGAGTAGCACATGCATATGGCGCCGTGTCCGAACGACTCGACCTCCACACCGAGCTTCGCGAAGTCGCGTATCTCTCGAAGCGACACCTCGCGGGCCAGCGTGACCCGGGACGCGCCTGCCGCCGAGATGACCCGGATCGTCTCGGAATCGTGGGCCCCCATCTGGGTGGAGGCGTGGATTCGAACGTGCGGAAGAAGCTTGGCGACGGCGTCGAGAAGCCCGAGGTCCTGGATGATGACGGCGTCGACTCCCGCCTCCCATGCACGGTCGATCATCTCGAGCGCCTCGGAGAACTCGCCGGGGAGAATGAGGATGTTGACCGTGAGATAGATCTTCACACCCGAGAGGTGCGCGTACCGACAGGTCTCAGGGAGCGTCTCGAGGGTGAAGTTCTCGGCGCTGCGCCGTGCGTTGAAGGCGTCGAGGCCGAGATATACCGCATCGGCGCCGTTGGCGACTGCGGCTCGCAGCGCCTCGGGGCTTCCGGCGGGTGCGAGTAATTCGGGTATTGAAAGGGAATTGCGAATCATGTGTGCTCCGAGGTGATTAAGTGACGCGAGGGATACGGATGGCGCAAAACACGCGCGATACGTCACAATGTACAGCAAGAGAGCCAGGAGGTTCCATGTCGTCACGCGCCCGTAGAGTACACACACGCAGACGGAAGTCCCGAGCCGGCAAGACGGTGCTGATCGTCGTCGTCGTTCTTATCCTCGCGATCATCGCGGGAGGAGCAACGGCGTACGGGATCGGCAAGAGTTGGCTCAAGGACCTTCCCGACTATACAGACCCCGCCTCGTTCGACACAGCACAGCCGACGCGCATCTTCGCCGCGGACGGCACGTTGCTGGCACGCTTGTACCTCGAGAACAGGGAGAACGTCTCCATGTCCGAGATGGGCGCGTATCTCGCGACCGCGACCGTCGCGGTGGAGGACGTGCGCTTCTACGAGCACAAGGGTGTCGACCCGATCGGCATCGCCCGCGCACTGTTGGTGAATTTCACTTCCGGGGATTCCACCGGCGAGGGTGCTTCGACGATCACCCAGCAGTACATCCGCAACACGATCCTTCTCGACGAGAAGTACCGCAAGAGCTACGAGCGCAAGGTACGCGAAGGCTACCTCGCCTACAAGCTCGAGCAGGTCAGCACGAAGGACCAGATTCTCGAGATGTACCTGAACACCATCTACTACGGCGAGGGTGCATACGGCGCAGAGGCCGCAGCCAAGACGTTCTTCGGCAAGTCTGCGAAGGACCTGACCTTGTCCCAATCCGCTCTTCTCGCCGGCCTGCCCCAGCAGCCAAGCAGGCTCTCCCCCTACGACAACCTCGAGGGTGCGGTCGCGCGTCGCAACACCGTGCTTCGACGCATGCTCACCAATGAGAAGATCACGAAGGCGGAGTACGACGCGGCGATTGCGGAGCCTGTGATTCCCGTACGCGCGGAGGAGCCCGCGAACGGCGTTTATGCGGCACCTTACTTCGTCGCGCACGTGAAGAAGGAGCTGCAGAAGCAGTTCACCGCCGCGACTGTCTTCAAGGGCGGGCTGGACGTCTACACGACGCTGGATATGAAACTTCAGAAGGCGGCCGAGGATGCTGTCGCAGCCAACCTCTACCGCGAGAACGACCCGGACGCGGCGCTCGTGTCGATCAACCCCGAGAACGGACACGTGGTCGCGCTCTACGGCGGGCGGAACTTCACCGACACGCAGTTCAACCTTGCGACCCAGGCGAAACGCCAGCCCGGATCATCGTTCAAGGTCTTCACGCTCGTGACCGCGATCAACGAGGGAATGCCTCCGACCTTCAGGCTCGACAGCTCGTCCCCGGCCGAAATCAAGACCGATTCGGGTCCGTGGAAGGTCCAGAACTCGGGTGGCGGCGGACGCGGTATGGTGACGCTTACCGCAGCCACTCAGGCCTCCCTAAACACCCCGTTCGCGCGTCTGATCGTCGCACTGGGACCGCAGAAGGTGGTCGACACCGCGCACAAGATGGGCATCACCTCCGAGCTATCCGCGGTACCGGCACTCACCCTGGGCACGAGCGGAGTCACCCCCTACGAGATGGCCTCGGCGTTCGGTACGCTTGCGACGGGCGGGATGCACCACGACCCCGTCGTGATCACCAAGGTCGCCGACCGCAAGGGGACCGTCCTTTACGAGGAGGCAGCCGAGTCCACACGTGAGGTGGACGCTGGCGTCGCGTTCGTGGTGAACGAGATCCTCAAGGGCGATATCACCAGCGGAACCGCCACCCGCGCCAAGATATCGAGGCCTGCGGCGGGCAAGACCGGCACCAGCCAGGACAACCGCGACTCGTGGTTCGTGGGCTACACTCCCGACCTCGTCACCTCGGTCTGGGTAGGCTTCTCGGAGGAGAAGACCGTCAAGGTCGGCGGAAGCCTCGCTTGGGGCGGTACGATCTGCGCCCCGATCTGGAAAGACTACATGCTCGTGGCTACCGACGGCGTGCCGGTGCGCGACTTCCCGGTCGCCGATCCTCCCAAGTACGACCCGAGCAAGTTCGACGTTCCCGGAAGCTCTCTGCCCGACATGGTCGGGATGACGGTCGATCAGGTCGCCCAGATGCTCGAGGGGTATACGGTCACCACTACTCAGGTCTACTCCCAGTACCCGGTTGGGACGATCCTCTCGCAGCGTATCGAGGACTCCACCGTCTTCATCGAGGTCTCGATGGGCCCGGAGCCGGTGATCGAGCCGATCACTCCCCCCAGCGAGCCGACCACCCCGACTCCGTCGACGAACAACCCGGCACCTCCGGATCCAGCCAATCCAAACGGTAAACCGAAGAACCCGTAAGCAGATAACTGAAGAGCCGCCCACGAGGGCGGCTCTTTTCTTTGCGTTATGTGCCGGTGCTCTACGCGCGCTTGAAGCGGACCA
>CAZMJV010000048.1:0-9201 GCA_964566905.1 uncultured Coriobacteriia bacterium | reverse complement strand
TTGTTGCATACGCTCGCACCGGCCTCGGTGAGCAGCGCGGGGTTCTCCCTGACGCTCGTGCCGTATGAGCTCGACGACCCCTCGCGGTAGTGGTTGATCGTCGCGCCCGTAGTCGCGTCGAAGCTCGCGTACTCGCACACGACCAAATCGCTGCCGGTCTCCATCGCACGGGCGAGGAGGTGTTTGTACATCGCGGATTCGGTGTAGTCGTCAGCGTCGACGAATCCCACGAACTCGCCATACGCCTCGGCGATTCCTCGGTTTCGTGCCGCGGCCCGTCCCTCGTTTTGCTGGTGGACCATCCTGATCGGCACCGCAGATGCGGTAGCCAGCTCGGATACGATGGTCGCCGTCTGATCGGTCGAACCGTCGTCGATGACGACTACCTCCATGTCGCGGAGTGTCTGGGAACGCAGCGACAGCAAACACTTGCCGATGGTCTGCTCGGCATTGAATGCTGGGACTATCACCGTGACGTGCACCGGTTGTGTCATACGCTCCTCCTTCGCGTCAGCGAGCGCGCAAACACGAGCATACCTGCGCGTTCACCCGAGGAGTATCCGAGGAAAAGCATCGCAATCCAATAGGCGAACAGCGCCAGCGCGCCTACGACCGCGAGTCCGGGGAACGAATCCCCCAGTGCGGTCGAGGAGCCGAAGTAGGCGATCGTCGCAGGAATGAACAGAAGAGGGTAGGTGGGCCAGGCGGTGGATGCGAGCCAGGGACGAGCCCCGAGGTCCATCTCTTTGCCGAACACGCGCATGTACCAGGGGAGTTCGAGCGTGTAGGCGATGAGTGTTCCCAGTGCGACGCCGATCAGCCCGAAGCCCCTGACCAGAAGGACGCTGAGAACCACGTTGAGGATGGCGAGGGTGATGCCTCCCGGTACCCAGAGCGAGAACTTGTTCTTCCCAATGAGGATCTGGTCGCCCAGCAGGTAGAGGGGGAGAAGTACCTGGGAGAGAAGGAGCAGCTGGGCGACCGGGACCGCGGTCTCGAAGCCCGGCCCGAACCATGCGCGGATGAACGGTCCTGCCATGGCCACGAGTATGACGATGATGGGGACGACGAGCGTCGCCACGATCTTGGTGCCTCGAAGGAACAGTGAGAGAAGCGACGCATGCCGGTTCTGTGCATTCAATTCGGCTGCGACGGGGAGTGTGGCCGAGACGGTGAGTCCGGAGAACGTGGTGATGAGCGAGTTGAGTTTCGCGCCGATCTCATAGAGCGTCACCGCGGAGGTTCCGAGGAAGACCCCCAGCACCAACTTGTCGGTCTGCTGGCGGCTCATGATTCCCGCGATTTGGAGGGCGAACACCGAGGAACCGGACTTCAGGATCGAGCGGATCTCTCCGCTGGACGTGCGTACGGCCCCGCTCCGTTTGGGAGCATGGCGCACAAGCAGTCCGATGTGGATGAGAGATGCGATGACCATCGTCACAATCCGAGCAGCCACAAGAATCAGGGGACCTTGGCCCGTTGCGAGGATGTAGATAGTCGCCACGATGTCGGAAGCGACGATCCCGAGCGTGACCTTGGCGATGAGGTCGTAGCGCTGCAGCCCCGCGAGAGCGTCGCGTGCAGCCGCGGTAGGCCAATACCAGAGCTGGAACGCGGCGCCCATCCAGAGCAGGGTCTTGAGCAGCTGCGCCTCGACACCCGAGAGGTTGAACAGGGAGCGGGTGGTCAGCCCGAGAACGAAGAGGACGGATGCTGTCACCAGGCCTAGGACGAAGTAGATCGCCGCCGAGGAGAATACCGCGCGCCACATCCCTTCGGAATCACCCGTGGCGGTTCGCTCGGCGACCATCCTCGTGAGGGTCGCGCTCACTCCAAGATCGAGGAGGACCGCATAACCGTTGACGGCGAGGTAGAGGGTGTAGACGCCGTAAACGGAGAAGCCGAAGGCGTGGATCAGAAGGGGGAGGAATACGAATGTCGACACCATGGTCGCAGCCTGAGCCAGGCCGTTCGCGGCGGTGTTCTTGAGGATGCGCTTCTTTCGGGAATACCCCGATGTGTCTTCCGGTGCCATCCCTCTGCCTTCGTCGGCCACGGGGCCGGTCGATTGCGGGTGATCTCGGGGCGAATCGCAAGGTCGAACCGCGTGCAAGTTTACCATGCAGTCGCCGTCGTGCCCTCCTCCGAAGGAGGAGCCCTGCTGCGGCTGATGGTACAATCGGCGCGCCCGGCAGAGACCTTTGGAGACGCCCGATGAACCGTTCTCTCTCGCACTACGCCCGCGCGCTCAAGAGGCGTCTGCGGTCCACGTTCATCTGCTTCGGCACGCTCCGGAGCACCGAGCCCGTGAACCTCGCGTTCGGTTCGATGAAGGGCACCCCGGTCGATCGCTACTACCTCGAGCAGTATCTCGAGGGACATCGAGCCCATATCCGAGACAGGGTTCTGGAGGTCGGGGATCGCGAGTACACCACTCGCTTCGGGACCGCGGTGACGTCGAGCGACGTGCTGCACTTCACAGAAGGGTCTCCCGAGGCGACGATCGTGGCCGATATTGCGTCATGTCCGCAGATCGCCGACGACTCGTTCGACTGCATTATCCTCACCCAGACGCTCCACTACGTCTTCGACATGTTCTCCGCAGTGCGCGAGCTCCATCGCATCCTCGCTCCCGGCGGCGTGATTCTCTGCACGGTTCCCGGACTCAGCCAGATCAGCCGCTGGGACATGGACCGATGGGGAGATCGCTGGCGCCTCACCTCGCTATCGGCGCGCGAGCTTTTCGAGACCGCGTTCGAGTCGGCTGACATAGAGGTTGCGACCTATGGCAACGCACTCTCCGGCCTCTGTTTCATCGAGGGCATTCCGGCCCAGCGCCTCCACAAGCGCGAGCTCGACGCAAATCACGAGGACTACCAGATCCTCGTCACCGTCGCGGCGCGTAAGGCGGAGACGCGATGAGCTTGACCTCTATTCGCTCGGCTGGAATGACCGCGCTTCGCAAAGTGCGATCGGCCTTGGGCGGCACCGTGGTCGTCCTCACCTACCATCGCATCTCCGACAACCCCCTCGATCCGCAGATGCTGTCGGTCTCGCCGGAGCGCTTCGACGAGCACATCGCGGCATTCTCGAAGCGCTACAATATCGTCACCGCCGAGGTGTTGGTTCGTGCGCTCGCGGAAAATCGCCGGGTGCCCGACCGCTCCCTGGTGATCACCATGGACGACGGCTACGCAGACTGCATCACAGAGGCTCTCCCGGTCCTCGAACGCCACGGGGCTGTCGCTACGGCGTTCGTCTGCAGCGGGTTCGTTGACGGGGGTAGTGAGTACTGGTGGGACGAGCTCGAGAAGCTCCTACTGGTGCCGGGCGAGTTGCCCGCGGACCTCATCGTAGAGCACGGGGGCCGGAGATTCGGCGGTCCCGTCTCGGCCGAGGGACGTGTGCTCGACGAGGCGACCGCGCGGTCGTTCGAGGGCTGGAACTACACGCGCGAACCGTTTCATCCCCGGCTCCGCAAGTACCTCGCGTTCTCGAAGGTCCTGGCCCCGCTCTCCTCGGATGATCGTGAGTCCGTTCTCGGCCAGTTGCGCGAGCAGATCGGCGTAGAGCGGGGTGTGCGCGAGTCCAAGAGACCTCTAACTCGAAACGAAGCCCGTTCGCTCGCTGAAGGTGGGGTGATCGAGATCGGCGCGCACACCGTGAGCCATCAGAACCTCGCCCAGCGCTCAGTGGACGAGCAGCGTTTCGAGATATTCGGCTGCAGGGATGCCTTGGCGGAGATGTGCGGCCGCGCCCCCGTTTCATTCAGCTATCCCTATGGGACGCGGGGGACGTTCACGGAGGAGACCATCGGTTTGGTGGATGAGGCGGGATTCCTCGGGGCGTTCACGACCGAGCTCGGTTCGCCGGTTCCGTGGGGCTCCGCCTCGCGGCTGACCGACCCGTACCTGATCCCGAGGACGGCTACTTCCGATGTCTCGGCCGGCGAGATGGTCGCGCTCATCGACAAGCGCATGGGACTCTAGTTCGAGGGCTTGTCCTCTTCGGCGGTCCACTCGTCCAGCGTCCGCTTCGAGCGGTCCCACTGATACGTGCTCACCGCATCGATGTTGCAGTGCTTGCACCACGGCACCGGCTTGCACAGGAAGTCGAAGATCTCGTAGGGGTCGTGATCCTCGAAGATCGAGATTGAGTCCTCCTCGGTCGGCTCCATGCCCTCGAGGTCGTAGCGCTTCTTGAGGATGTCTATGTAGGCGATGTAAGCGCAGGGGTACAGGCGCCCGTCGCGGATGATCACGCAGTTGTTCACGCCGCCGCATCCATGGAACGATTTTGTGGCGTCCTGCGACCCCGTGAGATCGAGCGGAAGCTTGAAGAAGTCTGCCCGGGGGTCGGTCCACTCCAGCTTCACGTCGTACTTCTTGGCGATCGACTCGATCTCCTCAACGGGAAGTCCGATGGGGTAGAGGTCGCATACGAGCCAGATGTCGTTGTCGTGCATCGCACGCCAGAACTCCTCGCCCATGCGGGGGACGAGCACTCCGTTGGACATGAGGTTGATGCGCGAGGCAGGGAAGTGCGTACGCGCGATCTTGAGGAACTCGTTCACCCTGGGGTGCAGCAGCGGCTCGCCACCGAGGAGGTAGATCTCCGTGATTCCCGAGAAGATCGTCTCCAAGCGCGCGAACTCGCTCTCGAACTGATCGACGTCGGCGAACGCGGGCTTCGCGATATTGCTGAAATGAGTGCATCCCTTGCAGTTGAGGTTGCAGTGGTCGGTGAGATGCACCACCAACCGATGCAGGTGGGGGTTGCGTTTGAGGACGTGCCGCTTGAAATCGAAGATGAGAGGGTTCTCGCGAGAGACCATGAACGGGACGTAGTCCTTGTCCTGGGAGTGTACGTGAGCGGTCTCGACCGTCCGCGCGGGGAGCACTTTGTACGCGAGGCGCTTCATCCATGTGGGGGTGATTCGCACGATGTTCATCGGGTTCCCTCCGCTGGCTTGTCCTCGCCGACCCACTCGCTGGCCTCTCCGGAAGTCCTTCCCCACTCGTACGTCGAGAAGGAGTCGAAGTCGCAGTGCGAGCACCAGGGCACGGGGTGCGTGAGGAAGTCGATGACCTCGTCGCCGGTGACATCGGAGCGGATGTCGATGGAGTCTTCAGGTACGGGCTCTATCCCTTTCAGCCCGAACTTCTCGATCGGGATGTGCGCGTAGGCGATATGAGCGCAGGTGAAGAGGTGACCGTCGCGTACGATGGCGCAGTTGCTGAGTCCCCTGCACCGGTCGAACGATTTCTTCGGGTCGCAGGTACCCTGCGTGTCGATCGGGATCTTGAAGAACTCCTCGGTGGGCTTCATCCACTCGACGGTGACATCGTATTCCGCCCCCAGCGCATCGATCTTCTCGACAGGGAGATTGATGGGATACGAATCGCACAGCAACGTGGTTCCGGTCTCATGGAGCGTATTCCACAGCGAAGCAGACATCCGGGTCACGAGGATGCCGTTGGTCATCAGGTAGAGGCGGGTGCGCGGGAAGATCCTGCGGGTTTCCCGAACGAACGACTCGACCTCGGGGTGGAGGAGCGGCTCGCCTCCCAGCAGGTAGATCTGCTCGATGTTCTCGAAGAGTTCCGCAAGCCTCTCGAGGTCGGAGACGGTCGAGGAGAGGTCGCAGAAGACCGGCTTGCTGATGCTGCTGTAGTGCTCGCAGCCACGGCAGTTGAGGTTGCAGTGATCGGTGACGTGAACATCGAGATGATGCAGCGTGGGCCGCTTCTTCGTGAAGGCGCGCCTGACGAAGCGTTGCGGGGCAGACTCGTGGGTAATGACGCTCTCTATATAGTACTTACGAGGAAGGTGCTTCTTTGCATAGTCGGAGACCACGTCGGGGACGATGTGCCCCACGATGGTGTGAACTCGCTTTGTCAGATCGACGGCCATGGACGCTTCTGTCTCAAACCGGGGTCGGCTGCGCGCGACCCGTATGGGCATGCAGTTCAGAATCCTACCTCATCCGCTGCGTACGGGGGCGTTCGCACGGAGGTTCCATAACTAACGCGCCTACTCGCCACGCAGTTTCTCGAGGTTCGCCTTGGCTTCAGCGACAGCCGCGCTGTTTGGGAACCGTGCCTCGAGGACGTCGAGAGCCGACTGTGCGTCATCAAAGCGCCCAGAGACAGCAAGCGCGGTAACGTACGTGGATCCTGCCAGATCGTCACCTCGGTCGCGATACCAATAATCCTCGAGCAGGGCGACCGCCTCGTCGCTGCGGTCGAGATCGATGAGCACCGAAGCCTTCTTCGTGCGCAGCGTCAGCGAGATGGGGGAGAGCTCGAGCGCCTTGTCCACGGCCGCGAGGCCGTCGCTCAGGTAGGGTTCTCCCACGATCTGACCGGCCCCTAAGAGGAGTGTCGACTTCTGATAGGCGAACTCATAGTTGAGCGGCACTCGCTCCACGGCAGCATCATTCTTCTTGATTGCGGTCACTAGATAGTCGCGGGCGACTTGGCCGCCGCTCGGGAGGCTCGAGAGAGCGAGGTCGTCGACAGTGGTGAGATAGGTTTCCTGTACCGAGAGGCTCCAAGGTGCCGTCTCCGCAGCTGCATCAAGTGCAGCGAGGTTGGCTGTCTTGAACGACGACCAGAGCCGAGTCTGTGCGACCGTGAGTATCCCGACCATCGAGGTGAGCGAGACGCAACCGATCAGGACGACGGCGGTTACCCCGGTCGCGACACCGCGCTTCACTGCGACGACGTCCTTGGCCGAGGCGGAGGCAACGGCGGCGAGAGCGACGAATATCATCATAAGGAACGGGGTGGTGGTCGACCCAGCGATCGATGCGGTCGATACTCCGATGAGAGAGGCCCACCATGCTGAGTAGACAGCCCTCCTTCCCGACCCGTCCTTGAGCGTGCTGCGGCCCTGCGCACCTAGCGCGAATGCGAGGGCGAGGATCAGGACCACGACCGCGGGAATACCGAGCGTCGCCGATACCAACAGAGGCAGAGAGTGCGGGTCTCCTGTGAACGAGGTCCCTGAGACATTCAGTCCGGTCACTCCTTGGACCGGATACCAGCCCAATCGATAGTTCGCGGGGCCGACGCCCAACAAGGGGTGAGATTTCGTGATGGCGAGCGCCTCTCCCCAGGTACCGAGCCTTCCACTCAGCGCCGAGTCGATTCGGAATGCGAGGGAGTTTTCGTCGATCTGGGCTGGCTGGCTCGATTCTACTGATGTGCCGGTCGAGGGGGTTTGGGGGGAGAGTCGAGCAGTGAGTGCTGCCGACCCGGAAATCGCCACGCTGCTCAGCAGCGCGAGAACGAGTGCGATTGCCACGAGCGCTGCGCCTTCGCGGACCTTGGCCCGGTCCTTTCGGATGGCGAAAAGTAGGAATACGGACGCGACCAGAAGCCCTGCCCACGCACCGCGGGTCAGTGATGCCACGCACCCGACACTTATCAGTACGAAAAGTGACGCGTCGAGGATGCGGCCACGCGACGTGCGATTCGCGTCGAGTTGCAGGCCGAGCGCAAGCACTGCGGGGCCGACGAGATAGTTACCGAGGAAGTCCGGGTTGCCCAGCGTAGAGCTGCCCCGGTGATTCATCCACTCGAGGGGGGTGCCCGCAGTCACGAGTCCCATAGGGTCGACGTTCGTGATTCTCTGTATCAGCGCGAGAAGCGCGACGATCCCCGCGCCGTATACGACCGCGCGCGCCAGAACCTTCAACCGCTCGTTTCCGGTCACGTGCTGAGTGACCAGGAATGCTGCGGAACTGCAGAGCAACCAGGCGACCAGCCCTGCAGAATCCTGCGTGTCGCCGATGAGCGCGAGCGGCTTGTAGAGTGCGAACGCCGTGGACAGCCCCGCGAGCACAGCGAGCGTCGCGACCGCGCACAGCGTCTTGTTCCACCGCAGAGTAGTTTCCTTTCGGCCGAGCGCCCAGAGCCACGCCCCGAGCGAGACGCAGAGCATAAGGCCGAGCATCAGCGTGGGGAGGGAGAAGAAGACGTCGTAGGTGATCCTCGGTCCATAAGGGAGAGCCCCGGCGAAGAGCGGCGCCGTCGCGGCGGCAGCGAGGAGCGCATACCATGACGTTCGCAGAGCTGCCGAGGGAGCGGATTTCGGTGCTGACATGGGAATCCAATCGATGAGGCGCGGGTCCTGTCGTTCTCTAGTTGGGATTATATAGATTGGAACGCATGACGCTCGGAATAACCCCTGTGAAGGAAACTTAACCCCCCTATGGAGATACTGTTAGAGACCTTTTAATGGGTCTTTCACTCTCTGGAGTACATGCTAGACTGATGCGCGGTAACCGAGCCGTTACCTGCGGTTCGTCGATGATTCGGAGGATAGGTATGTCAGATTCCCACGAAAACGTGGAGCTGTCGGAGCCTCGGGGAGTAGTCCCCGATCCAAGCGGTGGGCCCGCAGCGGCAGCCACTTCGCCGGCCAAGAAGCCGACGAGGTCCAAGCAACGCAACACCGGGATGTTCCAAGATCCTGTCGTCAAGGTGATGGCGTGGGTCGTCGCAGCCATCGTCGTCGGTGCGCTGCTCTCGATCGTTTCCCTGCTCTACTTCGGCTACCTTAACCGTGGAGAGGGATCCGCCCCGCGCACGTACACCGAGCGAATGCTGAATCAGAACGAGTCGCTGATCTCCAACGGCGCAGCCGACCCTGAGACGTGGCACGACTATGTCGTCCTCCTCATCAGCGCCAAGCAGTACGCCAAGGCGCAGACCGTCATCGATGACGGCAAGGGTGTCGTCGACGACACCTGGGGCCAGGAACTCCTTTGGGTCCAGGCAGAACTGTATGCGGCACAGGAGAAGTACGACCTCGCGATCAAGACCGCCGATGAGGCGCAGGCCAAGATCATGGAGGCCTACAACACCGAGCTCGCGTCGCCGGCGCTCCCCAACAAGGCGACTTCGTGGGGTGTGAGCCCCAACTACGGTGAGCTCTCGCTCCTCAAAGCGAAGATCTACATCATCCAGAAGAAGCCTGCGGATGCTCAGAAAGAGCTTCAGGCGTATGTGGACTCCAACCCCGACGACGCGGGCATCCTCATCGACCTCGCGAACCTCAAGTTGGAGAACGGCGACAAGGAGGGCGCTCGTGCCGACTACGAGAAGGCCGCGCAGTTCCTCCCCGATGACCCCGAGGTAATCGCAGGACTTGAGAAGACCGGAGCCAAATAATGAGCGATTCCATCGAAAGCAA
>CAZMJV010000047.1:5521-9358 GCA_964566905.1 uncultured Coriobacteriia bacterium | reverse complement strand
GAGAAGACCGCTGAGACGCTGCCAGGCTTGGCCTCGGTGTCGCCCGAGGTGTCGCCCATCATCGAAGTGGAGCCCACGCCGCCGGCCTGGGGCTCGTCCGGCTTCGTCTCTTCTGGCGCACCCGATGGAGTCTGCGTCGAGGGATCGCTCATGAGGATGCGGTCGAACGTGCCATCGGGGTTGAAGGCGACCGCGTAGCGGTTCTGCGAATTGCACCAGATCATCCCGTCAGGGCCTATATCGACGGAGTTCGGGGTGATCAGATGCTCCTCCTGAGTGTCGCCCCATCCGTAGATCGAGCGTACCCAGGTCATCTCCTCAACGCCGAACGGTTTCGCGGACCCGCCGATCCCGCCGCTGCGGGTGAGAAGCGAGTAACCCACCACCGACAACAGGAGAATGAGGATGATGAGAAGGATGGTCAGCAAGGTGCGCGTACGACGCGTGTCCTTGTATTCGACGACCTCCTCGACATACTCGTACGTGCCCTCGGGGTCTTTCGCGATGTCGTCCGGCTCCAAAACTTGGTTCTCTGAGGTCATCGTCTATCCCTTCATGCAGCGATGCTGCCGGATGTCCTATTTGGAGAGCTGCTCGAGGCCGCTGAGGGCGGACTCGTCGTCGGGGAGATACTGGAGCACCTGTTCGAAGTCGGCCTTTGCCTCGGCTTCCTTGCCAGCATCGAGATATGCCCATCCGCGCAGTGCGAGGATGTCGCCCGCTGTGGGCTCGAGCCTGAGCGCGTAGTCATAGAGCTCGAGTGCTTTGTCGTAATCCTTGACTCCCATGTAGGCGGCGGCGACTTGGATCGCCGTGTCGACGCTGGCGGTGACCTTCATGTTCCCGCTGATGCCCGTGACGCCCTTCTGGGCGAGCGCCAAACCTTGTTTTGCGAGGTAGTCGTCGCTCGCGGTCATCGCTCGCGTTCCGACCTCGACGGCTTCCTTGAATTGTCCCTCTTGGTTGAGAATCGCGGTCCGCGCCCTGAGGATGTAGAGCAGTGCGGGGTTCTCGCCGGCCACAGCTTTCTCACCCTGATCGAGAACCTCGAAGGCTTGGTCCGTCTTTCCGAGGGAGTAGAGCGTCTCGGCCCGAATGGCGTACTGCATACCATCGGCCGGGTCAGCTGCGATCGCAGCGGCCGTCGACGCGAGAGCATCCTCTTCCCTCGTCGCCGGAGCGCGCTCTGACAAGCTTCCGGACACCAGCCCGTAGGCAATGAGAGCGACCAGAAAGAGCGCGACGGCGCTGACGGCCCAGATCAACCATCTCGTCGGCCGATCGACCTCCTCGGCGACTACGACGCGCTCGTAGACTTCGACCTCGTTCGATTCAGACATGCACGGCGTCCTCTCGTAATGCACAATCGAGTTCCGCAGGTTCGTCATCATCCATCAAAACGGAATCTTACAGCAGACCCGTTGCTTCGGACTATGGAGACGAACCGCTAATGACAAACTTGGCAGAAATCCCCTTTGCCGTTCCATGACATGTGGCAGCTGCCACAAGCGGCACTCGTGCCGCTCTGATGCGCCGAGCGCCAGGTCTGCTCGTTGTGTGCGGAGAATGATTGGTGACACTTCCCGCTCCCACACTGCATGATCGTATGGCACTTGAAGCATTGCTCCTTGGCGCCGAAGGCCGCTTGGCGCGCATGCCCACCGGCGAGGAAGTCCGCCGGGTGAGGGAGCACGAAGCCGCCATGGCAGGCGATGCATTCCGTCTCATCGACATGGCAGCCCGCGCAGTCGCGCTTGGCCACCCTGATCACCGGGTAGTCGAACGACGACGTCGATCGTCTCGTGGAGTCGGCTGTGGCGATGGGCGACCCGGCAGGATGACAGGTCTCGCAGGTGCGCTGCGCGACATCCCCGTCGTGACAGGACATGCACCGCGACATGCCGCCGGTGAACGAACGACCCTCGCGGTGCCCGACGTCGACGTGGCAGTCATCGCAACTACGACCGCCCGCCACGATCTCCTTGTGTGAGATGCGCAGCCCGACATCGGAAGTGGTCGTCTCGTCCAGAAGGTTTCGATGACAGTCGAGACATGCGTCGGGATCGGTCGAGGTCCCGGCGATTCCACCCTCGGGAACATCCTCGAACGCCATCCTGATCCGCGACGCGACTCCCGTGACCGGGTTCGATTCATGGCAGTCGATGCAATCCTCATGAGGGTTGTCGAGTGCAGTGACGACGCGGGCGTCCTCGGCGTGGCAGCTCTGCCCGCAGTAGCTGTTCGACCCGGTCGCGATGTATGAGACGGCGAAAGCAACCACAGCAAGCAGTATCCAGACGGTCGCCCAAAAACCCGCTCCGCGGGTTTTTCGCGATTCGAGAGGCCGCGGCCCGCTTGTCGGCAAGGTCGTCTCGGTAGCAGAGGCGGCGGCGTCCCCTGCGGGAACCATGCGCTTTACGAGGCGAACGCGTCTCCTGCGCACGATCCTTCTTTGAGAGGGCATTAATGCGATGACGAGAACGAGCGCCAAAACGAGCACGATTCCGACCGCAAGCGCGACGGCGAGAGAGTTCTGAGTCGGTGTCAGTCCACCGATACGGCTCGACTCATACCACCGAGTCACGGGCTCAAAGAGACTTGAAATCCTGCTGGTGAATGTCGACGAGGTCTCCATCACCGCCCACCCCCCGTTCGACCGACAGGTGGATACAGCCCGCCCGGATGGACATGATAGGCGTGGCACTGCTCGCAGTCGGACTGGACATGGCAGGGAGTGCACTCGGGGGCCTCGACAGAGGAGACCAGGCTCGAATGTTTGGCGAGAAAGTCGGCGGGGTGCGGCATCGGGGTACCGTGGCAGGAGTCGCAGTAGTCGGTCTCTTTGTGGCAGGTGAGACATGCCGCGGTTCCGACCTCGTTCGCAACGGTACCGTGGGCCGCGCCGAAATTCGCGGAGTGCGGGAAGTCAATCGAATGACAGCTCTTGCAGTCATCCTTCTGGTGGCATGAGATGCAAGAACGCAGGTCGCCGGTGCCGTGCAGCTTTTTCCAGTCAGCCCCATGCACCCTCGCCCACTCTGGATCGCGCTGCCGATCGACCGGAAGCCGGTCCGTATGGCACGTCGAGCAGGTGAGCAGGGCATTCTCCCGCACATGGCACGCGACACACTCGGTCATTGAGGGGGTTCTGACGAATCGAATCGAATCGTCATGCGCAACCTGTCCGTGACAGCTCCCGCATCTCGAGGTCTTGGCGCATGCACGGTGGTTGATCCGAAGGCCGTCCGCGCTCACGACCCCTTGGTCCTCCAGATCGTCATGGCAGCTCACGCATGCGTTCCTGCCGACGGGACGGCCTGGTCCGTCCAGCTCGACTCCGCCAAAGGACGACGGAACCATGCGGAACATCACATAGAGGCGGGCGGCGACGGGTCCTCGGTCTAAGAAGTGGCACTTGGTACAGACGACCCCGGCATGTGTCGAGTCGGCGAGCGCCGAATACTGCGCCCGATGACATCCGGCGCACGCGCCTGCAGATCCGAGACCGACGCCAAGAAGCGCGATGACGACGAGAGCGACCGCGACGGTCGCAAGGAGTGCGACCGTTGTGCGCCGAGGATATCTCGGAGGGATGTCCGTCACCTCGTCATTGGACGGAATCGGTTCATTGTCCATAGCTGCACTACGCCCTCACGTCCAGAGCCGTCCCCCTTGCGCCGGAGGCGCAAGGGGGAGAGCATCTCGGTAAGAAGACCGTACGTTCTCAGAAGCTTAGTACGCGGTTCCTACGGTGGTATGGCACTTGACGCAGTAGCCATCGTTCATGACGGCCGGCTTGCCCGGGCGGGCGGTGCCGAAGCCGCTGTTGAAGAAGCC
>CAZMJV010000047.1:3905-5421 GCA_964566905.1 uncultured Coriobacteriia bacterium | reverse complement strand
GTGATTCCGGGTACGCCGGGGAGCGTCGTGCTGGTACCCAGGATGATGGGAGTGGTCGTGCCGTTCGCGCTTGCCCAGGAGGCGGGCTGGAAGAGGTTCGGGTTGGTGTAGTTCGGGTTGATGACCTGGTTGCTCGCCGGCGAGTAGTTGGCGTGGCAGGTCGAGCACTGTGCGGTCACAGCCGCGTCCTTGGCGGTAACGCCTGCGGCCAACGCTGCGGGCTTCACGACGCCGGCGATCATGTCGGCGTAGTTGGCGTACAGCGGGCTGTCGGCGTAAACCTCGGGCTGGACGACCAGCGGGACGGAGCCGAGCTTCTTGATACCCTCATACTTGAGAATCCAAGCCGAGGCGCCTCCGCCGAACGTCTTCGCTCCGTGGACGGCATGGCACGAGGTGCAGCCCGTGGTGTGGCCGTAGAACTCGTTCCAGCTGTTCTCGCCGCTGCCGAACAGGGCGAGGGTGGCGTCTCCACCGTACATCTTGGTGGGACCGCTCGAGATGTGGCAGTACGAGCAGGCACCGTTGGCGCTGGACTTGAGGAGCAGCTGGGTGCCTGCCCCGGCGGTGTAGCCGTCCAGAGTGTAACGCGAGGAGACCGTCGGGGACGCCGTCGAGGCGGTCCCGGTGGTCGGCGCGCGGTGCACCGAGTGGCAGACGCCGCACTTGGCGGTGTTCTGCGAGTAGTTGGCGTGCGGCGTTGCCGTGCCCAAAGCGAAGCTGCCATTGTCGATGGTGAAGGTCACGTCAAATGAGGCAGGGAAGACGAGCTTGAAGGCAGGGCTCTGAACGACGCCGTCCTTTTGCTGGAAGTTGAAATAGAACTGTGGCGAGTGGTCGGCCGCGGCGATTGCCGCGAACGAGAAGACCATCGCGCACGCGAGCGCGACGATCAAGATACTCTTCTTCATGTGTATCTCCTTGGTGGTTGGTTTGTTCTGTTGTGTCACTATCAAACACCTCCCTCCCGTGACTGGATTTTCATCGGACACGACGAGATGGCGAGCTTCTACTCGCGTGGCATTCCACCGCGACCGACAAACTTTCCCCTCAAACCGAACACATTCTTTTCACTGTAAGTATATTCCTCACTTCTGCTGATTAATACCCAATCTTTGCTACAGAGGAATTGCGTATTCGAGATGTGCTGCGCGTCATTCCCCCACCTCCGGATGTCCGAGCACGATGCGCACAGCACAGAGCGCCTGGTGCGCGGCGGCGATCATCACTCGGGGAGACATGAGGACCGGATGGGTGCGCACGTCGCTCATCAGATCTCCGCACACGTACATCCCATCACCGAGCACCTCGGTACGCACCGCGTTCGCCGGACCGACCCCTGCCAGCCCAGACCCGAAGACGAGCGGGGCGGGAGGCTCGTTGAATGCCGTCGCGTGCATGAGCTCCATCTTGAACACCGGGTCGTCGACCGCCTCGATGATGACGTCGTGGCCCAACCCGATCTCGAAGACCTCCTCGGCGCCGATCCTCCGACAAATCGCGTCAACCTCGACCG
>CAZMJV010000047.1:0-3805 GCA_964566905.1 uncultured Coriobacteriia bacterium | reverse complement strand
ACACGACCGTTGACGATGATGATGCGGTGCTCATCGGGCATCCCGAAGCGATTCGCAATGTCGATCACGCGCGACCCCTCGGGAAACTCGTAGCTGCGCGCACCCCTACCTCCCCGACCGTCGGGATGAAGGTCGGAGAGGTAGGCGAACAGCGCGAGGTCGATACGCATTGCGCGACCTTTACAGCCCCATTCGGGCGGCGGTCTCGGGGACGAAGTCGAACATCGAGTCGAGTTCCTCGTCGGTGATCATGAAGACGATGTCGTGCTCGGGGAGCGCCTCGCCGTACGCGAATTCCGGGAGACGGTCGTCGTCGGCGGTGAATCCTGCTGCTGCGTTGAAGAGCCGCTCGTAGGTCAGGACTTCCTTACCCAGCTCCATGAGGTCGTCTGCGGTCCACTCGTCGCCGGTGAACGCGGTCGCCATCTCGTGGAGGGCAGCAAACGCCTCGGGGACGTCGAGGACCGCGAACGCGACGAACAGGCAGAGCCCGAACGAATCCAGCATCCCTGTCGCGATCTGCAGGTTGCGCGAGAGCTCGATCTGCCCCTCGGTCTTGAGAGGGTCGACGGTTCCGCCGACGCCGAGGATGTTCGCGGTGATGGTGTAGCCGGCAGTGTGGTCTGCTCCCATGGGGGTTGTGGCGTATGTAACTCCGATGCCCTGGACGGCGCGGGGGTCGTACGCGGGCATCGACTGGCCTTTGACCGTCGGGACATGTGCGACTCCGAAGGCCGCACCGACTGCGTCGGCGCCGTCCCAGATGACCCGCATCTTCTCGTCGGTGAGCCCCGCCTTTATCGCGGCCAGGGCACCGGCAGCGTCGCCGAACTCCAAGGCGCCGGACTCCATGTAGACCGCGAGGGTCGCACCCATCTCGATGGTGTCGATACCGATCTCCCCGCACGCGCGATCGAGCGCGGCGATCTCGTCGAGGTCGCCGATCATGCAGTTCGCGCCCAACGCCCAAGCGCTCTCGTATTCGGGACCCTTCGTCACGTACTCGCCCTGCTCGTCGACCCAGTAGCGCGAGCAGCGGACCATGCAGCCGACCGAACATCCGTGCGTGGCGTTCTCGTCACCTTCGCCTTCCTTGGAGCGCGCGAGAATGGTCTCGCGCTGCGTCTCCCCGCCGATGGAGTCGGCCTCAGGGAACGAGCCGAGACGGAAGTTCTTCGTCGGGAGCGATCCCGCCTCGTTGAGGATGTTCATGAGGATGTTGGAACCGTAGCTCGGGAGACCCTGCCCCGTGACCGGATGCTCGCGAAGCGCGGTCGCGAATCGCTTCGAGGCGGCCATGAACGCTTCCTTGTCCGCCGGCGCGCGCGAGGGGACGCCCGTGTCCTCGATGACGACGGCCTTGAGCCCCTTGGAGGCCATCACCGATCCCAATCCGCCCCGCCCCGCGAAACGGCAGGGATGGCCGTGCCTGTCGCCGACGGCGATGCCGGCGGCTTTGGAGCCGTACTCCGCGGCGGGACCCGCGATCATGGTCGCGACGCGCATACCTTCGGAGAAGTCCTCGGTGACCAGGCGGTCGGTCTCATACACCTGCTTGAAGGCGAGGCCGTCTCTGCGATCGAGTTTCGCCGAACCGTCTGATGAGATGTTGAGGACGTAGCGCGCGTCTTTATCCGCGCTGGCACCTTCGATGATGACTGCAGCGTAGCCGAGCCTTGCGAGGGCGTTCGCGGCGTTGCCGCCCGAGTTCGATTCCTTGATGCCGCCGGTGAGCGGCGACTTGGCCCCGACGGAGACCCGTCCCGCATTCGGCATGGTGGTTCCGCCGAACAGGCCGGGAGCGATCACCAGCTTGTTTCCGGGTCCGAGCGGGTCGGTGTCGGCGGGCACCTCCGAGTACACGATCGCGTCGGTGAGGGCGCGACCTCCGTACCGCTTCCACTTCGCGGGAAGCTCCTCCGTGGTGATTTCGAGCGTCGACATGTTCACGCGCAGCAACGTTGCCATGAGCCCTTCTCTCTCGCGGAGCGATATGAAAAAGTGCACGAAGTAACGCAGCCTCTGTGACGTGGAACTCCACGCATCGGCTAGCTACACAGTACCCGTTCAATCGATGTTTTCAATCACCGCTGGAGGCATTTCTTTCACGTCGCGGAAGAACCTGAACGCAGGAGTCTGAACACGGCGGATGAATCTGGTTCGGAGGACCGGTATCGCATAGACTGATGCCAGGTGCCCCCTGCGATTGGAGCAAGATGAACCGCCTCGTGCGCTTCGCCGTCGTTCTCGCCCTGGCCCTTACACTCCCGCTGGGAATATCTTCGCAACTCGCTCCCGCCTTCGCTCTCGACGGAGCGCCGCGAGTCCAAGTGGGAACCGTCGAACGAGTCTGGGGACTCACCCTCTACGACACTGCGGCCGCGATCGCGAGGCGCGACGGTGCGGATCTCGCGGCCGTCGAACACATTGTGGTTGCCTCGGGCTCCCCCGGCGCGTCCGGAGACGCTATCGCGGCATCGAGCCTGTGCTGGGCCTACGATGCTCCGCTCCTGCTGGTCGACCCCCGTGTACTGCCCGAGGCGACACGCTCGTTCGTCTCCGACGTCACCGTCGCACGCTTGGCATCCAAACTCTCCACGCCGACCATCACCGTGATCGGAGGCACCTACGCGGTGGGGGCGACCACGGTCGACGCGCTTGCCTCGATCGTCGGCACATCGTCGGTCGAGCAGCCCTGGCTCGAGGGCGACGGATACGACACTGCGGCGAACATCGCCCTTCGCTCTCGCGAGGTCGCAGCCCAGCGATCGCTCCCACTCCCGACCTCCGCGTTCCTGGCGGTCGGCAACAACCCGTCGACCCTCTACGATGCGCTTTCGGCGGCGTCCATCTCCCGCACGACCGGGACTCCGATCCTCTACACCGCGCCGGGAGCTCTGCCATCGTCCACCAAACACGCGCTCGAGGCGCTCGGGAACCCCGAGGTGATCACGCTGGGAGGTACTCTGGCCATCTCGCCGTCGGTCGCAGCCGAGGCCACGTCCAGTGTGCGCTGGGCGGGCCAGAGCCTCTACGACACAAATGTGGAGACGATCAAGGGTGCCGTCTCGCGTGGGTGGATAAGCACCGACGAGGTCGCGATCGCGGCCTCGATACCCGACGGCGCCACCGGGGCCGGCCTGATGGGCAGCAGAGGCGGTGCACTGCTCCTCACCGAGTCGACGTCGTTGAACCTGGCGACGGGCCGATTCCTCGCATCGCTCTCGCCACAGCCTCAGACCGCATACGTGTTCGGTGGATCGCTCGCGCTCTCCGACGCCCAATGCGATGTCTTGGGCGGGGCGCCCAGCGCACCCGTACTCGATGGGGACGCGCCTGCGACGAGCACCTCGGCGTCGACCATGCGGGTAAGCGGGTCGGTGCCGTTCAATGCCGTGCGTGCGACGCTCATCGTCGACGGCTGGATCCACTCCGCGGTGCCGGTCGACGCGTCCGGTCGCTTCGACTTCGGGGTGATCTCCTCCCCCTCCACGGCATCCGACTTCACCGTGAGGGCCGACAGTGCAGACGGCCGGACATCGTTCTCAATCGCAAGGCACGTGACACGCACCTATCCGTATCCCTACTCGACGATGATCATCGTCGACAAGTCGGATTTCCGCCTCTACTGGATCAAGAACTACGCGGTCGTGAAGAGCTACAAGGTCTCGATCGGAAAGCCTTGGACCCCCACGCCTGCCGCGACGTGGAAGATCCTCGCGAAGGAGTACATGAGCTCGCTCTCGGCTGGATTCGGCCCCTGCAGGATGCGGCTGTTCCGGGCAAACGGCGCCGGAGGGTTCGA
>CAZMJV010000046.1:0-9441 GCA_964566905.1 uncultured Coriobacteriia bacterium | reverse complement strand
CGAAGATGCCGCTCAAGAACTTCTATTAACCGTCTAACTTTCGGGGTCTAGTTCAATGTGCGGGCCCTCGTTGTAACGACGCAAGTCACAGAATGCGGTGACCGTTACTCCTCGTCGTGCGTGAAGGGCGACGACTCCATGATGACCTTCACCACGGAGGGCTCGGCCAAGGTCGAGATGTCGCCGAACGCCTCGATGTTGGTCTCCCCCGCCGCGATCTTGCGCAGGATGCGGCGCATGATCTTGCCCGAACGGGTCTTGGGCAGGTCGGGAACGAAGTGGATGTAGTCAGGCGTCGCGATCGGCCCGATCACGCTCCGCACGTGGCCCTTGAGGATGCTCTCGAGCTGCTCGCTCGGCTCATACCCGGGGTTCACGATGACGTAGCAATAGATGCCCTCGCCCTTGATCTCGTGGGGGAAGCCGACTACGGCCGCCTCGTTGACAGCGGGATGCGCGGTGAGGGCTGTCTCGACCTCGACCGTGCTCATACGGTGTCCGGAGACGTTGAGGACGTCGTCGACGCGTCCGCGGATCCAGATGTAGTCGTCGGAGTCCTTCAGCGCGGCATCACCGGTGAAGTAGCTTCCGGGGAACGCGGAGAAGTAGACCTCCTTGGTGCGGACGTGGCCGGGATCGTTCCACAGACCGCTGAGGATGCCGGGCCAAGGGCGGTCGATGGTCAGACGGCCCTCCTCGCCCACGGGGGTGGGGGTCCGGTCCTCGTTGAGGACGACGGGGTTGACGCCGAACACGGGCAGTGTCGCCGAGCCGGGCTTCATCGGAGTGCAGCCGGCGATGTTGGAGATGATGTGCCCGCCGGTCTCGGTCTGCCAGTAGGTGTCGCAGATCGAGCACTGTCCGTTGCCGACGACGTCGAAGTACCACTGCCATGCCTCGGGGTTGATCGGCTCGCCGACCGATCCGAGGACGCGCAGACTGGAGAGGTCGTACTTCTCGGGCCACTCGTTGCCGAACTTCTGCAGCGAGCGGATGGCGGTCGGGGCGGTGTAGAAGATGTTCACGCCGTGCTTCTCGACGACCTGCCAGAAACGGCCGGGATCGGGGAACGTCGGGACGCCCTCGAACATGAGCGACGTGGCGCCCACACACAGCGGTCCGTAGACGACGTAGCTGTGTCCGGTGATCCAACCGCAGTCAGCGGTGCAGAAGAATACGTCGTCATCATGCACGTCGAAGTCGTACTCGAAGGTCATGGCAGCCTGCAGGAGATAGCCTGCGGTGGAGTGCAGAACGCCCTTGGGCTTTCCGGTCGAGCCGGAGGTGTAGAGGATGAAGAGCGGGTCGGTCGCGTCCATCCACTCGATCTCGCAGTGGTGGCCGATGTCCGCGGCGCGGGTCTCCTCGTGATACCAGAAGTCACGTCCCGGCTCCATGTCGACGCGAGTGCGGGCACGCGAGACGACGATCACGGATTCGACGCTCGGGCACTCGATGAGCGCCTTGTCGGCCGCAGCCTTGAGCGGGACGACGCGCCCGCCGCGGATAGCCTCGTCTGCGGTGATGAGCATTTTCGCATCGCAGTCCTGGATGCGGTCGCGCAGCGACGAGGACGAGAATCCCGAGAAGACCACGGTGTGCACCGCGCCGATGCGGGCGCATGCAAGCATCGCGATCGCGATCTCGGGGATCATAGGCATGTAGATGGCGACTCGGTCGCCCTTCTTGATGCCGCGCTTGCGCAGGACGTTCGCGAAGCGGCAGACGCGGTAGTACAGCGACTGGTACGTGAAGATCTTGGTCTGTCCCTCGTCGGACTCCCAGATCAACGCGGCCTTGTTGCGTCGCCATGTGGTGAGGTGCCGGTCCAGGCAGTTGTAGGCGACATTGGTGGTTCCACCCTCGAACCAGCGCGCCCATCCTGCGTCGAAGTCGTACTCGACGACTTTGTCCCACTTCTTGTCCCAGTGGAGGAACTCCTCGGCCTTCTCGGCCCAAAAGCCCTCGGGATCGTCGATGGAGCGTTGCCAGGTCTCTTGGTACTCTTTCATGCTGCTGATCTTCGCACGGGATGACACACGCTCAGGGGGAAGAATTGCGGGGCGCTTCATGGTCTCATCGGTCATGGTTTCGCCTCCTTGCCCTTTCTGGTCGGCCGATACTGGATCGGTCGCTAATACGCGTCGTTCCTGTGTGGGTCGACACCACAAGTGAAGTTTAATGCAGCGCCTGGGCCAAATATTACAATCCTGTTGCGGATGGATATCGGACCTCGGTAGACGGTGGGTGTTGACGGTTCGTCAACTGAAGCGTAAGGTGCCCGAAGAAGAGATTTTCCTTCCCTAATATGTCGCTTCCGGGGGATCCGGACGACGCAAGACAATGAGGGCTTCGTCCTCACCGGCATGAGGTCGGCAGTAGTATCGCGAGATACAGATCGGCCCTCAGACGAGACTCAGGGGTATACAGGGAAGGTTTAGGGAAGCCTCGACTCGAAGGTCGGGGCTTCCGCCTATTCCGGGACAAATACCTGAGAGATGAATCGGTCGACGTGCGGAACCTCAGGCGCGTGGAACCAGGTCGAATCCGGTGAGAAACGCCTGCTCGAAGGCGGTATTTCCCGCAAGATCGACACCTTCGATGGCGACTGGGAGCTCTCCGTCGCCAGCCTCCCCCACAATCAACGACGCGCCTGCCAGGGCCGCATTGCCGACCGTCGAGATGCGGCCAGGTGCGACCGCGGGGACGATCCCCAGCGACATCAGGTCGTTCGGGTCGAGCGCGCTGCCGAACGCTCCTGCGATCGAAATCGACTCAAGCTCGTCGACCGACACGCCGGCCGCGACCAGCACCACCTCGATCCCGGCGATGACCGCAGCCTTCGCGGTCTGGACCGCACGGATGTCGAGCTGAGCGAGGACGATGGGCGCATCTGAGTCGGTGATGCGGAAGCCCAGGACCCCTGCGTCGTCGCGCACGAGCCGTCCTTCGAACCCGACACCTTCGAGAAGTCGCCCGCTCGCGTCGACGACCCCGTGCTCGCGCAGGGCGGCCAAGGCGGAGATCACGCCCGAACCGGTCATCCAGGGCATCTTCGGCGATCCGGGCGAAACGGACACCTCGCCGTCGGCGATCCGCACGGAGACGACGGCGCCAGGGATCGCCGGCCCGCCGCAGGAGACCCCTCCACCCTCGAACGCGGGCCCTGCAGCCGCAGAGGCGACGTGGAGCCGTCCTGCGCTGCTCAGGAGGATCTCGGCGTTGGTTCCCAGGTCGACAAGCAGACGAGGACCCTCGCCTCGGAGGAGGTCGGTGCCGAACACCGCCGCCGTCGAGTCCCCGCCCACGAAGCCATGGAGCGGAGGAAGAACGGTGATCGCGGCGCCGGGCGCGACGAGATCGAAGAGTCTGGACGACTCGGGCAGTGAACCTCCGAGTTTCGGGGCACTGAATGGCGGGTTGAGAAGGGATTCACCCGAAGCGCCGGAGAGGATCGTCGCCATGGCCGAGTTGCCGGCGATCACCACTCGGACGATGTCCCCGAGCGATATGCCTGCGCTCGAAGCGGCGACCTCGGCTGCGGCGATAATTGAATCCTCCGCGGCATGCGCGAGGTCCGCACCCTCCGTACGCGCTGCGACCAGTCGGGAGAGCACGTCGGCCCCCCATGACGATTGAGAGTTGGGAGCGGCGCCGACGGCGACGGTGCCGCCGTCGGAGAGGTCAACGACCGCGGTGGCCACCGTAGTCGTCCCGAGGTCGACCGCGAGCGCGAACGGACCCTCACCGGTGTCAGCCAGCGAATCCCCGCGTGTCTCGACGATGATTGCGTCGACGACGACGTCTCCCGCGATGCGAGCGCGACACGCCAGCCGCACGTCGTCGGCCGCGTAACGGAGCAGGCGCTTCTCAGATTCATCGGGTTGTTCGAGGACGCCGGAGACGACGCGTATCGCGCATCTCCCGCAGCGACCACGCCCGTTGCACGGTGCGGCGATGGGCACGGAGTTGCGGCGCGCGACGTCGAGAAGGCTCTCGCCGTCCGTCGCCTCCGCATCCACTCCCCAGGGCAGGAACGTCACGGCCGCCATGGGACGCCTATGCTTCGCAGCGCTTGACCATACGCTCGCCCATGGGTGCTCCGCCGATGACATGCACATGCACGTGATGGACGGTCTGACCCGAGTCGGGGCCCGTGTTCACGACCGTGCGGTATCCGCTCTCGGCGACGCCGAGCTGCTCAGCAATGCGGGGAACGACCGAGAACAGCCGCCCCATCAACTCCTGGTCGACGTCGTCCCCGAGGTTGTCATGATGCTCGCGCGGGATGACGAGCGCGTGCACGGGTGCCTGCGGACTCGCGTCGTGGAACGCGACCACGGCGTCGTCCTCGTAGATGAAGTTCACGGGTATCTCGCCTGATGCGATCTTGCAGAAGATGCAGTCCGGCACCGCGGTTCTCTCGCTCATGTCTCTCCCCTTCTCTACGGTGAGTGCTAGCTGAGGGTGGAGTCCACCGAATCGTCGGACTCGGGCTCGAGCTCGCCGAGCAGGACCTTCACGCGCTCCTGCGCCTCGCCGAGCCTGCCTTGCAGCGCTCGCAGAAGTGCCACGCCGCGCTCGTAACGCAGGAGGCTGTCCTCGAGTTCGAGAGCGCCACCCTCGAGGTCACCTACGATTCCCTCGAGTTCGGCGAGCACCTCCGAGAAGGTGAGGTCCTCGACCGCGATACAGACGTTCTCATCCATCTTGTCCTCCTGTGTTCTGCTGTTGTGCGGGTGTCGAGCCTGAGACGAAGCACTCGATGGTTCCATCGGAGACGCGGATCTGCATCTGGTCCCCGGTATCGACCTGGTTGATGGAGCTGACGACGGTGGATCCGTCTTCGGCGTACGCGACAGAGTACCCGCGCGCGAGGATCGCGAGCGGCGAGAGGTCGTTGAGCCGCGACGCCAGAAGCCTCATCCGGTTCTCCGTCTGTCGCGTGAGCTGCGGCGCGAGGCGGCGGAGTCGGTCGCCGGCGTATCCGATACGCGCCTCGTCACGCGAGAGCCTGTTGGGAATGGCGCGCATGAGACGCATCTCGGCGAGGTCGAGGGTTTGCGAGAGAGGACCCGTGAGGGCCATGGGATCGGTGAAGATCGCCCGGTCGGATATCCGCGCGACTCGGTGCTCCGCGGACGCTAGACGCGACGACAGCGCCCTCCCGAGGCGTCGCTGCAGGGAGGACAGTCGGCCGGCGAGTTCGGCCACAGACGGCGCGGCCGCCTCGGCTGCTGCGGTAGGCGTGGACGCGCGCAGGTCTGCGACCATGTCGGCGATCGACGTGTCGGGCTCGTGCCCGATCCCCGTGACGACAGGAACAAGCGAGTCTGCCACCGCTCGGGCGACCTCCTCGGAGTTGAACGGCATCAGATCCTCGTACGAACCGCCACCGCGGACCAGCAGGATCACGTCGGGATGCGCTGCGGCGGCAACCTCGAGGCCTCTGACGATCGCAGCAGACGCTCCTTCTCCCTCGACGGTCACACCGGCGATCAGAAGCTCGGCGAGCGGATAGCGGCGACGCAGGGTGCGCATGACGTCGTGTACGGCTTTGCCTCGCGGCGACGTGACGACTGCGATGCGCTCGGGGAATGCGGGGATGGATCGCTTGCGCGCGGGCGACATGAGCCCTTCGGCTTCGAGCTTCCGCGCGAGCGCAGCCACCCGCAGCCGGAGGTCGCCTTCGCCCGCCAGACGGAGCGCGTTCACGGTGAACTGCATGCGCCCCTTGGGCACGTACGCGGAGAAGTTGCCGTCCATCTCGACGAGCATCCCCGCTCGCAGCGGCACGCCACATGCGAGGTAGCGGTCGCGCCACATGAGGCACGGCATCGCCGCGCCCTCGTCGGACACGGTGAAGTAGGCGGCCTTGTAGCCGGCCTTGTCGTTGAACTCGGACACCTCCCCCACCACGGTGACCCGGACCGCCTCGAGCGAGCGCCGAGCGGCGTTCATGGCCTGGGTCACGGTGAGGGCGATAGTCTCCTGCGGCATACCGGCTGCCCTAATCCCGGCGTGCTATGCCGATGAGGCGCAGCAGCTGGAGGACGGAGACGAGCGCGGCGGCGACATAGGTGAGCGCTGCGGCTCGCAGAACCGTCTGGGCTCCAGAGTACTCCACGCTTCCGCCGGGGCCGTTCACTGCGGAGAACTGCTTGAGCGCACGACCGGAGGCGTCGAACTCAACGGGAAGCGTGACTATCTGGAACAGCACGGCGAACGAGAACATCACGATGCCTACCCAGATGAGACCGGTGACCTGAAGGAATATGCCGAGCATGAGGAAGATCACCCAGGCGTTCGAGCCGAAGCTGGCCGCGGGGACGAGCGCGCCACGGATCTTAGCGGGCAGATAGCCGCGGGCATGCTGGACCGCATGGCCGGCCTCGTGGCAGGCCACCGCCGCAGACGCGACGCTCCTGCCGTCATACACGGCCTCCGAGAGTCGCAGGACGTTGGACCGAGGGTCGAAGTGGTCGGAGAGGACCCCGCCGATGCGCTCGATCGACACGTCGGTGAGACCTTCGCTGTCGAGCATCCTGCGCGCGGCAGATGCACCCGACATTCCACTCGAGTTGTCCACCTTGGACCACTTGGCGTAGGAGGACTTGATGTACGCCTGCGTTCCGAGGCCAAGGACGAGGCTCAAAATCACTATGAGCAGGTAATTTGTGTCGTAAAACATGAGAATCTACCGCCTTTTTCCGGAAGTGATCCGACATCAAGAGTCTAGTCGTACCGGGTATTACATCACGCGCTGTGCGTCCGTTTCGTAACCTCTATCACACAATCGGCAAGGTGTAGAGAGATTCTTCCCTCAAGAAGCTCGATGAGCTCGTCTCCGACGATCTTCTTGCGCCAGCCTTCGAGTGCGGGCACACCTTCGCGCTCGCCGCCGGCGATACGCTCCAGTTCGGTCCGAGGAGCGAGCAGCGGGACCGCGACTCCGTGCTCGCGCGCCCTTACCCGCACGAGCGCTGCCATGAGGTCCACGGCTCCGTCGACGTCCACGAGGGGTCGGTGACGCTTCTCGATACGCGGCCACTCCTCTTCGGGGACCGCGACCCCCTTGGCCACCGCCGCAAGAAGGGAGGTCGCGACACGCTTGTTCACTTTCTCGCCGACGCCCCGGATCTCCTTGAGCTCTGCCTCGTTGGCGGGGACCCTCCGTGCGACCTCGATGAGCGATTCGTCGGAGATGACCCACTTGCGGGGCATGTCCCGGTGCTGTGCCTCGAGTTCCCGCCATGCGGCGACCTCGCGCAGCACTGCCAGCTGGCGGCGCTTGAGCGTGTTGGCGCGCTTGACCTTGCGCCACATCTCGAGGGGGGCGATGCGGTAGGACTCGGGATCGGCCATGCGCTCGAAATCGGAACGCAGCCACTCCATGCGGCCGGTCTCCTCCAGCGTGCCCAGCATCGCGTCGTAGACCTTCACGAGGTAGCGGACGTCGTTCTCCGCGTAGACGGTCTGGGTGGCGGTGAGCGGACGGCGGGACCAGTCGGTGAAAGAGTCTCCCTTGTCGAGCGAGACGCCCAACATCTCGGAGACGAGCGAGCCGTATCCGACCTGCTGGGGGTAGCCGAGCAACGTCGCGGCGGTCTGAGTGTCGAACACCGGATCGGTGGCCACCCCGAGCATCTGGAAGAGGATCTCCAGGTCTTGCGAGCCGGCGTGGAAGACCTTGACGACGCTGCGGTCCTCGAGCAGCGCAGCGAACGGCGAGAGGTCCTCGATCGCGAGCGGATCGATGATGGCGATGACGTCCGCGGTCGCGACCTGGATCAGGCAGAGTTTCGCGTAGTAGGTCTTCTCGCGCATGAACTCGGTGTCGATGCACACCGCGGGGGACTTGCGGAGCGTCGTGACAAGCTCGGCGAGAGTTCGGGTATCTGAAACGTACACGCAGTCTCCTTGGAGAAGTGGTTTCTGGGGTGGTACGAGCGTAAACAGGTATCATCGCACAGTGACATCATAAGGGAGCGGCATGAGATTTTTAGTGGTGAACAACCTCAGTTCGGGACTCGGCGACGACAGCGTCCACGATTTCGTGCGCATGCTCGCGCGAGACGGCGACGAGGTCGTCATGCGCTTCTCGGACGGGACCACTCCCGTCACAGATCTGCTCCTCGACGCACGCTCGTTCGACCGCGTGGTCGCAGCGGGCGGTGACGGCACGGTCTCGACGGTGCTCTACGAGCTCCGCGGCACCGGGATCCCCGTTCTCCCCTTCCCCTCAGGCACCGCGAACCTCCTGGCAGTGAACCTCGAGTTGCCCGTCTCCGCCGCGGGACTCGCCGACGTCGCCCGTAACGGGATCGCGACCGAGTTCGACCTCGGCGAGATCGAGGTCGAGGCGCGCGACGACGCGCCCGCGAGGACCTTCGGCTTCTCGATCATCGCTGGTGCCGGCTATGACGCGACGATCATGGACACCGCACGTTCGTACAAGGCCGCGCTGGGGCCGGCCGCCTACTTCATGGCCGCGCTCGCCAACCCGCTCCCGACCTTCGCGCACATCCACCTGGAGCTGGACGGAGAACCACTCGACATGGACGGGATCTGCGTCCTCTTCGTCAACTTCGGGAGGATACAGTTCGACCTCCAGGTCTCCCCCGAGAACGACCCGCGCGACGGCCTGCTCGAGGTCGTGGTCGCGAACACCAAGATGAGCGTCGGCCTGCTTCCTGCGCTCGCTACGATGATGCTCGACCGAGAGGGCGAGACCCTGGGCCGCAGCCACCGGGTGAAGATCAACACCGCCCGTGAGGTCCGCGTCACCACCGACCCGCCGCTTCAGATGCAGTACGACGGGGAGACGACCGACGTCGTCACACCGTTCGTCGTGAGGACGCTCCCCCGCGTGGCCACCCTTCTACTGCCACCGGACTCACGCTTCTCGAGATAACCGGCTCTCCCCAAGAGGTCGCCAGAACCGACACAAGAAACGGCCGCCGGATATCCGACGGCCGTTTCCTTCGTGTCTGAGAATGATCAGCGCTCGATGACGTTCTCGCCTGTCTCGAGCTCCTCCTCGGCCCAGTGCCCCCAGTGGTACAGCGCGTCGGACTCTCCGACCGTTCCGTCACCCAGCATCATGTGCGGCGAGCGGCGATAGGGCTGGAAGATGCCACCGCCGAGGTAGACGTGTATCACCAGTATCAGGACGATCCCGAAGAACGCCAGATCGTGCCCCAGAAGCGCGAGGCTGAACAGCATCCCGGCAGGGCCGATCCAGAGGATCACGCCGGTGATCGCGATGATGATCATGCAGAAATAGAGGAAGAAGTCGGAGATCCTCTGCCCGGATTTCACGAAGCGCTGCTTGGGCATGTGCACCTTCTTCGGGTTGAAGAGGTACGGGATGAACTTCTTCATGAACTCCTTGTCGTCGTCGTCCCACTTCTCGAAGATGTGGTGGAACGATCCGCCGAA
>CAZMJV010000045.1:0-9564 GCA_964566905.1 uncultured Coriobacteriia bacterium | reverse complement strand
CATTGATACAGCCCCGGCACCCGAACCACCTCCCAAAGGTGATTCTTCCCATCATTGGGCGACGGCGTTCGGGCGGGCGCGCTACTTCCCAAGGGCCATGTAGACGAACAGAACGATGGCGCTGCCGCCCATGAGTATGGTCGCGACCCATCCCCAGATATTCACCCATCTTGGACTCGCGAAACTCCCCATGACCTTCTCGTCCCGCCCGATTCTGAAGATGAAGAACATCAGGATCGGAGCGATGGATCCATTGACGATCGCGGCGTAGTAGAGCGCCTTGATCGGGTTGACGCCGATGAAATTCAGCAACATGCCGACGAACATCGACGCGATGATGCTTCCATAAAATCCTCGCGCGGAGCCGAATGGCCTGTCCAGCCCTTCTCGCCACTTGAAGAGTTCGGCGACCGCATACGCCGAAGCACCGGCCAGAACTGGAACGGCCAAGAGCCCGACACCGAAGATTCCGACAGTGAAGAGCAGCGATGCCAGGTTGCCGACCAGCGGCTTGAGCGCAGACGCCGCCTTTTGTGCGGAATCCACATTCGTGATGCCGTTGTCGTGGAGGATGAAAGCGGTGGTCAGGATTATGAACAGCATCACGATGTTGGAGATGACCATTCCGGTGTAGGTGTCGAGGCGCATCTCATGGATCTCGTGCGTGAGGACAGCCTCGCGAAAGTCACCGATCTCACCCTCGTCGCGCTCCTCCTCAATCTCCTCGGAAGCCTGCCAGAAGAAGAGATAGGGAGTGATCGTCGTGCCCATGACCGCGACCATGGCCGCCACGAATCCTGAGTTGAATTGGATTCTCGGGAGTGCGAGGCTGCGAAGCACCGCAAGCCAATCGGGTCTGATGATGAAGCCGGTGACAACGTATGCGAGCAGCGACGCCGTCAGCCACTTGAGGATGCCTGCATAGCGGTGGTACGGCACGATGATCTCGAGGGCCGTCATGGCGGCCGTCAGGGTGATGACTCCTGCTATGAAGTTTACTGGAATGAGCAGTTGCAGCGACGCGACCATAGCCCCGATGTCGGCTCCGATGTTGATCGTATTGGCGACGATCAACAGGACCACGAGCGGGTACAACACGCGCTTGCCATAGCGGCGGTCGATTACTCGCGCCAGTCCGCTCTGTGTCACGATTCCGATGCGCGCGACCGTCTCCTGCACGGCGATCATCATGGGGAGCAGATAGGCGGCCATCCACGAAAGCCCCAAGCCATACGTCGAACCGACCGCGGAGTAGGTCCCTATGCCCGACGGATCGTCGTCCGAGGCACCGGAGATGAGCCCTGGACCGAGCGTCTGCAGGTAGGACTTGTGATGCGCTTGGACCACCTCGGAGGGCTGTTGGGAGTATCGACGCATCTCTGCATCGGAGACGGTCAGCGTCTTCTCCTCGAGATCCGCTTCGATTGCCCCGTGCTTGATCAGGAACGCCAGCTTGCGAACGGGGATACGGAACCGCGTACTTGCCTCGTGCAGGGTGAGTCGATCGGACATAGGGTGACTCTCTTTGGGTCGCCGATAGAGCGCTTGCCTGTTGTTTACCCGACCGGATGACATGCAGACCCTGCGTCATGCGCACCATGCGTGGGTTGCCCGGACTCAACGCCGGCGTGCAGCCAATGAAGGCGGACCGAATCAGCGTTCGACCCGGACCAGATGCCATGCGGCGTGGTCGACCAACCGCCCGCCCAGTGAGACATCCGCGCCCATGAGCAGCCAATCCGCATCCTCCATGAGGCGATCTGGAAGGCGGATCCGGATGACGTCTCCCCTCCGCAGCTCGGGCGCATCAGACCCGGCGAGGCTCGCCGATGACGGGTAGAGCGTCTTCATAGTGCTGCCTATGACGGAGACGTCATAGAAGGTCGATCTCCCTTTCGAATCGAGCGCCTGAACATGAAGCATGAACGTCGCCCTAGAAGAGAGAGCCGAGACGGTGCTGACCGAGAGTGTGACCACCGTGCCCGTGGACGAGATCACGATCTCATCGATGTCGGCGCTGGCAGGGTCGGCAAGCAGCGGATTGTCCCCGGCAGCTTCGGCAAACGTGGTGGTGGACCCCGCCGAGAGGGTCGCCGGATCGTCGCGCGCGAACAGCTCGTTGGTTCGTATAAATGAGGAGATGAGCCGACGATCCGCCTCGATCTGGGAGACGTAGGCGTCAAACGCGCCCCTCTTGGTGGTCTCGACGCTAGGTGTCAGCGGTGACGTGAACCACGTCTTTCTCGCGATCCTGAGCGACGGCGGCGGATTGATTCCCTTCGAAGGATGGAACCCCAGCGGGACCGGAAAACCTTTACGGTGCACGAGGTACGTGAGACTCGATCCCTTGTATCCCGTCCGTGCGAGCGCGATCTGCGTGAAACCCGCGGCCGCCCAGTGGTCCTGGTGGTGGTCATTGGAATCCGGGTACAGGATCGTGGTAGGCCTATGCTCACGAATGATCTGTTCGAGCTGCGATGCGAGATCGGTACCGGTGTATCCGGCACCAGGCCGATAGGCGAAGGAATAAGGGACTCTGGATGCCCCGTTCATCCCGGTGCGCGGCTTGTCCGAATCCCAGTTCTCACGGAGCAGACGGTACGTCGACCCGTCGGGGTAGCCGAGGAAGACCACGTCCTTCGCGGGAACACCGAGGGCAGCCGTCGCCCGGAGGCACTCGTTGTGCCGAAGGACGCCCCGAGCCTGCCTCTCCGCCGGGGTCGGCGGTGCTCCCGCGTTCATGCTTTCTGCGGGTTTGAAGGCATCGCCGCACGTGATGACCACGATGGTCACCTTCCAGCCCTTTTCGCGTGCCACGGCTATCGCCCCGCCGGCAGCGAGAGTCTCATCGTCGGGATGAGGCGCGATGACGAGCAATCGAGGACCTGTCAGCTGCGCAATCGGCAGGTCAGTGGCGGAGGGTCGGGAGACGCAGCCGGCCGCGCCCAGCACCACTGCGGTGGCAAGCAATGCGGCGACCGTGCGGAGCTTGGTCATGGGTACCCGCCTTCCTGCGCAGTGCATCCGCGCCCTGAGTTTCTACCCATCGACGAGCGGGCGCCCCTGACGCGCGAGTGCGATTGTCACGTGGCAACGGGGGTACACACTGAAGGACCAATGCCGTGTGCGCCGAGCCGATAGGAGATGCTGTGGGGCTGGATTCGTTCGCGTCGCGGAATCCCAACGAAGTCGAGCTCTCACCTGAGGATCTGACGGCTTTCAAAGCGGCCAACAGCGAGTTGTGCGGAGGCATGTACTCAGGCGATGAGGGATCCTTCCGCGGCAAGATCTACGACGACCTGATCAGGGAAGTGACTGGCGTCTCGCTCTACCAAGAGTGGATTCCGCCTGAAGAAATCCAGAGGCTCTCGGAGAAACTCGACGCCTACTCTCCCGAACAGCTCGCCGCCATCTCCACGAGGGTTGACGGCGCCATCGACGCGTCGTCGGCCCACAACGCACTGGAATGCGCCAACCTTCAGGCCTTCTTCCGGGTCTGCGCGGCACAGGGACTGGGGCTCATCGGCTGGTGGTAGATGCTACCCATGGCGCGAGAGCATGATCGTGCCCCCGCTCAGTTCTAAGCGCGCACCGGGGACGAACAGTGTTCCGGAGCCGATCGGTCGACCCGAAATGGAGCACGGATTGGTTGCCCCGAACTCCTCGACCCATGCGCCATCGTCTCTGAATTTGAACCGCAGGTGATGCCGGGAGATTCTCCGATCCATGAGAACCACGTCGTTGTCGGTGGCGCGGCCCAGCGTGATCTCATCACCGGGCGACCCGATCTTCTCGACACGTCCGTCGGCATGACTTATCTCGAGGATGAATCGACGCACGGGCAGGATGGCGCCGCACTCATAGCATCTGCCCGCATCCTCGAACAACGAGCTCCCGCATGAGGCGCACGTCGTGATTCCGGTCATTCGCTTCATCATTCCTCTCGATTTCCTAGGCCCGCGAGCGAGACCTTCTCCCCCACCAAGAACCACGGTGCGCCCGAAACGCTCCAGCGTTCCAAGACAACGACGGCTCCTCGACTAGACAAGGAGAATCTCCCCGGCATGACCTCCCTGAGCGAGGAGAGCACGGCACCGTCGGCTGCCAGGAACGCCACGTCGATGGGCCCGCGCATGCCCAGAGTGTGTACGGCGCGACACGGAGCGAGCACGAGGATCCCGTCAACTCGCCGCGAGCCCAGCAAACCGCGCAACCGGTCCCAAAAGGAGACTGCGAAAACCACCTCGCGCTGAAAGCCTACGTTCTCCATCAGAGGACCGATCCCGGGCGATATGGATCGATCGCGATACGCCTGATTCGCTTGAGCACCGTGATGGAGCCGGACGACGTCCCGGCGATAGAGATCGAACGACCCGGTGACGGCCATGGGGAGAACCGCATCTCGCATTCGTAGGTCCGCGCGGTCCCTAGGAATCCGACGTCCTCCCCACTCGACACCTCGCGCACGCTGTGGCTCAGTCGGGTGTTGGAACCCATGCGTGCCTCTATCTCGCGTTCGATCTCGGCTGGCAAGGATCCCGTCCCCGCCGGCATCGCTGTGGCGCAACCGATGACCGACTGCGCAGCGATGTTGTCGAAGCGTGCACACTGAGCAAGAAACATCATCAAGTTGACCGAGATGAGCAGTACGACCAGTGCGATCGGCAAGGAAACCGCGAGTTCCACGGACATCTGCCCAGACTCCGAACACCCTCCGCGCCGCATCATCGCCACGCCTCCCACTCCTTCTCTCCACTAGTCACGCCCGCGAACACCGAGTTGACCCTCGACCGTCCCGACGCGAGTGCCTCCTTTCCGGCAGTCACAACTGCCTCAGGCAGGGTCGCCGTGACGGGGACTCTTACGACGCCGAACAGATCCACAGTCGCCACGGTATGCTCTCCGGACAGCGCGTCCGCGCCAAAAGTCTCGAGCTCTCCCACGAGAGAGTCCAGCACCCCGCGCAGTTCGGATACCGAGTCGCCGGAGCCCGTGGACGCGCTCGCGTATCTCCGCTGTGCGTCCGCAAGCGTTCCCCCTACTGAGGAATCGGTAGCAAGTACATGTGAGCTGTTCACCAACAGAGGGCGGACCATATCGACCTTCGCCGGAGCAAGACCGCTCGCCGCGACGATGTCCTCGACGAACCCGGAGGCCCAGTCCGAGATACCTGCCTCCTCGAAGCCGGGTACCGAGTCAAGGGTGTCCTTGATACCCTTCTCAAGGGCCTGGCTACCCCGCAAATAGGCATAGAGGGCGTCGCCCCACGCCCCAAACAATGAATCGATGAGCCAGGCGAGTCCGGCGAACCCCCCGCTTCCTGATCGGGACGATGACCTGTCGGCCTTCGAGACGAGTCCGTCGAACACCCCCGACAGCAGTGTGGAGCCGACATCGGGTGCCTGAGATGCGAGCGCGGCGGCGGACACCGCCGCCCGCGGAGGAAGCTCCGCATCACTGCGCAGCCCCTTCGGCACACGGCGACTCTCGGGATCGACGACCATCGCCACGCAGCCGTGCATCCCTGCGGGATGCGGGTCGAATCTCCTTCCCGAAATCTTCTTGAGTGCCTCCGCAAACAAGTCCTTGGAGCCCTCCGCCAGCTCCCTCGCCTTTCCCTCAGTCGCACGGTATTGGGCAGAATGTTCCTCATAGCGTTCCGCCGCCAGCGCAACGATGCGGTAGTAGTGTTCGAATCCGTTGTTGATGTTGGTCGACGCGGAGGGCACAGCTCCCACTCTCGAGATGTCGAACCGGCACGTGTCGCACTGAGCGAGCAGCCCCTCATCCAATGCTCGAAGCGTTCCTGCTGACGTCGAGCGGGCGAGCCCATATGCCGGGCATTCCTCCGAGAAATGCAGTACGGAGACTCCCGCTACTCCCTCAGAGGTCGGATAGGCGGTGCGCGAGTAGGCGGAAGTCGCCCTCATCTCCTCGGTGTTTCGTGGAATTCTGGGTACATCGAGGCCCTTCCCCAAGTCACCGGCGGATGGTGCGAATCCAGCAGTGATCGTCTCGAGCGCAACTCGGTAGAACTCCTCGCGCGCCTTCGATTTGACCTTCTCCTCCAACACAGTCGCCCTGGACTCAGACTCGGCCTGGAGACGGTTCCGGTAGTACGCCCGAGCTCGTGAGAGTGGCACGGCAAAACTCCAACCGGATGAGGATGCGTATCTCGGATTGCTTGCACCCGACATCCCGGCGAGGCTCGATGCGCGGCCTCTCATGGAGCTCGGTGCGTCCACGCAATCCGCGCGAAAGGCTTCCTCGAGATCGTCGGACATGGCCTGGCGAGCTTCCTCCGTCGCCTGGGTTGCGACGCTCGCCTCTCCTCCGGTCCTCTCGATCGAGTCCACGTCTGTTGTATCGTCGCCGACTTCGATTCCATCGCCTTTCACCGGAAAAGGAACCACAAGGCCGCCGTAGGATGTCCCGCCCTCGAGCCCGTTAGCCTTCACCACAGCCAACGCGTTCGCCTCGAGGAGCACCGGCAGTGCGCGCTGCAAGGCGTCCAGCCCCTTCGCGGCTGAGTCGCCGAACTTGTTTCGCGCTGAGAGGATCTGCCTTCCAACTTTGAACATGGGTTCCGCGAGTGTGTTCACGTAGGGTATACAGGCGACGACCGTCGCTACGACGAGTGTGAGTATTCCGATCAGGCTTAAAGACAGCATCGCCGCGTCAACCACTCGCGCGACCGTCAAATACGAGGCGACCACGTTCGCTCCGGCAAGGGCAGCCGCATCCGCTACATACTGAACGTCCGCCGAGGCCGAATTCACCCAGACGACCTGGGACGTCGAGAACACCAACAGGAGCGCAACGGCCGTAGCGAGGACAACACCGAGGCTGGTGAAGCCCCCGTCGTCGTCCCTGATCCAGGACATGAACCCGGTCCTGTTCATCGAGAGACCCAATCGTCCGGCGCAGGCATGCTCGGATCCACCCATCTGGGACGACCCGCGGCGGATACTGTGACGCGCTGGACGAGACACCCGTCGGAATCGAGTTTCGACTTGGATGTCCAGACGCCACCGACCAAGGGTAGGGGGCGGATGCGATTCGCGATCGATACGCTCACCGTTTCAGAGAGCTCATCGCCTTCCAGCTCGATGCTCCAGCTGCACGGCGCGTGCACATGGAACATATCGACGGGAGGCACCGCGGCAAGCCGACGGGTCGCATATCCCCGGTATGCCTCGTCCTCTCCCCCGACAGAGGGCCGGGTTCGAAGCAACCTGCACGTCTCGGATGCTGCCGAGTTCATAACCGACTCGGTGTACAAGAGAATCGCAGGCTGCAGGAGCAATAAAAGGATGAAAAGGACAAATGGCAACAGGAACGCCGCTTCGAGCGTCGCCTGTCCGCAATCGCCGTTCTTACCTTGGAGCATGTCCCTCCTTTAATACAGGACTATGTCGCCGAGTGCCCCGATCGAATTCCGGGCGGATATCGAATGCGAGGCCGACCCGACGGCATGGTCGAGAAACGTCCCCGCGTCGAGCACCGAGAACAAAGCCCACAGCCCGGCTACGATTGCGACGAGCACCACCGCGACGACCGCATACTCGACCGTCCCCTGCCCAGCGTCCGTAGCGGCCCTCTCAATCACCCGCGATTGCCTGGCGCTGAACCCCCACATCGACAAACACCTCCGAGAGGATCGTTGGGTTGTCCGGTCCCGCCTCCCGGCCCAACACGGCTGGGAGCGCGAGAGCGAATGCGACCTCGCTTCCGTCGCTCCTTCGGAAGATGGCTCCCCAAGCCGCCCCTGAAAGGTCGAGGATGTCCGAGACCACCAGTTCCCAGCACTGCTGATCCCGGTACTTGGTCAGCACCTCTCGGCCGACCTCTGTGGCAGGCAATGGGAACTCGTTTCGGAATGCAGAGATCCCCCTGCCTATGGGAGGAACAACCTCGGCGGAATCGCTGTCCCGCATAGGCTGCGGCGAGACCGGGGTACTCGTATCTAGGGACTCCTCTGGCTCCGCCACTGTCTTCTCGATAACAACAGGTAACCCGTGCGACCCGTCGTCGGCGCGAGAACCGCGAAGCGCCAATGTCGTCGCCACGAGAAGAATCAGCACGGCAGCGACAATCCCGGCCACTATCCTCGGTCGCACAGGATGCTCTGCATGCATTCGGGTCACAGGCCCAATATCGCCACGGAAATCTGCGACCAGAGATCCTGGACCTTGCCTTTGAATGCCGTCACCGCAAGAATCGCGATAACCACGAGGACTCCGACGATGATCGCGTATTCGGTAGTGCCCTGACCCGAGCAACCGGACAGCCGAGCTATGAGCTTCTCCTTAATGGCTTTCATTGACCCCCCTGTTTTTGACGATGGTTCATCAGATTGCGCTGTCGGTTCGAACTCGCGCGCACCGAAAACGAAACGACATCAGATTCCAGCGCCCGACGACATACCGACAACGACCGGACCCAGAACGAGCAGCAACATGGCGGGCAGGATGAGCGTGCCCATCGGGATGAGCATCTTCACCGGAGCCTTCGCGATCTGCTCCTCCAGCTGGGAGCGATACGCGCGGCGAGCATCATCGGCTTGGGTAGCGAGCATGTCGGCGAGGGGGGCTCCGAGCCTGAGCGACTGGGTCGTGCTCGAGACAAACCGACCGATCGGTTCACATTTGAGCCTGTCGGCGAGGTCGAGCAAAGCCGCCTCCCTGCTCATCGACCCCGTCCTATACATGCTTGCCATGCGTCGCATCTCCCAGGCAAGCGGGCTGTCGTAGCGATCGCAATAGAGCGCGCACGCCGCATCGAACGACAGGCCCGCCTCGGAGCCCATCGCGATCATGTCTATCATCCCTGGGAGATCGGCGACACAACGAGCGACGCGCTTTGCTGCGGAACGTCGGACAATCCACCGAGGAAGGCGAAAGCCGAGGAACGCCCCGCCGATCATGAAGATCGCGACCTCAGGCGGCGGCGAACCGATAAGGATGACACCGATGGAAGCAGCTCCCAGCACGGAGAACACGAGTTTGCTTCTCAGGAAACGGTCGCCCGGCAGGTAGTCCTCGAGACCCGCACTTCTGAGGGACTCCTGGTCGTGATATCCGCTGGACTCGAATCTCTCAAGAATGGGCCTTACGAGCCGTACCAATTCAGCGATGCGCGGGCTATCAGCTATCCCGGCCGCAATAAGCACGGCACGCACGCTCGGATCCGTCTCGCTCGCGGACGCCTCGACATCAGTGCCGCGAACGCGGTTCCTGACCCGGGATCGAATCCTCGCCTGCTGAATAGAATGAACGACCGTCGAAGTTAACGAATACGCGCTGAATCCGCCCAGGACGAGTGCGACGGCTATAAACGCCTGCACGACCCCCACTCAGACCTCCACTCTCGACACGGCTTGGACCAAGACGTATCCAAGCCCCTCCATCGCAAGGGCGACGAGGAACATCACGATGCCGGCGGCGCTCGAGAAGAATCCGGAGACGTACTCACCTGAGAAGAGAGACAACACGGCGAGAAGCCCGAGGGGGAGAAGTCCGACCATCTTCGCTGAGAAACGCGCTTGAGACGTCTGCACCCTGA
>CAZMJV010000044.1:8355-10037 GCA_964566905.1 uncultured Coriobacteriia bacterium | reverse complement strand
CCCTCGCTAGAGGAGCTCGGGTTCACCGACCGCGAGCGCGCGCTCTTCGAGGAGCATGCGCGCATGGGTCGGGTACCCGGTCGTGTCGTGCGCGTCGACCGCGGGTTCCCGCTGATCGCGACCGGCACCGAGTTCGTCCGTGCCGAACATGCGACCGAGCTTATCAAGACCGCCACCTCCCTCGCGGTAGTCGGCGACTGGGTCGCTCTCGCGCCTGCGCAAGGGCACGAGATGGCGATAATCGAGGGCATCCTCCCGCGCACCGGCTCGTTCTCGCGCAGCGATCCAGGCGAGCAGACCGGCATGCAGACGCTGGCTGCCAATATCGACGTCGTCTTCGTGGTCCAATCGCTTTCGGGCCGCGCCGTCAATGTGAGGCGACTCGAACGCGAAATGGCGCTGGTCTGGGGCAGCGGGGCCACGCCGGTTATCGTCCTGACCAAGTCGGATCTCGCCGAGAACCTCGACGCGATCCTCGCCGATGTGGCCGAGGCCGCTCCCGGGGTGGACGTGATCGTCGAGTCGGCCGTGACCGGAGAGGGCGTCGAGGAGATCCGCGCGCGCATACCGCGCGGAACGACCGCAGTGCTTCTGGGTGGCTCGGGAGTGGGGAAGTCGACCCTCGTGAACCGACTCGTGGGCACCGAGATACAAGAGACGGGCGAGGTTCGTGCGGTCGACGACAAAGGTCGTCATACAACCGTTGCGCGGGAGATGGTCTTCCTTCCCGACGGAGGCATTATCATCGACACACCCGGGATGAGGGGCCTCGCCCTGTGGGACTCCGAGGGTTTGTCCTCTGCGTTCCCCGACATCATGGGATTCGCGGCACACTGCAAGTTTCGCGACTGCACGCACACCGATGAACCCGGGTGTGCGGTGCTGGCCGCGGTCGAGTCGGGAGAACTGCCCGCACGTCGCCTCGAGTCGTACCGCGACCTCGTCGGCGAGCTCGAGACGCTTGCCGCGCGCCAGGAGGTGCGGGCCCGTCTCGAGAAGAAGCGCGAAGAGCAGACCCTCGGCAGAATCAAGCGCCGCTATCAGAACAATCCCCAAAAACGGGGTCGCAACCAATAAGGAGTGCTCGTATGTGCGGGTATGTAGGATTCACCGGGACGATGCCGGAGGCCGAACTGAGACTTGCGGCGATGATGGACAGCATCGTCCACCGCGGCCCCGACAGCGATGGTCAGCACGTCGACGAAGATGTCGCCCTCGGCTTCCGCCGCCTGTCGATCATCGGCCTCGAGGACGGTTCCCAGCCCATCTACAACGAGGACCGCTCGCTCGTCATCGTGTTCAACGGCGAGATCTACAACTACCAGACGCTCAAGGACGAGCTGATCTCTCTCGGCCACGTCTTCGCGACCCACACCGACACCGAGGTGCTTATCCACGGCTACGAGGAGTGGGGCACCGCCCTTCTCGACAGACTGCGCGGCATGTTCTCCTTCGCCATCTGGGACACACGCAAGAAGGAGCTCTTCTTCGTCCGCGACTTCTTCGGAATCAAGCCCTTCTACTTCACCGTCGTGGACGGCAACCTCGTCTTCGGCTCCGAGATCAAATCGATCCTACTCTACCCCGGATTCAAGAAGGAGCTCAACGAGCAGGCGCTCGAGAGCTACCTCACGTTCCAGTACTCGTCGCTTCCCGAGACGTTCTTCAAGGGCGTCTTCCGC
>CAZMJV010000044.1:6822-8255 GCA_964566905.1 uncultured Coriobacteriia bacterium | reverse complement strand
TACGGCATCGACTACAACGAGATCACGTACGCCAAGGCGCTTTCCGAGAAGGTCGGGATCGACAACTACTCCAAGCTCATCACGCCCGGGGAGTACTGGGACATCCTTCCCACCGTCCAGTACCACATGGACGAGCCCATCGCCGACCCTTCGGCCGTCGCGCTCTACTTCGTGAGTCAGATCGCCTCCGAGCATGTGAAGGTCGTGCTTTCGGGCGAGGGTGCCGACGAGCTGTTCGGCGGATACAACATCTACCGCCAGCCCATGGACATCGCCCCTCTCATGAAGCTCCCCAGAGGGTTGCGCCGAGCGGTAGCCGCTTGGGCTGCGAAGTTCCCCTTCAAGTTCAGAGGCCAGAACCTTCTCATCCGCATCGGAAAGACCGTCGAGGAGGCGTTCGTCGGCAACGCGTACATGTTCTCGCCGGCCGACCGAAAGCGTCTGCTTCGCCGTGACCCGGGCGCCCCGCTGCCCACCGAGGTGACCGCCCCGATCTACGCGAAGGTCGCCGGGTACGACGACGTCACCAAGATGCAGTACATCGACATCAACACCTGGCTCTGGGGAGACATCCTCCTCAAGGCGGACCGCATGTCGATGGCGCACTCGCTCGAGCTTCGCGTGCCCTTCCTCGACAAAGAGGTCTGCCGCGTCGCGATGACCATCCCGGTGCACCTTCGTGTGAACAGGGAGAACACCAAGTACGCGATGCGCATGGCTGCGCTTCGCTCGCTTCCCAAGGAAGTCGCCGACAAGAAGAAGCTCGGCTTCCCCGTGCCCATCCGCGTGTGGCTTCGCGAGGAGAAGTACCGCGACATCGTGGCGGCGGCCTTCGCTTCCCCCACCGCGGAGAAGTATTTCGTCACCTCGGAGCTGCGCGACCTGCTCGACGAGCACTTCGAGGAGCATGAGGACAACTCGCGCAAGATCTGGACCGTCTACATGTTCCTGGTCTGGCATGAGCGCTTCTTCGGCGAGGCGTAGCGCATGGAGTCTTCCATCGTCGCCAAGCTCGGCGCTGCGGTGCGCGATCCCGCGGTCAGACGCCAAATGGCGCGCTACCTGACTGTCGGTTTCTCAACCGCCGCGATCGAGTTCGGCCTCTTCGCCCTCTGTGACAAGGTCTTCGGGCTCCCAGTCCCGGTCTCCAACTTCATCGCCATGGGAATCGCCGTCGTTGTGAACTTCACCGCCACGCGGTTCTGGACCTTCGGCGGCGGCGCCACGACCGCGAAGCAGACCGTCCGCAGCCTCTGGATGTACGCCATCCTCTTCGTCTGCAACAACATCGCGACGAGCCTGTTGATCACGCTGTTCATCGGCTGGGGGATCGGATCCCTCGTCGCGAAGTTCATCACCATGGGGCTGGTGGTCGCCTGGAACTTCGTCATCTACCGCAAGATCATCTTCCGATAAGTTCTCGCGCTGACTTC
>CAZMJV010000044.1:0-6722 GCA_964566905.1 uncultured Coriobacteriia bacterium | reverse complement strand
ACGAACGGCACGCTGATGACGATCGTCTTGGGCTCCTTGAACAACGCCCACTTGATGTAGGTCGACATCTGGTCGTGCAGCACCGCGTCGACCGAGTCGTCCGGCGAGAACTCGCCGAGGACAACCGTGACGGTGTCGCCGTTCTTGCGGATGTCTCGAATGTAGTCGAGGAGCGGATCGATCACCTGACGGTACGGGGAGTCCACGACGTCGAGCGGGACGTCGATGCCGTACTCCTCCCAGCGCCGCTTGAACTCGCTGCTGGCGCTGTCGACCGAGATGTGGAGCGCCCTGAGGTCGCCGGCGATGTTGGTCTTGGCGTAGCGCAGAACGACGAGCAGTCGCTTGTCGAAGTCCTTAGCGAGGACGACGACATGGTTCTGGCGCTTGCTCACGAGGCAAGCGAACTCCTCCTGCACGTCCTCGGCCGGAATCTCAGCGGCTTCCTCGGCCTTGCGGTAGTGATGCCTGATGAAGAGGAACATGAAGATGATCATCGGGATGATGATGAGAACCATCCATGCACCACTGGTGAACTTGGTGACGGCGATGACGATGCTCACGAGTCCCGTCGCGACCGCACCCACGACGTTGATGATGGTCGCAGAGAACCACCGCTCCTCGCGCTCCCTGAGGTGGTGGACGACCATTCCGCTCTGCGAGAGAGTGAACGACGTGAAGACGCCGATCGCATAGAGCGGGATGAGTGCGCTCGTCTCGGCGCGGAACGCCAGGATGAGCACCATGGCGGCGAGCGAGAGAACCACGACGCCGTTGCTGAACACCAGACGGTGTCCCAGCTCCTTGAATCGGCGGGGGAGGAAGTTGTCGGCCGCGATGAACGAGGCGAGGCGGGGGAAGTCCGCATATGCGGTGTTCGCTGCGAGAACCAGGATGCCCATCGTCGAGAACGACAGCGCGTAGTACATGAAGCCGTTTCCGTAGAGCTGACGCGATATCTGGCTGATGACGGTCTCGGTCTCGCTGGGGTGCACGCCCGCATGGACGGCGAGCCAGGAGAGCCCGAGGAACAGTACGACCAGGATGCCGGCCATGAAGGTCAGGGTCCTGCGTGCGTTCTTCCACTCCGGAAGTTTGAATGCCTGAACACCGTTGGCGATGGCCTCGACGCCCGTCATCGCGGTACAGCCCGATGAGAACGCACGCGCGATGAGGAACAGTGTGATGTTGCTCGTGATCGCGCGGACCTCGTCGGGCGCGGGGACCCTGATCGCCTCGGGGCCGATCGTGAAGTAGCGGAACATGCCCACGGCGATAGTCGTGCCGAGAAGGAGCACGAAGGCGTAGGTGGGCGCGGTGAACAGCGCTCCGGACTCCTTGGTGCCGCGCAGGTTGGCGAATGCCAGAAGGACCACGAACGCGAGGGCGACCTCGACGCGATACTGATAAAGCCAGGGGAACGCGGATGTTATCGCCGCCGTGCCTGCCGAGATGGAAACAGCGACGGTGAGGACGTAGTCGACGAGCAGGGAACCGCCGGCGATGAGGCCGGGTATCGTCCCGAGGTTCTCCTTCGACACGATGTACGAGCCGCCACCGTGCGGGTAGGACTTGATCGTCTGTCGGTACGACATGACCACGATGACCAGGAGCGCCGAGATCCCGAGGGAGATGGGCCATGCGAGCCGGAGAGCCGCGGTTCCTGCGAGCGCGAGGATGAGGATGATCTCCTGTCCTGCATACGCGACCGACGACAGTGCGTCGCTCGCGAACACGGCGAGTGCGACGGGGTTGGTGAGGCGCTGGTGAATCGATTCTTCATTGCTCAACGGCCGGCCGAGCAAACGTCTCTTCCACACACCGGAGTTCGGCATTGTTTCAGACCCATCCTTTTCTCAACTGCTGAATGACCAAGACGCCATTCTATGACGTCAGTGACAGCATTGCGAGAGGTAGAGGCGATTATTTGTAGCCGTACCGTAAACCTCGGGACACACCGGGGCAACCTTCAGCTGTTTGATACCCCTCTTGGAGTACGCGCGGACACAGGTAAATCGTCCAAGGGGGTGACGACCCGGCGTTGCCCGATGCGTAGAGTTGTCTGCGGGTCGGGAATGCGTCGCGTCGCAGCTCCGGCCCGCCAATGGAATCTCGGGCCAAGACCCTCACTGAGCCTGGACAGCCGAGGGGGTGCGCCCCAGACGAGAGGATGAGACATGAGAGCCGGTAAGAGACGTTCGATGAGTTCGAAATTGCTCGTCGCGGCGGTGATCGCGATCATCGCCGCGGCAGTCATCGCGCCCTCGATGGCGCTGGCGACAGACACCACAGCAGGAACGACGGTCGCGAACGGAACTGCGACGGGACGCGGGACGGGCGCACCCGATGGGGTGACCCCTCCCGAGGGATTCGATCCCTCGACGATGCCCCAAGGCGGGCGTGGTGGCGCGCCCGGTGGCATGACCAGCCCCTGGCTGATGGCGGCCGGCGTGGCGCTCATCTCCGGCGCGGTGTTCTTCGTGATCGGCCTGCTGGTGGGTAGGAAGATAGGCGTGAAGATCGGCAGCCATGCCGCTCGGACTCTCGAGAACGCTCCCGTCGCCGACTACGAGGAGGTGCTCGAAGCACCCGCGATCGTGGCAGTCGCGGACGCCGAGGGCAGGGACGACTAGAGGACGTTCTTCTTCATATTCGATATATATAAGTACGCGCGCGGGACCCTTCGGGGTTCCGCGTTTGCGTCGCGGTTAATCTCGGTTCAGTTTTCGGGAATCGCGGCGGACCACTGTTGTCCTCCAACCCAACGGAGGACCCGATGAAATCATCCACCCGCACCTTCATCTCTCTCGCCGCTGCGCTCGTCGCCGCCGCGGCGATATTCGCTTATGCGACGGCGATCGAGCGAGAGCTCTCCGCCGCTCGCGGGGATGCTGTCGCGAGCTACGGAGAGAATATCGTGGCAGTACTCGTGGCGCGACAGGATATACCGGCGGGCACGACCATCTCGGAGGAGGTGTTCGAGCGGGCCGATTGGCCCACCGCGCTTCTCCCAAAGGACGTCTCAATAGATCCGGACGTGCTCGAAAACAAGGTGGCGACGGCGATGATTCTCGCGGGTGAGCCGATCACGGGCTCCCGAGTGGGGCAATCAGCATCGATGCTGCATGTTCCCCGCGGATTCACGGCGGTGAGCGTCCCATCCGAAGATGTTCGTGCCGTAGGCGGGGCGGTCGAAGCAGGAAGTATTGTCGATGTCTACGCAGTCGTCGACGGAGCCGCGAGCCTGCTTGAAAGCGATGTCTCGGTGCTCGAAACCTCGGTAGTTGAGAAGACGGGGCGCATTGGATCCTCGAAGCCGCCGATCTCGTGGGTGACTCTGGCAGTTCCCGCAGATTCGGCACAACAGGTCATCGCGGCCTCCGAGGTCGGGACGTTGCATTTCGCACTGCCGTCGATCGGGCGATGAGCCATGAACGACATCTCGTCGGCGGTGGTGTGCGGGGGCGCCGAGTTCGTCTCAGGGGTCGGACGCCACTTTCCCGATGCATCGCCGCTGGCCTCATTCACATCTGCGCAGGAGTGTGCGCGCTCTCTCCCGACGTTGATGGAATCCGGGGCGCGGACGTTGGTCATTGGTTCAGGAGTGCTTGACGTCACGCCGCTCAATTTTGCCGGTTCTGCAGCGGAGTCCCACCCAAGTCTTGAAGTCGTATTGGTCGGAGACTTCGACACGCGAAAGATTCCGGACGAATTTGATATCCAGACGGCCTCTTCGCTGGATGCCTATGTCACTTCCTCTACGGGAAGGCGGGGGATACAACTGCCTCCGGTGGCTGCGAGACCTGATGAGGCGGGGCGCGCCCCTGTCGCGCTCGGTAAGGTGATTGTGTTGGCCAGTGCGCGAGGCGGTGTCGGAAAGACGACGATCGCCTGTCTCTCGGCAATGCTGGCCGCACGTGCCGGAATCGAGACCGCAGTCCTCGATCTCGATCTTCAGTTCGGGGACGTGGCGTTCACCTTCGACCGCATGCCGGAGCGGACGCTCCTACAGATTTCGGAGGATTTGACCGAACCGAAGGCTGAGGTGAATCGGCTCGGAGAGCGCTTGGAGAAGAACCTCAGCATATTCGTGCCGTCGGGAAAGCCCGAGCATGCAGAGCTTGTGGCCCCGCGCATCGGCGGGGTGCTCCACTCCCTCCGTCGGGCGTTTCAACTCGTTGTGATCGACACGGGCGCCTTCTGGACTCTGCTTCATGCCGAAGTTCTGGAGGCGGCCGACCTCTGCCTTATGGTCCTTGGACCGCGGGCCGCATCTGTGAGGGCGAACTCGCAGGCGAGGGAGTTGTGCAGCAAGCTGGGAATTCCGGATGCCAAGCTCATGCACGTGATGAGCCGGGTCACCGACGACGGTGAGGCGAGTCCGATGGATGCAGCCGCAAATCTACGTATTCCAGAGGTTATTGCGGTCCCGGACGGAGGCTCCGAAGTCTCTGCCCTGATGGGCATCGGACACCCCGAGGGTTTGCTCGACTCGTCGAATCCTGCGGCAGCCAGCGTTGCCGAGCTTCTCGAGCGCATACTCCCTGCGCTCGGTATGTCGTACACATCATCACTGAAGCGCCCCTTCGGTTCGCGTCGAAAGCGCAGGTGGTGAGTGGTGTCCCTGATCGAACGCATCCAATCCGTTGCTCCCGCCCGCAGCCAAGTCGCAGGAGACAGCGCCAAGCGCAAGGCGCGCGACCGTATGTACGAGCGCATCACGCCTCAGCGGATCGCGCATCTTGTCTCGGCGAACCCGGTTCTGGCACGCAAAGAGCTTTCGACGATACTCGGCGTGATTCTTTCGGACGAATCGGAGTTCCCGATCGGAGCGGACGAAAAGGAGCGTGTCCATCGCGCGCTCCTCGACGACATCTTGGGATTTGGCCCTATCGAACCGCTCCTCCTCGATCCTTCGATCACGGAAATCATGGTGAACGGCCCGGACTCGGTGTTTTTCGAGCGAGACGGTCTGCTGTTCTCATCGGAAACGGTCTTTGATGACGACGAGCAGGTGCGTCTGGTCATCGAGCGCATCATCGCTCCGCTCGGCCGCAGAATCGACGAGCGCACCCCCTTGGTGAATGCGAGACTCCCACAAGGTCATCGGGTCAATGCGGTCATACCGCCGCTCGCACTCAACGGCCCGACGCTCACAATCCGCAAGTTCCGCTCATCGATCCATACCATCGCAGAGCTCTCGGAGATGGGGTCGCTCTCGCAGCAGATGGCCGTTTTCCTGAGGTGGGCGGTCATCGCGAGAAAGAACATCGCGGTGAGTGGAGGGACTGGTTCAGGAAAGACGACGCTGCTCAACGCGCTGTCCATCGAGATCCCGCATAACGAGAGGGTCATCACCATCGAGGACTCCGCCGAGTTGCGGTTCCAGACCCATCCTCACGTGGTCTCGCTCGAGGCACGACCTGCGAACTTGGAGGGTTGCGGTGAGATTACGATTCGAGACCTGGTGGTCAATGCCTTGCGCATGCGTCCGGATCGAATCGTAGTCGGAGAGTGCCGTGGCGGCGAGGCGCTCGACATGCTTCAGGCGATGAACACCGGACACGACGGCTCTCTCACCACGTTGCACGCGAACTCTCCAGACGACGCCCTGTCGAGGTTGGTGACCATGGTCCGCTATGTCGCCGACCTGCCGGTCGAGACCATAAGGCAACAGGTTCGGTCGGCCGTGCAGCTCATCGTTCATCAGGATCGGTTTATCGACGGAACCCGCAGGGTCACATCGATCGTCGAATCGCGCCTTGGTCCCTCCTGCGATCAGAACGTGGAACTGTTCTCGTTCGAGCAGACGGGCGTCGATGACCGGGGGCGGGTGTCGGGCGAGTATTGCTTTCATCAGCCCCCGTCCTGGATTGATGAACTCGTCGTTTCCGGACTCGTGAGCAGAGAGGATGTCGATGCATGGATTGGCAACGTGTGATTGTGATTATCGGAGTAGTTTCCTCGGCTCTCGCAGGGGGGTTCGCAGCATCGGAGGTACTTGCGAAGCTGGGACAGGCGAGAATGCGCCGAGCGCTGCGACGTCGCGCATCATCGACGCAGAACGCATCGACTGGCGGAGTCGTTGTCACCCATGAACAAGCGCCAGGTGGGCCGGCATGCTCCAGCCGAGTCGCCAGACGCGTCTTCGCGTGGGTCGAAGCTGCTGAGACGGGACTTTCCGTGCGCGAGATTTTTCGGCGAAGTGCCGCCGTGATGGCCGGGCTCGGAGTCGTTTCGCTGGTCGTTTCCGGCTCGCTGCTGGGGACGTGCGTTTCCGTGCTGGTGGTCGGAGTGGCCACGTGGTCGTGGATCCGGCGCAAAGCGGCGGACCGCATCGAGAGAATGCGCGAACTTCTGCCCGCCGCCTTCGGACTTCTCGCCTCGTCCCTGTCGTCGGGCCTCTCGCTTCTTCAGGCAATCGAATACGCCGCACAAGAGACTCCGGAACCTTTGGCCCGGGAATGGCGCCTGGTAATCGACGATGTCGGTGCGGGAATGGCGCTCACTGAGGCGATGGAGCGTTTGAGGGCGCGAGTTCCGCTGCGCGAACTCGACTCACTCGTCGTCGCGCTTGAGCTCCAGTATCGAACAGGAGGCAATCTCTGCGATTTGCTTCAGCGGGCAGCAGCGAGTCTTCGAGGGGCGGCCAGCCTCCGACGTGCCCTCAGGGTGCAGACGTCTCAAGCGCGTTTCTCAGCGAAGATGGTCGGACTTCTCCC
>CAZMJV010000043.1:0-10573 GCA_964566905.1 uncultured Coriobacteriia bacterium | reverse complement strand
GAGGGCGATGTGCGTGTGCTCAAACCGCAGAGACCGCAGGTCTGAGCAGCCGCGACGGCACTCGTCCGCCCGGCTCGCCTTGACATCGCAAGGCGGGGTCGCGACAATCTCAGAGCACGTCTGGAGGTGGATGGGTCCTGGTGGGTCCCGCGGTCTTCAAAACCGTCGTGGGGCGTGAAGAGCGTCCCGGGTGTGTTCGATTCGCACGCACCTCCGCCAGATACAACGAACAAGAGGAGCCCGCTCGAGCGGGCTCCTCTTTGTATCCTCTTCCGACGGCGCGACCCTCAGCCCCGTTTGATCGACTGATAAGCCGACAAGGCCCGCTGCCGCGCCTCCGAGTGCTCGACGATCGGGAATGGATACGTCGCCCCGAGTTCGACGCCCGCCTCTCGTAGAACCTCCGCGGGAGCCTCCCACGGACTGTGTATCCACTTCGCGCTCAAACCCTCGAGTTCGGGCACCCATCGACGCACGTATGCCCCGTCCGGGTCGAAGCGCTCGCCTTGCGCGACCGGATTGAAGACGCGGAAGTAGGGAGACGCGTCAGCGCCGGATCCCGCAACCCACTGCCATCCGAGCGTGTTATTCGCGAGATCCGCATCGACGAGGTTCTCCCAGAACCATCGAGCGCCTTCAAGCCACGGTATGAGCAGGTCCTTCGTGAGAAACGACGCGACGACCATCCGAACTCGACCGTGCATCCATCCGGTAGCTGCGAGTTGCCGCATTCCTGCATCTACCAGCGGATACCCTGTCTGGCCGCGGCGCCACGCGTCCCAGCCCTCATCGTCGATCTCCCAAGGGAACATCTCGAACTCCGGGCGCAGGGGCTTCTCGGTGGAATACGGGAAACGGTGCAGGAGGCGATATGCGAACTCCCGCCAGTACAGCTCACGAACGAACCCGGAAACTCCATCGGAGCTGTTCGGTTGCTGGCGGTCGGCTCCGGCTTCCCATGCTGCGTGCAGCACCTCTCGCGCACTGATCTCGCCGAAGGCGAGGTGAGGGGAGATTCGCGAGGTGCCGTCGAGGTCGGGACGGTCTCGTCCGGCCATGTAATCGTCGAGCGCGTGAGCGAGGAATTTGGCCAACCGCACCCGCGCCCCGGTCTCTCCCGGGGTCCAGTGTTCGAGAAGGGCCGGTTTCGAGTCCGCCGCAAGCCCGAGGATCGCGGCGATCGGCAGGGATTCCGGCCATGTCGACGGGCCCGGGATCACCTCGGGACAGGGCAGCGGGGGAGTGGGTTGCAACGCACCCTCCGCGGCTCTGAAGAACGGCGTGAAGACCCGATAGGGGGATCCGTCGTGCTTCGAGAGGGAATCGATCGGCTGCAGTAGCGCGGACTCGTGCCGATGCACGACGATACCGCGCGAGCACAGTTCCTCTGAGAGCTCCTCTTCGCGGAGTGTCATGCCGGGTTCGTACCTGCGGGAGAAGTGCAGCTCGTGCGCGCCGGTCTCATCAAGGAGCAAGCGCAACGTCTCGGCCACGGGTCCCGATCGCAGGACCAGTCGCGATCCCCTGTCCCGCAAGTCGGAGTCGAGCGAGGCGATAGATCGGGCGAGCCAGGAGAGCGATGCCGCTCCGGGGCTCCAGGGTTCGCCCCCTTGGTTCGGCACGATGTAGACCGGAATCACCTCGTCGGCGGTTTGCAGCGCAGCCGTGAGGGCGGGGTTGTCATGGAGTCGCAAATCGTTCGTGAACCAGACGATCGTGCGGCGTGGGCGCATCTGCCCCTCCGTTCCTACTCGGTCCTCTCACTATATCCTCGTGGATACCCCGCTCGGTGCACGTTTGGCGGCGGAGTCGTTCAGACCCGTATACTGTCATCTTCGAGGACTATTACCGACGATCGGAGACAACGCGGTGCTTGAGGCGCATGCCCTGGTCGCAGATCTGAAAGTCGACGGCAACGTGCTGCGCGTACTCGACCACGTCGGGTTGTCAGTCGCCCCCGGCGAGATCGTCGACATCGTGGGTGCGAGCGGCTCGGGGAAGTCGACGCTGCTTCGCGCGCTCGCATGGATGGATCCGTTCACTACCGGCGATTTGAGTCTTCTCGGGAGGCCTTGCACGAGTTACGGAGCCACACACTGGCGCTCGCTCGTGACCCTGCTCCCCCAGAAGCCCCAGCTCGTGGCGCCGACCGTCGAAAGCGCCCTCCTCCTCCCCTGGACGCTCGGGGTCTACGCCGATCGCGAAAGACCGGACACGTCCTCGTTACGGGAGCTTCTCGACGCGGTCGGCCTTGCCGACATAGGGCTCGATCGCGAGGTCGAGCGACTTTCCGTCGGCCAACAGGCCCGCGTCGCGTTCGTCCGCTCGTTTGTAGCAAAGCCGCGCGTGCTGCTTCTGGATGAGGCGGACGCTGCTCTGGACTCCGTATCGGCAGCCGCGGTCACTCACCTTACCAAGCTATTCGTTGCAGAGGGCGACCGCGCGGTGGTGCGCGTCCGTCATCGCGAGACCGATGGGATAGCCAACCGGAGGCTGCGCCTTTCGGCAGGCGCGCTCTCCGAGGAGGTCGCCCGATGAACGGCGCCATCGTCATCGCGTGGCCGCAGCTGCTTCTTGCGACCGTGTTCGTGCTGTTCGTCGGCGGCGTCTCCGTGCGTCTCGCCCTCGGTCTCGAGAAGGACCTTGCGATCGGCACGCTGCGCACGTACGTCCAGCTGTTCGCCGTCGGTTATCTGCTGTCGTATCTCTTCTCGGCCGACAACTGGCTGCTCGTTATCGGAATGCTCCTCGTCATGACGTTCTTCGCGACGCGCATCATCGGACGACGAATCCCCGACCGCTCTCGTCGAACACAGTTGAGCGCGTTCCTCTCGATGCTCCTGACGACGCTCGTCGTCACGTTCACCGTGACCGCGGTCATTGTGCAGGTCGACCCCTGGTACCTTCCGCGCTACGTGATCCCTCTCGCAGGCATGGTCCTCGGCAACTCGATGAACGGAATCGCCTTGGCTCTGGAGCGGACGTTCTCAGATCTCGACGCACACGTCGACGAGGTCCGTACGCTCGTCGCCCTCGGTGCCACCCCGTGGGAGGCATCGCATCGACGGATCCGCGATGCGCTCCGCGCTGGCATCATGCCAACCATCAACTCGATGTCGGCGGTCGGCATCGTGTCCCTTCCCGGAATGATGAGCGGCCAGATAATCGCGGGCGCCGACCCGGTGGTGGCGACGGGCTACCAGATCGTCGTGATGCTCATGGTCTCGGCAGCAGCCGCGATGGGCAGCGTCCTCGCCGTCTTGTTGACATACAAAAGGCGGTTCACCTCGAGCGGCGTGTACCTCGAAAAAGGTTTCCGCTCGGAGTGAACCGCCATCGTTCATTCTCGTGGTCGGCCGGCTAGAACCAGGCCTTCTTCTCGACAACGTACATCTGCTGGAACTCAGCATCGCTCTTGGTGAGGTAGAGGATTCCTTCGACGATTCCCATCGTCGGGACGACCCACGAGAGCAGGCCGAAACTGATCGCCGAGAGGCCGACGCTCGCAACCAGCATGATGAGTCCCGGGGTCGTCTGGCCCAGATAGAACTTGTGGATTCCTAGGCCGCCCAGGAGGATCGCCAAAATCCCCGCGACGGTGCGGTCCTTGGGTTTGTCGGGAGAGAAGGCGTCTGTCACCGACGAGACGACGTTGTCGACCGGCGACGGCTCGGGCGCGGCTGCGGGTGCAGGCGGCGGAGTTGGTGCAGGGGGCGGTGTGGGGGCGCCCTCTTGGCCGTTGGGGACAGGATTCTCTTCGTTCATGTCTCCTCCTTGCTGTCGGTAGAGCTGCCTTGTGTGAAGTTTACCCCTTTGCGGGAGGAGCGATGTTTCTGTCTCTCGTCGCTCGACCGCTCGAAGCACGATTGCTCGCTGCGCAAGCCCGCTCTGGTACCATGGTGTGCGCATCGGGCCGCGCCCGAATCCGAGCTGATTCTAAGAGGGGTCATGGGGATCTTCGAACTGCATCTTCTACGCAACTCAAAACGGATGGACAACTATCTCGAATCGTTCTTCACGGACGGCGTCCATCCGGACATGACGCGGTACCTCTACGGCATGCTTTCGGCCTATACGGCGAACGCCGGGAAACGGCATCGTCCGCTTATTTGCCAGCTGGCCTGCGAAGCCGTCGGGGGCGACCCCGAGAAGGCGATGCCAGCAGCGGCGGCGATCGAGCACTTCCACACCGCGGCCCTCATCCACGACGACATCGCGGACGCTTCGGAGACCCGCAGGGGCGAGCCCTGCATGCACATCAAAGAAGGAGTCGGCCTCGCCATCAACGCCGGCGACCTCGCGCTCTCCCTCGTCACGGGCACCGTCGTGAATGATGAGAGGCTGAACGACGCGATGAAGTTGCGCGTCCTCAGAGAACTCATCGACATGACCACCCGCACGATCGAAGGTCAGGCGCTCGACATCGGCTGGGCGCGAGACGGCAGATTCGACCTCACCGTCGACGATTACCTCCTCATGGCCACGCACAAGACGGCCTTCTACTCCGGTGCGGTCCCGCTTGCAGTGGGCGCGATTATCGGCGGCGGCACCGAGGAGCAGGTCGAGGCGATGCGGGCGTTCGGTTGCGCGACGGGGCTTGCGTTCCAGATACAGGACGACATTCTCAACCTCGTCGGTACCAAGGAGTCGACCAAGAAGGACTTCCGCTCCGACATCACCGAGGGCAAGCGAACCCTGGTCGCCGTGTACACGCTCTCCAACTCTGCTCTCAGCGAACGGTTCCGCGAGATCCTCGCGTCCAACACCACGGAGACGGCCCTCCTCGACGAGGCGGTCGCCATCGCGACTGAGGCCGGGGCGATCGACTTCGCGCGGAATTACGCGCTCACCCTCGTGAGGGACGCGAAGCGCGAATTCGAGGGCGTTCTGCCCAAGAGCAAGGCGCGCGATCTCCTCGAGTCGATGGGCGACTTCTTCGTCGAACGAATGAGCTAACATTTATCATATTTTTATATGGAACATTTTGTTTTATAATCTCCCTATATAACAATCGAGGGAGAGGTCTCCGTTGAATATCGCCCAACTCAAGGCGTTCCTTGCCGTAGTAGACGAGGGATCGTTCTCCGCGGCGGCGCGCGTGTTGGGAATCTCCCAGCCTGCGGTCACCATGCAGATCCGTGCCCTTGAGGAGGACCTCAACGCCGTCCTTCTCGACCGCAGGTACCGCAAGATCGACCTCACCGAGGCAGGCAAGGAATTGCTCGTTCGCGCTCGCCGGATATTCGTCGAGCTCGAGGGTGTGCGTTCGAGCATATCGGCGCTCTCCGGGACCGTGTCCGGGCACCTCTCGATCGCTGCTTCGACGACTCCCGGCGACTATGTGATTCCTGCCCTGCTCGGAACGTTTCTCGCAAAATATCCGGATGTCGAGATCGCGCTCACAGTCGGCGACAGCGCGGAGGTTGCAGCCTCTGTCGAGAACGGCGAGGCCGACTTCGGGATGACCGGGGCGAAAAGCGATGCGCGCGTCGAATTCACGCAGACCGGAGAAGACGAGCTGATCGTGATCGCATATCCGGGAAGCCCGCTCTCGAAGTCGCAGCCCGTCGATATAGGTGCGCTCATCGACAGGCCGTGGATCATGCGCGAGCAGGGTTCGGGGACGCGCTCCGTGACCGAGGCAGTGTTTCGCGAGCACGGGCTCAATCCGGAATCGCTGGCAGTCGTGGTCGAACTCGGCAGCGGAGAGGCGGTGATCGGCGCGGTCGAGGGCGGGTTGGGAGTGGCGATGCTCTCCCGATACGTCGCGGAGAAGTCGCTGAGGCTGGGAACCGTCGTCAAGGTCGAACTCACGGAGAAGATTCGCCGGCCGTTCTATTCGGTGCTTCCGAAGGGGACGCCCACCCGCGCGGCGCTCGCGTTTAACGATCATCTCCACGAGTCGCTCGGGAGTTGATACGATAAGGTCGCTCTCCACATCGTATAAGTGAAGGTGACCTTTGATCCCCGAACGACCCATCATCTATCTCGATAACGGCGCGACCTCATGGCCCAAGCCCGACGCGGTGGGCGCTGCGATGCTGCGCGCACTCGATTTCGGAGGCAACCCCGGTCGCGGTGCGCACACGATGGCCCTGGCCACTTCGCGCGCGATATTCGAGGAACGCCGACGAATCGCCACCTACCTCGGTGTGTCGGATCCTCGCAACCTGCTCTTCCAGCCCGGCTCCACCCAGGCCTCCAACCTCGTTCTCAGGGGATTCCTGCGACCGGGAGACCGGGTGATCGTCTGCTCGACCGAGCACAACTCAGTCACGCGGCCGCTGCACCATCTCGCACAAGGCGGCGTCATCGTCGACGTAGCCCCTGTCGACGATTGGGGCATCGTCGACGTCGAGGCGGTCGAGTCTCTCCTCCGCGAACGACCGGCTACCGCGATCGTCTGCCAGCACGCCTCCAATCTCTCCGGCGCGATCCAGCCTATTGCCGATCTTGCGGACATCGCACGTGGCGCGGGCGCTCGCGTCATCGTCGACGGCGCTCAGGCGGGAGGACACATCCCGGTCGATGTCGAGAAGCTCGGCGTCGACGCGTGGTGCTGCTCGGGCCACAAGGGGCTGCTCGGGCCGCAGGGCATCGGGGTGCTGTATCTCAAGCCTGGATTCGACGTCGAGCCCCTGGTATTCGGTGGCACGGGGTCGGGCGGCCCCGACGAGACCGAGCAGCCCTACCTGCGTCCGGACTCGTACGAGGCGGGCACCCAGGCGTTCCCGCTGATCCTCGGACTCGGCGCCGCCATCGGGGTCCTCTCCGAGAAGGGTGACGAATTCCGGGCGCATGAGCAGTCGCTTGCCCGACGCCTCCACGAAGGTCTGGCGTCGATCCCGACGATCAGCGTCCTCGGGCCCGTTCCGGGTGCCCCGCGGGTGCCGATCGTATCGATCGTGTCCTCGACCGTTTCCAGTGACCAGATGGCCTACGAGCTGGACCGCAGGTGGGGGATCGCGTCTCGAGCAGGACTGCACTGCGCGCCTGCTGCGCACCGCGCGCTCGGCACCGAGCAGACGGGCGCGGTCAGGTTCGGGGTCGGTCCGTTCAACACGGAGGAGCACATCGACGTGACGCTCGAAGCGGTTTCGACATTGGTCGCTGAGGCGAGATGATCCGGCGCCCTCAACGCTACGTTGTCTTTGGATTCCCATCCACCCATGATGCGATGTCTGCTGAGAGCGCGCTCAAAGCCGCTGGGGTCGCGGTGACTGCTATACCGCGGCCCGTCTCGATCGGAGGCGCTGACTGCGGCATAGCGATGCGTGTGGCCCCTGCAGACGACTCCCGCGCACGCGAGATCCTCTCGGAAAGTTCGATTCCGATCGCGATGTCCGCCGAGATCGAGGATTTCTGAACAGGGGAGACGTGCCCGTCGGTCAGGGAAGTTCGATCCGACCCGCCAAGTCTTCGGCACGTCTGATCAAGCGGTCGCCGAGCATGGTTTTCGAGCTGTGGTTGGGAGTCGAGGCGTAGTCCTCGGCGACGAGGGCAACGCAAAAGGACGCGCCGGCGAACAACACGGCCGCGAGAATGAACAGCAGAAAGCGGACGAACGGATTCCTTGCCCTCACGGTTCCTCCTCGCGTAGTGTCCGTACTCCAAAATAAGGGTATCACTTAGGTGCGGCACAGCGGTCCGCGCGCGTCGGCTCTCTTCCAACGAATAGGTCGACGTGCGATTATGTAAAGGCGTTTCGACCACGAGCATGACCGGAGGCATTCCCAACATGAAACCCATCCGCGCCGGAGATCGCGGTCCTGCGGTAGAAGATATCCAGAAGAAGCTTCTCTCACTTGGATACGTCCTCGGGCCCACCGGCATCGACGGCGTGTTCCTCGATCACACGGTCGAAGCGGTGAGGGCGTTTCGACGCACCCGCGACCTCGGTGATTCGGGAATCGTCGATGAGGAAACCTGGTCCGCGTTGGTCGATGCCTCGTTCGTCCTCGGCGATCGGGTCCTCTATCTGAGAATGCCGTTTTTTCACGGGAGCGACGTGCTCGAGCTGCAACGCGCACTCACCGTCCTAGGATTCTCCTGCGGAGCCATCGATGGGATTTTCGGCGCGTTTTGCGAAGGTGCGGTTCGCGAGTTCCAGTTCAACGCAGGCATTCCGGCCGACGGCATCGTGGGCGCGGCGACCTATGAGGCGATCGGTCGTCTCAAGCATGTATGGGAAGGCAAAGACGCCATCGCTCATTCGGGAGCCCATGCCGGGTACGCGCGTGCCGAGGAGGCACTCAAGCGTCTGAACCTGATGCTCGTGGCCGAAGAACCGACCGTTCACAACATCGCCGAGAGGGTCCTCAACCTCGCGCTCGCGACGTCGACCGACGCGACAGTCTCACTCGATGTGCAGGGGAAGGCTCGCCCGGAGAGTACGCGCGTGGTGGTTTCGCTCGTCTCGGATGCCGACCGCTCGACGACGCCTACCGTGGTCTTCAGCGATTTCGATACCCTGGTCGCACGCATAGTGACCGCTGTCGAGTCATCGGGATCCACCCCCTCGCACATCGTGATCGAGATCCCCGGAGCACGATCGATGGACGACCGCGGTGCGCAACGCGCTGCGGTACGCCTGCTCGACGCGTTTTGTGTGGCGCTTGCGTAGGCGTTCGACCTCCGTGCGGCGTGATGGTATGCTTCTTCATCGAAAGTCAGCCGAACGAAAGGGGAGCATTCTGAACGCTCCAATGAAGCACCTCATTTCCGCCTCTCTGGCGGTTGCGCTTTTCGTCTCGTTTGCACCTCCCGCCGTTGCGGTTCCAACCAAGCAGCAGCAGGCCGAGACGGTAAAGAAGGAAATCGATTCCCTGGGTCATGAGATAGAAGTCGCCGCCGAGGCCTACAACGGCTCGCGTGAGCGTCACGACGCGATCGTCGTCAAGCGCGACGAGGCCGCCGCTCAGGTGAAGCAGAGCGAGGAGCGCATCGGTGAGCTGAAGGCGAACCTGAGCGTCCGCGCCAATTCCATGTACCGCACCGGGCAGCTCTCATTTCTCGAAGTCCTTCTCGGCGCCCAGTCCTTCGAGGACTTCGCGACGTTGTGGGACACGCTCAATCAGCTGAACCGCAGCGACGCCCAACTCGTCGGCGAGCTCAAGGTCGCCCGCGAGGAATACCGCGCGGCAAAAGCCGATCTCGATGTACAGGAGGCAGCTGCTGCCGCCGAGGTCGACAAGATGGCCGGTCAGCAGAAGGCTATCGAGGCCAAGATGGCTGAGCGTCAGGCGACCCTCAACGGACTCGAGGCCGACATCGCCGCAGAGGTTGCAGCCGCGCGTGCCAGGGAAGAGGCCGCTGCCGCTTCGAAGAACTGGAAGCCTTCCAACAAGGTGAACATCCCCGCACCGACCAACCGTCCGCGCAGCGAGGTCGTTTCGGTGGCGATGGAGTATCTGGGAGTGCCTTACGTCTGGGGTAGCTCCAATCCCGCCGTAGGATTCGACTGCTCCGGATTCACTTCGTATGTCTACAAGCGCGTGGGCGTTTCGCTCCCGCGTACGTCGCGAGCACAGAGCACGTACGGACAGGCGGTCGGCTGGAGCGATCTGCAGCCTGGAGACCTGGTCTTCTTCTACAGCCCTGTCAGCCACGTCGGCATCTACATCGGCAACGGCCAGTACGTGCACGCGCCCACGACCGGCGACGTCGTGAGAGTCTCGAGCAACTTCAGCAACTACGTTGGAGCTCGCAGGCCATAGCATTTTTGAGTAAGAAACAATAAAGGGCGGCCCCGCGGGGTCGCCCTTTTGTCATTTCACAGCCGACAGGGTCATCGACCCGACGTTCTCGCCGTCCTTCGCCGGAGGGTCCGCGTCGCAATGACGGAACCGACGCTGGCTCCAATGAGGTCCACAAGGACGTCCATCGGGTCGGGCGTGCGTCCCGGCACGAACGACTGGTGGAATTCGTCCGCTACTCCGTAGAGAGTCGCGAGCGCGATTCCAGCCAACAGCACGGCGAGGTGCTTGCGGTCTACTCCGAGAGCGAAGGTGACAAGGGCGCCGAGAACCGCGTATTCAAAGAAATGCGCCACCGGTGCCAGTCCCGTCGCCGGCAGGTCGTTTCCGGGAATCGACGATCCTGCGAAGATGAGCGCAGCCCAAGCAAGCGAGGGTAACCAACGTGACAGCGTACGGCGGGTAGGGGCGGTCATCCGTCACCCACCGATCAGGAACAGCCCGAGGAGCGCGTACTCGCCCGCCCAGCGCACAAGCACGGAGAGGATCGCCGCGCCGAGGGCCGCAATGACAAAGCGGACACGCGCTTTTCTTGAGAACCCCGTTGCTTTGAGTTTCAGGAGAATCCACAGCGACCATACGACGGTCATGATGAATCCGAGCGGCGCGTTTTGTGCCGCCGCAAAGAAGACCATCGAGAACGCGAGGTCGGTTTTGAGGGTCTGCGACTGCTCGGAGGAGGGCTTGAGCATGCGGTCCGCCATCCAGAACACGGCGACGGCCCAGAGTGCCCGTAACCCGGCAACCGACACCGCTTCTAAGGCTTTCGATGAGGACGCTCCGAATACCCCGGCTGACATCGAGAGGACGAGTGCGGC
>CAZMJV010000042.1:8639-10894 GCA_964566905.1 uncultured Coriobacteriia bacterium | reverse complement strand
GCCAAGGCGAAGGGGCTGCCCGTGACCTGTGAGGTCACTCCGCACCACCTGTTCCTCGACGAGGACGCGATCGACCGGACCTATGACACCTCCCTCAAGATGAATCCGCCGCTGCGTACGATCGAGGACCGCCGCGCCCTGTATGCGGCGATAGCCGACGGGACGGTCGACGCGATTGCGACGGACCACGCCCCCCATGCGGCTCACGAGAAGGCGCTCGAGTTCGAGTTGGCGCCGTTCGGTACGACCGGTCTGGAGACCGCGGTCCCCCTGGTCCTCACCAAGCTGGTGGCCAAGGGGTACATAGGTCTTGACCGGATGGTCGACCTCATGGCGCACGGACCGCGACGCATCCTCGGGCTCGATCCGGTGAGTATCGCGCCCGGTTACGTGGCCGATATCACCGTCCTCGACACCGAGGCGCCACTCACGGTCCAGGTCGGCGATTTCGAGTCCGGTTCGATGAACTCCGCCTTCGTGGGCGCTAAACTTGTCGGAATGGCGGTGGACGTCTTCATCGGAGGCTACGCCGCGCTTGAGAACGGAAAGGTGGTCGACTGAGTGACTGAGAGAAATCCCGCAGTTCTGGTGCTCGAGGACGGAACGGTGTTCCGTGGATATTCCTGCGGAGCACCCGGCGAGTCGACCGGTGAACTCTGCTTCAACACGTCTATGGTGGGCTATCAGGAGGTCATGACCGACCCGTCCTACGCAGGTCAGATCCTCACCATGACCTACCCGCAGATCGGCAACTACGGTGTCAACGCCGAGGACATGCAGTCCGACGGGATGGCGCTTCGCGGAGTCGTCGTGCGTGACATGTGCCGCCGTCCCTCGAGCTTCCGCTCCAAGGGCTCCCTGCCCGCCATGCTCCGATCGTTCGGCGTCGTGGGCATCGAGGGCGTGGACACCCGCCGTCTCACCATGCACATCCGTGAGGCAGGCGCGATGAGGGCGGTCATCTCCACGCTCGACCTCGACGAAGACTCGCTTCTCGCCAAGGCTCGCGCGGCCGCGGACATCGTCGGTGTGGACCTCGTTGACGAGGTCACCTGTCGGCAGAGCCGCGAGATCTCGTCGGGAAGGGTCGGCGCTTTCAAGGTCGTGGCATACGACTGCGGGATGAAGCGCGCGATCGTCGACGCGCTCGTACACGCCGACTGCGATGTCACCATCGTGCCCGCGTGCACCCCTGCGTCCGAGGTCCTCGCGATGAACCCCGACGGCGTCTTCTTCTCCAACGGCCCGGGGGATCCCCGCGCGGTGGCAGGCGTCCAGGAGGCCGCGCGCGAGCTTCTCGGCAAGAAGCCGATCTTCGGCATCTGCCTCGGCCACCAGCTTCTCGCGCTGGCCGCGGGAGCGAGCATCGAGAAGCTCAAATTCGGACACCGCGGAGGAAACCAGCCGGTCAAGAACCTGCTCACCGGCCGCGTCGAGATCACCAGCCAGAACCACGGGTTCGGCATCGAATTCGCCTCGATGGGCGCGTTCATGCCCGAGTTCAGCGGCGGACTCGATCTGCCGCTCGACGACCTGCTTGCCTGGGCGGACGCCAACACGGCGCCCGTGTTGATGAGCAGGTCCCACGGTCGTATCCAGCTCACCCACGTCAACCTCAACGACGGCACCGCCGAGGGCATCCGCTTCCTCGATCTGCCGGCGTTCTCGGTGCAGTACCACCCCGAAGCTGCGGCCGGTCCCAACGATGCCGCATACCTCTTCGACTCGTTCCTCGGTCTCATGCGGGGGGACGTTGAGTATCTCGGTTCGATGGCTGTCTAGGGAAGAGGCGAACACATGGGCATGATGCAGAAGGTCTTGGTCCCGCTTTCAGTGCACGAGGAGGGCGATCTGATCTGCGATTATCTCGCGGGGATGACGCCCAACGGCACCACCGACGCGGTGCTCGCGAACGTCGTCGACCCCTCGGGTCTCGAGTCCCCCGTCGTCGCGTCCATGCTCGACATCGCACGTGACCGCATGCGCGCCATGGTGGATCCGATCCAGCACGCGAACATCCGCACCGAGTATCGAGTCGATACCGGCACCCCTGGAGTCGAGCTCTCGCATCTCGCCGCCCGCGGCGAGTTCACCGGGATGGTCATCGGCACGCACGGACGCTCGGAATGGGCGAAGGTCTTCCAGGGTTCGGTCGCCACGGAGCTGCTCTCCCGCGTCAAGATCCCCATGATGCTCGTGCGATTCGACCTGCTGCGCAACGCCGAACAGGCGCGCGAGGTCGCACGGAACTTCTC
>CAZMJV010000042.1:0-8539 GCA_964566905.1 uncultured Coriobacteriia bacterium | reverse complement strand
TCGTCCCTTAGAGCACCAATGATTTGCACGCAACAACCGACAGGAGTCACTCAGTGCCACGTCGCAACGACATAAACAAAATCCTCGTTATCGGCTCCGGCCCGATCGTCATCGGTCAGGCCTGCGAGTTCGACTACTCGGGCGCCCAGGCATGCAAGGTCCTCAAGGAGGACGGTTTCGAGGTCATCCTCGTGAACTCGAACCCCGCGACGATCATGACCGACCCGGGGCTCGCCAGCCGCACCTACGTCGAGCCGATCACCCCCGAGTTCGTCGAGAAGATCATCGCCCGCGAGCGTCCCGACGCGCTCCTGCCCAACCTCGGCGGCCAGACCGGCCTCAACTGCGCGGTGGCGCTGGCCGATTCCGGCGTGTTGGAGAAGTACGGCGTCGAGCTCATCGGCGTCAAGCTCGAGTCGATCAAGCGCGGCGAGGACCGCAAGCTCTTCGCCGAGGCGATGGACCGCATCGGCCTCGAGTGCGCCCAGTCCGGCTACGCCTACTCGATCAAGGACGCCGAGGTGCTGTCGGAGACGATGGGCTTCCCGCTCATCATCCGCCCGAGCTTCACCATGGGCGGCGCCGGCGGCGGTATCGCCTACAACCTCGACGAGCTGCGCGAGATCGTCTCCCAGGGCCTCGACCTCTCGCCTGCGGGCGAGGTGCTCGTCGAGGAGTCCATCATCGGCTGGAAAGAGTACGAGATGGAGGTGATGCGCGACAAGAACGGCAACGGCGTCATCGTGTGTTCCATCGAGAACTTCGATCCGATGGGAATCCACACCGGCGACTCGATCACCGTGGCCCCCGCGCAGACCCTCACCGACCGCGAGTACCAGACCATGCGCGACGCGTCCCTCGCGATCATGGAGGAGATCGGCGTCGAATCCGGCGGCTCAAACGTCCAGTTCGCCGTCAACCCCGTCGACGGCCGCCTCATCGTCATCGAGATGAACCCGCGCGTCTCCCGCTCCTCCGCGCTCGCATCGAAGGCGACTGGTTACCCGATCGCCAAAGTGAGCGCGAAGCTCTCTGTGGGCTACACGCTCGACGAGATCGTGAACGACGTCACCAAGACCACCCCCGCAGCGTTCGAGCCCTCGATCGACTACTGCGTCGTCAAGGTTCCGCGCTTCGCGTTCGAGAAGTTCAAGGGCACCGACGAGACCCTCACGACCCGCATGAAGTCGGTCGGCGAGGTGATGAGCATCGGCCGGACGTTCCAGGAGGCTCTGGGCAAGGCGATGCGCTCGCTCGAGAACGGAAGGGGAGGGTTGGGCGCCGACGGCAAGGATTCCTTCGTCGAGCAAGGCTTCGACCGCAAGCTCTCCGTCCCGACCGAGGACCGCATCTTCTACATCGCCGAGGCGTTCCGTCGCGGCCGTAGCGTAGAAGACGTCGGCGAGCTCACGCACATCGACCCCTGGTTCCTCGACCGTATCGAGGAGATCGTGGCGGTCGAGAAGCTCGTCGCCTCCAAGTCCCTCGACACTCTCACCGCCGAAGAACTGCGTACGGCGAAGCAGCATGGCCTCTCCGACGTCCAGATCGCATATCTCACCTCGACCTCGGAGGGGGCGGTGCGCGCCGTCAGAAAGGCTCTCTGCGTCTTCCCGACCTTCAAGAGCGTCGACACCTGTGCGGCCGAGTTCGAGTCGACGACCTCGTACTTCTACAAGACCTATGAGGAGGAGAGCGAGTTCGTCGAGGCAGAGCGTCCCCGCGCCATGATCCTCGGAGCCGGTCCCAACCGCATCGGCCAGGGAATCGAGTTCGACTACTGCTGCGTGCACGCCGCCTACGCGCTCTCCGAGCAGGGCTACGAGACGATCATGGTCAACTGCAACCCGGAGACCGTCTCGACCGACTACGACACCTCGGACCGCCTCTACTTCGAGCCCCTCACCTACGAGGACGTCATGGACATCGTCGACGTGGAGAAGCCCGCAGGCGTCGTGGTGACACTGGGCGGCCAGACCCCGCTCAAGCTCGCGAAGGCGCTCGAGCGCTCGGGTGTCCCCATTATGGGCACCAAGCCCGAGGCAATCGACCTCGCGGAGGACCGCAGGCGCTTCTCCGCCATCCTCGACGAGCTCCAGATCGCGTATCCCGAGGCAGGAACCGCGAACTCGTTCGACGAGGCTCTCATGGTCGCGCGACGCATCGGCTTTCCGCTGCTGGTCCGCCCCAGCTACGTCCTCGGCGGACGCGGCATGGTCATCGCCTATAACGAGCAGTATCTCGAGAAGTACATGGTCGAGGCGGTCAAGATCTCGCCCGACCACCCCGTCCTCCTCGACCGGTTCCTCGAAGGTGCGATCGAGGTCGACGTCGACGCATTGTGTGACGGCGAGGAAGTCTACGTCGGCGGCGTCATGGAGCACATCGAGGAGGCCGGAATCCACTCGGGCGACTCCGCCTGCTGCATCCCGCCGTTCTCTCTGGGAGACCACATCGTCGAGCAGCTGCGCGAGTACACGCGTCAGCTGGCGTTGAGGCTCGGGGTCGTCGGACTCATAAACATCCAGTTCGCGGTCAAGGACTCCTCCATCTACATCATCGAGGTGAACCCCCGTGCGAGCCGCACGGTCCCGTTCGTCTCCAAGGCGATCGGCATCCCACTCGCCAAGCTCGCCGCGCGCATCATGGCCGGTGACAAGCTCGCCGACCTCAACCTTCCGCCTCAGAACCGCGAGCTCACGCGCTTCTGCGTCAAAGAGGCCGTCATGCCCTTCGGCCGCTTCCCGGGAGCGGACTCCGTCCTCGGACCTGAGATGAAGTCGACCGGCGAGGTCATGGGCGTCGCGGAGGACTTCCCTGCGGCCTACGCGAAGGCAGCCCTCGCGATCGACTACTCGCTTCCCACCGGCGGCGCGGCGTTCATCTCCGTGTCCGATCGAGACAAGCGCGCCATCCTCCCCATCGCGAAGGCGCTCTCCCTGCTCGGGTTCGAGATCGTCTCGACCCGAGGTACGGCTAAGTCGCTGCGTGCAGGCGGCATCGCGGTCCGCACCGTGCTCAAGAAGCATGAGGGCCGCCCCAACATCGTCGACGAGATATCGAACGGGAAGATCTCGCTCGTCATCAACACGCCCTTCGGCCAGGAGACCCGCTCGGACGGCTATCACATCCGCGCGGCGGCCATCCGACACGGCATCTTCCACATCACCACGCTCGCGGCCGCGAACAGCATGGTCCAGGCGATCGAGGCCGTGAACGAGGGCAGGCTCGACGTCTACGCGCTGCAGGATTTCGAGTACCAGTGGGAGGACAATCGGTGACCTGCGAGCACAATCAGAGGGACTTCTCTGAGGAGGTCGGACCGATCACCTTCAACGCCGAGGTCGCTCCCGGCGCGTGGGAGATGCGGATCAAGCTCCCTCAGATGACACCCCGCGTGAAGCCCGGGCAGTTCGTCCATCTCCTGATCTCGAAGGACTCGCCCCGCATTTTGAGAAGACCGTTCTCCGTCTATGGAGCCGAGGGAGACGAACTCTCGCTGCTCTACCAGGTCGTCGGAGCCGGCACGCGTGAGATGACCGCGTTGGACGTCGGAACCGAGCTCAGCGTCATCGGCCCGATAGGGAGGGGCTGGAATCCGCCCGTCGACGCCCGAAACGTGCTCCTCGTGACAGGCGGCCTCGGTGCCGCACCCCTCGCCATGCTCGCGGAGGCCCTCAGGGCCGAAGGGGTGGAGGTTTCAGTCGCCATGGGCGCGCCGACGGCCGTCCGACTTGTCGGCAAGGAGCGCTATCTCGCTTCGGCGTGCACCATCGATGTCGCGACCGACGACGGGTCGGAAGGGGAGAGTGGGTACTGCACCGACGTTGCGAAGCGACTTATCGTGCAAAACTCGTTCGATTACATCGCGACCTGCGGGCCCGAACCGATGCAGCGAATCGTCGCCGAGATGGCGGGCGCGGCCAAGATACCGTGCGAGGTCTCGCTCGAGCGGCGTATGGCGTGCGGTATCGGCGCATGCTTGTCATGCGTCGTCTCCACGACCGACGGTCTCAAGCGCGCCTGCGTCGACGGTCCGGTCTTCGATGCTCAGAAGGTGGTCTGGAATGCGTAGAAGAACCAAGAGGATCGCCCGCCCCGTTCCTGCTCCCTATGCGGCTCCTCAGGGGTGCGTGCCCTCCTCCAAGGGCCGTCCCGCCGAGACGCGCATGGTCGTCCTGGGCAAAGGAGGGCGTCCGTGAGCGAAGGCGATACAGTTAACATCAACCTGAAGGTTAATCTTGGTGGACTCGAGATGGCCAATCCGGTCACGGTCGCGAGCGGCACCTTCGGGTCGGGAATGGGGTACGCGCGGTTCTTCGACATCGCGCGACTGGGCGCTGTCACGACCAAGGGCGTGTCGCCTGTGTCGTGGCCGGGAAATGCCGCCCCTCGAATCGCCGAGACCGCCAGCGGCATGCTCAACTCGATCGGTCTCCAGAACCCCGGTGTCGAAGCCTTCTGCACCACCGATCTGGCTTGGTTGGCCCAACAGGATGTTCCTGTGATCGTGAACGTCTGCGGCCATTCCGCTCAGGAGTACCGAGAGGTCATCGAAAGGCTCGAGGACGAGGACGCTGTCTCTGCCTATGAGCTCAATGTCTCGTGCCCCAACCTCGACCTGGGAGGTATGGCGTTCGGCACCGACTGTGCATCGGCTGCCGAGATCGTTCGTCACTGCCGCGCAGCGACGCAGCGTCCCCTCTATGTCAAGTTGACCCCTAATGTCACCGACATAGTCTCAATCGCCCGATCGGTCGAGGATGCCGGTGCCGATGCGGTCTCGCTCATCAACACGCTTCTCGGCATGGCCATCGACGCACGCACGCGCACCCCGAAACTCGCGCGGGTCGTCGGGGGGCTCTCCGGTCCCGCCATCAAGCCCGTGGCGCTGCGCATGGTCTATCAAGTCGCCGGAACGGTCTCCATTCCCGTCCTGGGGATGGGAGGCATCGCGACCGCTGAGGACGCGATCGAGTTCATGCTTGCCGGCGCCACCGCCGTAGCGGTCGGAACAGCGAACTTCAACGACCCGTCCGCCGCACTGCACGTCGTCGAGGGCATCGAGGCGTACTGCGTCGAGCAGGGTGTCTCCGCCGTCACAGATCTCGTCGGCGCGCTGCGCGTCGGCAGGTAGGAGGAACCGTGTCGGATCGGATCATCGTCGCTCTCGACTGTTCGCGTGACGAGGCGCTCGCGCTTGCGGACCGCCTGGTCGGCCGCGCGACGTGGCTCAAGGTCGGAATGACGCTCTATTACGCCGCGGGGCCGTCGATCGTCGAGGAGCTGCGGCAGCGCGGATTCTCGGTCTTCGTCGACCTCAAGTTGCACGACATCCCCCATCAGGTCGAGGGTGCAGCAGCCTCGCTCGCCGCTCTCGAGGCAGGCATGATCACCCTTCACGCCTCCGGAGGCGTTCCGATGATGCGCTCGGCGCTTCGCGGTGCGGTGTTCGGCGCTCTCGATGCCGGCACTTCAGCACCCTCGGTCCTCGCCGTCACCGTTCTCACCAGCATGGACGCCGAAACACTCGCTTCAACGGGCGTGAACCGTTCGCCGGCAGAGCAGGTCGAGCATCTCGGATTGCTCGCGCGGGAGGCCGGGGTCGACGGGGTGGTGTGCTCGCCGAACGAGGCCTCCATCATGCGTTCCGTCCTCGGCCCCGATGCGCTCGTCGTCACTCCGGGTGTCCGTCCCGAATGGGCCGCTCGAGGCGACCAGTCGCGCGTCGCGACCCCCGCGGAGGCACTGGCTCGGGGCGCCTCCCACCTCGTCATCGGAAGACCGATCACGGAGGCCGACGATCCCGTCGCCGCCTTCGACCGAATCGTAGAAGAGATCAAAGGAGCATCACTGTGAATCATATGGACGACGCCGCAGTACTCGACGCCCTCAAGGAGTCGAAAGCGGTTCTCAGCGGCCACTTCGTTCTCACCAGCGGACGTCACTCCGACACCTACGTCCAGTGCGCGCGCGTGCTCGAGGATCCGGCGCTCACGATGGACCTCGCCCGCGAGGCGGTCTCGCGCCTGCCCGAGGACCTCGAGGTCGATCTCGTGGCGGCCCCGGCGGTCGGGGGGCTCATCTTCGGGTTCGCCGTCGCCCAAGCCCTCGGCAAGCGCTTCATCTTCACCGAGCGCGAGCAGGGCAAGATGGTGTTCCGGCGTTCGTTCACCGTCCCTGAGGGAGCGAGGGTTCTCGTCGCCGAGGACGTCGTCACCACCGGCGGCAGTGTCAACGAGGTATGCGAGTTGGTGGAGTCGGCGGGTGGAGTGGTCGTCGCGGTCGTCTCTCTGATCGACCGGGGAGGGGAGCGGGTGTTCAAGCAGCCGTTCTATCCGCTGCTTTCGCTCCCGGTCGCCTCATGGCACCCAGATGAGTGCAAGCTCTGCGAGGAAGGCGTGGAAATCTACTCGCCCGGCTCGCGACGCCTTGCCTGATTTCCTCAGAAATCGCCCGTGAGCGGTGGCTATGCCGACAAGAAATCGCGAAATCCTTGTTCGCGACACCCTCAGGGCGTAGGATTACGCCAGAACTGTTCTAGAGGTCGACCGGCACCGACCCGGCGAACAACCAAGGAGGAACCATGGCACTGCCCAAGCTTTCGGATGCGGATCGCAAGCGCGCTCTCGAGAAGGCCGCGGAGGCACGCACAGCGCGCGCCGATTTGCGCGGCAAGATCAAGACCGGCGCTCTGACTCTCGCAGAGGTTCTGGAGAAGTCGGACGATCCGATCGTCGCCCGTCTCAAGGTCTCCGCGCTTCTTGAGTCCCTCCCTGGATTCGGGAAAGCGAAAGCCGCCAAGATCATGGAAGAACTCGAGATCTCGGAGAGTCGCCGAGTCAAGGGTCTGGGCATCCGCCAGCGCGAGGATCTTCTCGCTCGCCTGGGTGACAGGTAGCGCCTTCTTCATGACTCAAGGCCATCTGTTTGTCATATCCGGTCCTTCTGGAGCCGGTAAAGGTACTCTTGTGCGCCTGATCGCGGATAGGATCCCCGATCTCTGGCTCTCTGTGTCTGCGACCACACGCGCACCGCGCGAGGGCGAGGTCGAGGGACGCGAGTACTTCTTCCTGAGCAACGCGCAGTTCGACGATCTCATCGAAAACGACGGTCTTCTCGAGTGGGCCGAGGTCCACGGTAACCGGTACGGCACCCCGCGCGCGGAGGTCGAGCGACGCGTCGCCCAGGGAGCCCAGGTCATCCTCGAGATCGACCCGCAGGGAGCGCTGCAGGTGCGCGAGCACGATCCCGAGGCCGTTCTCATCTTCATCATGCCCCCGTCTCAGGAAGAGCTCGAGCGTCGTCTGAGGGGTCGCGGAACCGAGTCCGAAGAGCAGATTTCATGTCGTTTATGCAATGCCGTCGACGAGCTCGCCCTTGTGGGAACATACGATTATGTGGTATTAAATGCTGATATCATTACGGCCGCCGACGAGCTGGCCGAATGTATCTCGGCACACAACAAGAGACAGGAAACATAGATGTCCGTCATTCGTCCCGAAATCGACGTCCTTTTGGACCATGTCGAGAACGACAGGTTCCTTCTCTGCGCCGTCGCGTCGCGTCGTGCGCGCGATATCAACGACATGATGCGTGGACAGCGCGATCGCGCCGCCGCACGTCACACCGTGAGCGAGATCCTCGAGTTCTCCGGCAAGAAGCCCCTCACCATCGCCATGGACGAGATCGCCCGCGGCGAGGTCGGATACGACAAGAGCACCTTCGTCGGTCCTGCGATCTAGCGGTATGCCTGAGAGGCTCTGCCTGGTCCACTATCACGAATTAGGCCTGAAAGGCAAAAATAGATTTCGCTTCGAGCGCCGCCTTCGAGACAATCTCGATGCGGCGCTCGCGTCGTACCCCACGGAGCGCGTCGAGCGCATCGCGGGGCGCTTGGTCGTCGGCGTCGTCGACGAGTCGGTCATCGACGAGGTCGCAGACCGCATCGCGCTCGTTCCGGGCGTCGCCCGTGTGTCGATCGCGTGGAAGTGTGGTCGCGAGCTCGACGAGATCCTCGCTCTCGCCCGCATCGTGATGGACGATGCCGGGGAGTTCGCCACGTTCCGGGTGACTGCGCGCCGTTCGAACACGGACTTCCCTCTGAGTTCGATGGATCTCGCCCGACTTGTCGGAGGTGATCTCGACGAGTACCGTCCGGACGTCCGTGTCGATCTGACCAACCCCGACCTGACGGTCAACATCGAGGTCAACCAGGGCTCGACCTACATCTACGCGAACTTCATCCGCGGCATCGGCGGCCTTCCGGTCGGCACCGACGGCAAGGTGGTCTCGCTGCTGTCCGCGGGCATCGACTCACCGGTCGCGACCTGGCGCATGATGCGCCGCGGTGCGATCGTCGTGGGCGTGCACTTCTCGGGGGTCCCGTTCACCTCCGACGCATCCGCGCAACTGGTGCTCGACATCGGCAAGGCTCTCGGTTCGGCTGCGGGTCTCGGCAGGATCTACATCGTCGCGTTCGGCGACATCCAGCGCGAGATCGCGCTGCTGTGCCCTCCCGACATGCGCGTCATCCTCT
>CAZMJV010000041.1:0-11307 GCA_964566905.1 uncultured Coriobacteriia bacterium | reverse complement strand
GAGTTCATGATCGGGAACATCTTGATACGGAATCCGATGTTCTTGCGCACGGGCAGTATCGCCCGGTTGTACGCCGTCGCGACGTCCGGGGTGCTACGCGCGGCAGCCACCGCCCGACCGGCCATCCGTCCCGTGTTCAGGGCGAAGGATATCCCTTCGCCCGAGGTGGGGGAGATGAACCCTCCGGCTTCCCCGGCCAACAGGACGCGCCCGGTTCCCGGATTGATGTCGGACGCGTGGATGACCTGGAGCGCGGTCCATGCCTCACGCTTGACCGACTCTCCGAGCGGATAGTACGACTTGAACGTCTCGATCGCCTTGAGGTGAAGGTCGAGCGGGTTCTTGGTCCCGGGGAAGAACACGGAGCCCACGATGGCCACGTCTCCCTTGGGAATCACATATCCGTATCCGTACCCGGGTGCGATGTGACGGGAATAGATGCAGTCGAAGAACGGCTCTATGTCCCCTTCGATCGAGCAGAACTCCTGAAGCGTCTTGTAGTTGGCCACGTTGCCCACACCCGTGGAACGCCTGACCGTCGAGCGGGGCCCATCGGCCCCGATGAGGAAATCGCTCGTGACAGTGAGCTCCTCACCCGCTCGGGACACGAGGGTCGAAGTCACGCGGTCTGAGTCCTGGGCGAAGTCCTTAAGGCTGATGCCCCCAACCACGGTGACGTTGCCCGGCAGCAGTGCCAGCAGCCAATCGTCGAACGCCTTGCGTTCGACGTTCGCGAATCTGAGCGCGGTCGCCTTCTTGATGTTGCGGTCCCAGTCGAAGTAGCGGAAGTTCACCCATTCGGGGTCGAGGATCATATCGCGGGGAATGGACCCGTACTCCTCGACGAAACGCTGAGAGTATTCGTTGAGCATCCCGCCGCAGCTCTTATCGCGGGGGAGATTCGACGAGTCTATGAGCAGGACTTCGCCAGATTCGGCAGCGTGAAGGGCCGCCATGATGCCGGCGGGACCTGCACCCACCACGACGGTGGAGTAATGCTCTGCGATGGTACCGGCGTCGTTTGAGTACATGACGTCCCTTCTCAGAGTGTGCATGTGTGAACGTTTAGTAGTTTGGATGCTAGTATAAACGAGATGCCGAATCTGGAAGGGTGAATGGCCGATGGGGGCGTGTTGGACACAGCGCGGATGCGACCAGGAGATGAGCGGGTCGTGCCCTCATGCGGTGACGTCGTGGGACATGTGTCCGTCGCGTTGCATGTTCTCGAAGTGCACGAGGCCAACCCATCAGGAGACATACGATCCGGAGGTGCTCTTCGACCCGAATGTGGATCGGATGAAGGCCGTGAGGGAAGTCTGCACCATGTGCGCGCATTTCCTGACCAACGGGCCTCGCTGCGACGTGGAATGACCGCCTAGCCCATCATCGCCCTGAGCACCACGAACGAGACCATCCCGGCCATCGAGCCGCCGATGAACGATTTGGTGTAGCGGTAGGTGATCGCTGAGACCGCCGCCGCCCAGAACGCCGGATTTCCCAGCGGGGCGACCCACGTTCCGTCGGGCACCAGGACCTCGCTTGCGACCAACGCTCCCATGACCGAAATAGGTACGAACGAGAGCCATCGGGTGACGGCTTTGGGGAGTTTGACGCGCGAAAGCAGCACCAGGGGTATCGAGCGCAGCGCATAGTTGGTCGCGGCCATCCCGAAGATGAGCGCGAGGATGATCTCGGTGGAGAGTGCTTCAGTCCTCACGCCAGATCACCGCCGCGATGGTCGTCGCCGCGAGCGAAGCGATGATGACGTGCCAGCTGCGTCCGAGAAGTGGGATCACGTTTTCGACCAACGGCAGTGCTGCCACCATCAAGCCCGCAAGCACCCCGATCACGACGTGTCTTATGTCCTCTGCCAGGGCGACGAAAAGCGCTGAGAACATGGCGGTCATCGCGAAATCGAGGCCCCACTTCGCAGGGTCTCCGATATATCCGGCGGCCGCGCTTCCGGCGAGGGTGCCGAGAAGCCAGCCGACCCAGGAGACGACTCCCACCCCCAGCATCGAATCCGCGTTCGCGCGACGCGACGCGCCATCCGCCATGTCGACTGCGAAAGACTCGTCGGTCACGAACATGCCTATGGCAAGCAGTTTCGACAGCGGCATGTTGGACGTGATCGTGGAGAGACTCGAGGAGAAGAGCACGTAGCGGAGGTTGACCACTCCAGTCGCGAGGAGGGTGGCGGGAAGCCCTGCGCCGGCCGCCATGAACGAGAGCGCGATGAGTTGTCCTGAACCGGAGAGCACGAATGCCGAGCAGAGACACGCGGTGGCAATCGAGAAGCCCATCGTCTTCGCGAGTATCCCGAACGCCATTCCTATCGGGAGATACCCGAGGAATATAGGGAAACCCAAGCGAACCCCGCGCAGAAACTCCGCGCGGCGGTGTTGGGGCGTCGTGGATTCGGAGGTCGCGTCAGGCATGCCGAACATGGTAGCACGACCCGAGGTGGGGATATTTGTCAGACCCTCCTGTTACCTTCAAGTCACCCGAGGAACAGGAGAGTGCATTGGAATATCACGTTACCTGCCCGGAAGACGGAGAAATGGTCGTGGGGTACGACGAATTCAAGGCCATGGAGGTCCAGAGTGCCGAGGAGGTGTGCATATCGTTCGCATGCCCCAATTGCGGAGCGGTGCTGGAGGTCGAGACCAGCATCCCGCCGATGGTTAACGAGATGCTTCGTGCAGTCGTGCGCCAGCGCATCGAGCAGATCGAGGGTCGGCGCCGTCGTGAAAGGGAGCGCGCGATGATTCGGCGGGGTATCGCGCGTGCGAGGAAGCTCGGCCCCGAGGACGAAGCGAAGATCGAGATATTTCGGCAGAATCTTGAAGGATCCGAGGGCGTGGACGCGCTACTCAGCGGCGGCGACGCAGCGCTGTAGCGAGTAACACCCCGGCCAAGATACCTCCGAGGTGCGCGTACCATGCGGTCGAGCCGACGCCGGGCTCGAGTTGCCCGATCGATGAGGCGACTTGGAGCACGACCCAGACGACCACGAGGAACCCGGCGGGAAGCTCAGCTATCTCGATGGTGACGAGCGCAGGAACCGCGGTCGTGATCTTCGTTCCGCGTGCGACGATGAGAGCGGCGCCGAGCACTCCCGCGATAGCTCCGCTCGCACCCACTACCGCGACGGTCGACCCCGGGGCGATGAGCCCTTGGGCGAGCATGCCGATCATGCCTGAGACTACATAAAGTATCCCGTAGCGCACCCACCCGAGTCGCGACTCGATGATCGGCCCGAATGCAGCCAGATACACCATATTGCCCGCGAGATGCACCCATCCTGCATGCAGGAAGACCGAGCCGACGAGCGTGGGGATTCCCTGGGCAGAGAACGGACTGGCGAAGAAGCGCGCGGGGACGAAGGCCCATCGAGCGTAGATATCCGCGCCTGCCGGAACGAGTGCCGGTATGACCAGGAGTGCGATGTTGCTCGCGACAAGTGCCCACGTGAGAATGGGGAACCGACCGTTCTTCTGTGCAGGGCGCAGGGGGATCAAACGCGCTCCTCGGTAAGCTGCATGGTAGGATTCACCGAGACAGTCTAGCATTCGCCGGACCGGGGAGGATCCCGTGCTCAACGAACTCTTCACACGCATCGATCCCGTCGCTTTTTCCATCGGGAGCCTCGACGTGCGGTGGTACGGACTCGCGTATCTCGCCGGCTTCATCTGTGCGGGTCTCATCGTGCGCATAGTCGTCTCGAGATGGAAACTCGACATAACAGACGACGATCTTCTCAACGTGCTGCTGGCGGCCGCGATCGGGGTGATCGTGGGTGCACGGCTCGGCTATGTGTTGTTCTACGGTGACGGCTACTACTTCGCCCACCCGGTCGACATCCTTGCGTTCAGGGACGGCGGCATGTCGTTTCACGGGGGCCTGATCGGCGCCCTTCTTGCGGGCGCAGTCGTGGCTCGGCAGAGCGGGATCCCATACCGTACGCTCGCCGACCTCGGGGCGATAGGCGCTCCCATCGGACTGTTCTTCGGTCGTCTCGCCAACTTCGTCAACGGCGAGCTCTGGGGTAAGGAGACAAACCTCCCCTGGGGCGTCGTGTTCCCTCTCGCGGGGACCAGCCCCCGCCATCCTTCTCAGCTCTACGAGGCGGTGCTCGAGGGCCTGGTCATCTTTCTCGTCCTGTTCGCCCTGTCGCGCAAAGTCCCAGCACGGCCGCGAGGGACGTTCATAGCCTGGCTGCTCACCCTCTATGGTTTGTTTCGCTTCCTCATCGAGTTCGTCCGGGAGCCGGATGCTCAGCTGGGGTATCTGGCCGGCTTTCTCACCATGGGCCAATTGCTCAGTATGCCGCTCGTGATCGCGGGCATTGCCTTGCTGGTCTGGGTCCACCGGCACCCGGATCCCCAGAAGGGGAGAAGAGAGCCCTCGCGACCCGATGTATTGGAGGAACGATGATGCGCAGGCGCGATCTCGGACTGGTCATGGCGGCTCTGCTGGTCGTATCCCTGGCTGCAGCCGGTGGGCTGGCCGGGTGCAAGAAGAAGACCGAGACCGTCGCCCCTAAGCCGGCGAAGCCCGATGTGGTGGAGCGACCGGTCGAGGAGCCCGCACCCTTGGTGTACTGGCCTCTGAGCGGGGCGGTCGCGGGAACCGATGCGGCGATCGATCGCCGCCCACTCTCGATCAAGGTGGAGAACTCCAAAGAGGCTCGGCCGCAGATCGGGCTTCAGGAAGCCGACGTCGTGTACGAGAGCATCGCCGAGGGCGGCGTGACCAGGTTCAACGCGATCTTCCATTCGACGCTTCCCGCCGAGGTGGGCCCGGTGCGCTCGGCCAGACTTTCGGACATCTCGATCGTTCCGCAGTACAACGCGCTCTTCGCATTCTCCGGGGCCAGCACCGAGGTCAACGCCGCGGTGAGAGCGGCGGGCCTCCCGAACCTCTCCCAGGATGCGGGAGTGTCGGCGCCGTATCGGAGGTCTTCCCAGCGGTACGCGCCCCACAACCTCTACATCGATGTCGCGAAGGCGTACGCCGAAGCCACCCAGCGCGGCTACGAGGTCACCTCGGTCGTCGCGCCGCTCGCCTTCGATCAGAGCGTCAGGGCGGCCGTCACGCCCAACGCCTCCACCGTCACGGTACCCTTCTCGAACTACAACACCGTCACGTGGAACTTCGATGCGGCGTCGAAGCGGTATCTGCGAGTCAACAACGGGACGCCTTTCGCCGATGCGGGCACAGGGGCTCAGATCTCGGCGAAGAACGTTGTCGTCCTCTGGGCGGCCTACGTCCCAGCTTCGACGAACAAGGGTGCGCAGACCTACGACATCAACCTGGTGGGATCGGGAACCGCGTCCTTGTTCATCGACGGGGTCCGGGTCGATGGGACGTGGAGCGCGACTGCGGCCGCTCCGCCGACGTTCACGGCCGCCGACGGCACTCCGGCGCTCCTCGCGCCGGGCAACACGTGGTTCCAAGTCGTCCCGCTCAACACCGTCGTGTCCGCGGGATAGTCCGCTCGCATAATCGTGGGCTCTGTCGCCCTGCGCTATCGACCTCGGTGATAGAATGACCCTCACCCGAAATTCGCTTAGGGTTCGTTTGGGTTTACCGACGAATCGGAAGGAGAACCGTCTTGACTGACTCTCAGAACCAGACCGGTACGCTGCGCGTAAAGACCGGGTTTGCGGAGATGATGAAGGGCGGCGTCATCATGGACGTCGTCAATCCCGAGCAGGCCAAGATCGCCGAGGACGCCGGTGCCGTCGCAGTCATGGCGCTCGAGCGTGTCCCTGCCGATATCCGCGCGGTTGGCGGAGTGGCCCGTATGGCCGACCCGACTATCGTCGAGAACATTCTGGCCGCGGTGTCCATCCCCGTCATGGCCAAGTGCCGCATCGGCCACTTCGTCGAGGCGCAGGTCCTCCAGTCCCTCGGTGTCGACTTCATCGACGAGTCGGAAGTCCTTACGCACGTCGACGAGGAGTACCACATCGACAAGTGGAACTACACCGTCCCGTTCGTCTGCGGTTGCCGCAACCTCGGAGAGGCGCTCCGTCGCATCGCCGAGGGTGCCGCGATGGTGCGCACCAAAGGTGAGCCCGGCACGGGCAACGTCGTAGAGGCCGTCCGCCACATGCGGACCGTCACCGACGAGATCGCCTGGGTTGCGGGACTTCGAGACGAGCAGCTCTTCACCGCAGCCAAGGATCTCCAGGCTCCCTACGAGCTCGTCAAGTGGGTCCACGAGAACGGCAAGCTCCCGGTGGTCAACTTCTCCGCCGGCGGAGTCGCCACCCCGTCCGATGCGGCGCTCATGATGCAGCTCGGTTGCGACGGCGTGTTCGTCGGCTCGGGCATCTTCAAGTCGGGCGACCCCTCCAAGCGCGCCCGCGCGATCGTCGAGGCGACTACTCACTTCAATGACCCCGATGTCATCGCACGCGTCTCGCGCGACTTGGGCGAGGCGATGGTCGGAATCAACATCGACACCATTCCGGCGTCCGAGCGTATGCAGGAGCGTGGCTGGTAGGTGCTAATCGGAGTACTCGCCCTTCAGGGCGCGTTCAGAGAACATCGCGAGGCGGTCTGCGCACTGGGTGCGCAGACCGTCGACGTGCGTACGGCCGAACAGCTTGAGGGGCTCGACGGCCTCATCATCCCCGGCGGCGAATCGACCGCCATCTCCAAGCTCATGACGATCGCCGGCATGCACGAGGCGATTCGGAACGCCCACGAGAACGGCATGGCGATCTTCGGAACCTGCGCCGGAGCGATTCTGCTCTCGCGTGACATCGAGGGCGCCGTCGCGGGCCAGGTCCCGCTCGGTCTGCTCGACGTCTCGATTCGACGCAACGCGTATGGGCGCCAGGTCGCCTCGTTCGAGACGAGCATCCCGTTCGAGGGGATCGAGGGAGATGGAGTTCGCGCGGTATTCATCCGCGCCCCCCGTTTCTCAGAGATGGGCGAGGGCGTCGAGGTGCTTGCGCGGCTCGACGGCGAGCCGGTGGCCGTGAGACAAGGCAGGATCCTTGCGGTCGCATTCCATCCGGAGCTCACTCCGGACACCAGGGTCCATCGCTACTTTCTCGAACAGGTGGTAGGCTCTTAGGAGCTTTCTCGCGAACAGGAAGCCGCGGGGGGACCGCGGCGCATTCCGTACGAAAGGAACATCATGTCCGGACACTCGAAATGGGCGACAACCAAGCACCGCAAGGCCGCCCAGGACAAGAAGCGCTCCGCGCTCTTCTCGAAACTCTCCCGCGTGATCACCGTCGCTGCGAAGACCGGCGGCGACCCCAACCCTGAGAACAATGCAGCCCTTGCGACCGCGATCGCGAAGGCCAAGAGTTATTCGCTCCCCAAGGACAAGATCGACGCAGCGATCAAGAAAGGCTGCGGAAGCGATGCTGACGCGGCGAACTGGGAGGATATCGTCTACGAGGGCTACGGTCCCGCGGGCGTGGCAGTCTACGTCGAATCTCTCACCGACAACCGCAACCGTACCGCGGCCGACGTCCGTGCGGCGTTCACGCGCGCGGGCGGCAACCTGGGGACGACCGGTTCGGTCGCATTCCAGTTCGAGCGCCAGGGCCAGATCGTGATCGAGGCGAAGGGTTCTCCCACCGACGAGGACGAGATGATGCTGCTTGTCGCCGACGCGGGTGGGGAAGACGTCGAGTTGGTCGAGGACACCTGGGTCGTATACACGACGCCTGCCGACCTCATGGCCGTGAAGAATGCGCTTGAGGCGGCCGGACTGCCCGTCAAGGGAGCCGAGCTCTCGATGGAGCCCATCACCCCCGTGGAAGTGACGGTCTCCGACGCGAAGAAGGTTATGCGCCTCGTCGATCGTCTCGAGGAGCTCGACGACGTTCAGAACGTCTATCACACCATGGAGCTCACCGACGAGTTGGCGGCCGCACTCGACGAGGAATAACTCGCCGAGCCGCACCGACGAACCTGACGACCGCCTTTCCGGGCGGTCGTTTTCGTCTCAAGCGGGCTTGCCCCCGGGTTCGGGGATGGGTATTGTGATATAGAACATATGTTCGACGGGGTTTGTATTTTGAGAGGGCGGGGTTTTGATCATTCTCGGCATCGATCCGGGGTTGGCGAACACGGGATGGGGGGTCATCGTCAGAGATGGCTCGTCGTGCCGGGGCCTCGCCTACGGGTGCATTTCCACTACACCCGCCGAGCCGGTCGCCGACCGTCTGAAGGCGATTCACGACGAGATACTCGCAGTGATCGCGCGCTACAATCCCGCCGAGGTCGCCGTCGAGTCGGTCTTTTTCGGCACAAACGCCAAGTCGGCATTCGCGACCGGTCAAGCGCGCGGGGCCGCCCTCGTCGCGACGGCGGATGCGGGGATCGCGCTCGGGGAGTATTCACCGGTCCAGATCAAGAAGGTCGTTGCCGGAACAGGCTCGGCTGAGAAGGCGCAGATCCAGTACATGGTGCGCAGCATCCTCGGCCTCGATCACGACCCGACTCCCGACCACGCCGCCGATGCGCTCGCCGCGGCAATCTGCCACGCGCACCTGCGCGACCGGGCTTTGCTGGAGAAACGATATGCTGCCGAGATGGCTCCGCGACTCGCCACGGCACTCAAGTCCCCCAAGGAGGGCACATGATCGCGCACCTGAGGGGATCGCTCCTGTCCAAGTCGCCGGACTCGGCGATCATCGAGGTCGGCGGCGTCGGCTATCGCGTCGCGATGTCGACCGCCTCGATCGCCGCGCTTCCCGCGCTCGGAGGTCACGTCGCCGCCTGGACGCACCTGCAGGTACGCGAGGATGGTCTTTCTCTCTTCGGGTTCTCGACCGAAGAGGAGCGCTCCTGTTTCGAGTCGCTCATCACCGTCGCCGGGGTCGGTCCCAAGGTCGCGCTCGCGGCGCTCTCGACCATGTCGCCCGCGTCTCTTGCGACCGCGGTCGATGCAGAGGACGTGACGCTCGTCTGCACGATCCCGGGGGTCGGCAAGAAGGTCGCGCAGCGACTCATCCTCGAACTCAAGGGGAAGCTCGCGGGAGGGGGCATCGCCGATGATGGATCAGCACGCGACCTCTACGTTTCGGACGGAGTCAAGGACGCCCTTCTCTCGATGGGATTCACTGCCATTGAGATCAGAGCGGCCGTGAAGGAGTATGAGGGCGACCCCGCAGACACATCTGCGGCCGTACGTCACGCGCTCCGGCGATTGGGGGCAGAGTCGTGACGGCATGGGAGGCGCATCCAGAGGATCCGGCCTGGGCGAACACGTCCGAGCGGCTGGTCGCTGCGGAGTTCACCGAGGACGACCTGGACATCGACCGGTCCCTCCGACCGCGGATGCTCGAGGACTACCTGGGGCAGACGCGGGTGAAGGAGAACCTCTCGGTTCTCATCGACGCCGCTCGCGGTCGCGGGGAATCACTGGACCACGTGCTTTTTTCGGGCCCTCCCGGGCTGGGCAAGACAACGCTCGCGACGGTGGTCGCCAACGAGCTGGGCGTGAAGGTGAAGACCACGAGCGGACCGGCCATAGCACGTGCGGGCGACCTTGCCGCGATTCTCACGAACCTCGAGGAGCGCGACGTGCTCTTCATCGACGAGATACATCGGTTGGACCGTTCCGTCGAGGAGATCCTCTATCCCGCCATGGAGGATTACGTCCTCGACATCATCATCGGAAAGGGGCCGGCGGCGCGTTCGATCCGCCTCGACCTTCCGCGTTTCACGCTGGTCGGCGCGACTACCCGCACCGGTCTTCTCACAGGACCGCTGCGCGACCGCTTCGGTATGGCGTTTCGCCTCGACTACTACACGCCCGAGGAGCTCGGCGAAATCGTGACTCGGTCGGCGACGATCCTTGGTGTGGACATCGACGAGAGGGGAGCGGCCGAAATCGCGCGCAGGGGTCGTGGAACCCCGCGTCTCGCGAACCGGCTGCTCAAGCGCGTACGCGACTATGCCCAGGTCCGTCATGACGGCGTCGTCACCGAGGATGTCGCTGCCGAGGCGCTCTCGTTCTTCGAGGTCGACCACTTGGGCCTCGACACCATGGACAACAAGGTCCTCGAGACCTTGGCGCTCACCTTCTCGGGACGCGCCGTCGGTCTCAACACCCTCGCAAGTGCGGTCGGCGAGGACCCGGACACGCTCGAGGATGTATACGAACCGTTCTTGCTGCAGCTCGGACTGATAGTCCGTACCCCCAAGGGGCGGCAGGCGACCAGGCGGGCGTACGAGCATCTCGGCGTCGCGGTTCCCGCCGATGCTCCGCATCAAGAAGAGCTTTTCTAGCGAGGAGAAGGCCATGGCGTTTACCCAGGATTACCTCTTGAGACAGATACTCATGCTGGCAGCCGCCATTCGCCGTGCATTGGAGGCTCGCGGCGAGCAGGAAGATGCAAAGGTTCTCGAGGAGACCGCGGTCGCCCTCGGCATCGCAAGCGCCATGGATCCCGAGACCCTTCTCCGGATGGATCCCGTCTCCCTCGTCACGATGCTCGAGCTCTCCGCGATCGACGATTCGGCCGCCGAGTGGGTCGCGGCGGCGTTGGAGATCCAGGGTGAGCAGCACACGCGCTCGGGAAACGAAAAGCTCGCCGAACTCCGGGCCGCTCAGGCGGCAGAGGTTCGACGAGCTTTCGGTGCGGATAAAAGCCTTGAGGAGCTGCTCGAGACGGTGCCCGAGGAAACCGGTGCGTCCTAGAGCGTGATGTCGGTCTGCCACACTCCGTGGAGGTTGCACGAGGCGAGAACCTCGACGACGGTGCCCGGCTCAAGGGCAAGGGTGAACGCGACGCGCGGGGCGGTGACGTGTGAGAGGTCGATTCGGGCGATGCTCGCCCCTGCGACACGCACGTCGATCCAGTTGAACCAATGGTCGGGAGTCGAGGGATGTACCACGACGCGTCCCATCTCGATCTTCAGCTTGATGCCGCCGTCGACGGCTTCCGCGGAGAGCATCGGGACGTGCTTGAGTTCGAAATCGGTCGCGACGGAAAGATCGGGAACGCGGTTGATGGGCGCGGTGGACGGGGAATCGTTCATGTTGACCTCCTACGTCGAGTGAATACCTGACCCCCTGATGATACCCGCACCGGAGGGGCCTTCCACCTCTTGGAAGCGGAGTATTCGTGGATCCGGACCTTCGGGTCACCGATGCCCTGCGGTACACTGTCCGAAGATTATCTCCCACACAGAAGAGGTGCCTCAGGTGCTTTCCGACATCGAGATCGCCCGGGATGCGGCGATTCGACCCATACGGGACGTCGCAGCAGAGTTCGGGTTGCTGCCCGAAGAGGTCGAGCCCTACGGTCACTTCAAAGCGAAGAT
>CAZMJV010000040.1:2874-11487 GCA_964566905.1 uncultured Coriobacteriia bacterium | reverse complement strand
GCGTGAGGATCGTGGCAGGACGTGCACTGTCCCTTGACCACGGGATCGTGAGTGAACGCGCTGTTCATCTTCTTGCCGATGCTGCCGTGGCACATCATGCAGAGCTCGTCCTCGGGCATCACCAGCTCTGATTTGCGATCTGCGATCTTCCCGGAGGACGTGACGGAGGTTCCGGTCGTCACCCCGGTGTCCTTGCCCGTGATCGTGGCGATGAGTCGCAGGGGCGCCCACTTGAACCACGAGATGATGCGGTTGCAGAGGCTCCCGGGCTGAGGACCGAACACCTTCGAGTAGAGCGAGCCTTCCCCGGTGCCGAGATGACGGGCCAACCAGGAGTCCTGACCGAAGATCGTCGACAGCAGCCCGTCCCACCACGAGGTGCCGGAGACGACCGATGCGGACGTGTCCGTGCGCGAAGTGACGCGCACCTCGCCGCCGTGCGGGGTGTGGCAGACGGTGCAGTCCTCTTTGAGGAAAGGATCGTGGACCGTCGTCTTGCCCATCTCGGGGATTAGTTCGGTGTGGCACTTCAGGCACTCCACGTTGCGCACGATGAATCGCGCCTTCTGGGAGCCGGCGGTGAACAGGCCATCCGACCCGATGCTCCCGGCGGCGCAACAGCAGAGGAAGAGAAGAAGCAGGAGCAACAAAATGAGGACGCTTCCGCGTCTTCTCTCGGGGCCTTCCGGTATGGGGCGGATATACGGTTCGATGTCCGAGGGGTAAGACGGAGTATCGACCAACAATCCTCCTCAGAAAACTCATGGGGGCGTCACGGTTTGTTCGCAAATAGTTTAGCACTTGCTTCGCGCGCGAACCCATTCAGAGGTTATTGAGTCGCACCCAATCTGGTCAGCGCCTGGGTCGCTGAAACATGCCCCGGATGGTCGACGGTCGCCGCCTTGTACCAGCTCACCGCGGCGCTCAGATTCCCCAAGCCCTCGTAACCGGCACCCACCCAGTACTCGAGGTCGCCGTTGGCGGGAACGCGGTCGAGCGTCCGCCTGCCGGTCGAGATGGCCGACCGGAATTTTCCGGTCCCGACGTAGTGATCGCAGAGCGCGACCGCGGCTTCGACGTATCCGGGCTGCCTGTCCAAGGCCGACCAGAGCTGAGCCTCGCCCTCGGCCCCCTTGCCTAACGCGAAGAGCGTCTTTCCCTTGAGGTAGGACGCCTCGAGGTTCCCCGAGTCGAGCTTCAGTATCTCGTCGTAGGCGGCCAACGCACCCACATAGTCGCCCGCATCCGAAAGCCGCTTCGCCTTGGCGGAGAGCGTCTCGGGCTCCTTCGCGGGCTCCTTGGTGACTGCGGGCTTCTCGGTATCGGGAACGGCGGCAGCAGGGCTCTCCGCAGCGTAGGTCTTGTCGTTTGCCTCGACCACGTCGAATCCGGCAGCGCCGGACCGGTTGCCCGCCGCGATTCCGCGGACGCCCCATCCGAGCGCCATGAACGCGACAGCGATGAGGGCGAGTGTCAGTATGGACGCCCAGAGCGGGGTCGAAGGTCGGTCCTGCATCGTCGTCACTCCCCCGTCGCGCTCGAGATCTCGGACTTAAGAGTCTCGAGGAGACCTGCGGCTTCGGTGAAATTCGGATCCATCTCGACGGCATAGGACAGCTCGTCGACAGCCTTCTCCGCGTCCCCGAGCGCGTAGTATGCGCGGGCGAGCTGCACCCGGGCACCCGGCCCGTACTTCTCGATCTCGACGGCCTTGAGGGCGATCTTGAGGGCCTTCTCCTCGTAGCCTGTTCCGGGAGCGATGCCCGCATGCGTGTTGTAGACGCTCGCGAGGAAGACGTAGTTGTCGTACTCGGGCGGGCAGTACGCGATGACGTCGAGAAGTGCCTTCTCGGAGTTTGAGAAAGCGGTTGCCGCCTGATCGTATGAGCCCGCAGCGGCGAGGCTCGAGCCGTACTGGCCCCATGCGATGCCGGGCTGGGCACGGTAGATGTCGTTGTAGGGGTTGATCGCGATGGCCTTCTCCGCATACGCGGCCGCCTCGACCGGATTGCTGCTCATGAGCATCGCGCTGTGCAGGTACGCGTTGTCGGCGCGGACGAACTGGATGTTGAGGATCAGGCCGACGAACACGATCGCAACCGTCACGCCGGCAGCCACGGTGCCCCACGAGGGCGCGGAGACGTCGCGGGACTTCGCGGAGGGCGAGATGAGGAGGCCGAGGGCCATCCAGAGGAAGAACGTCGTACCCGCGAGCGAGAGTCCGAACATGAGGTGCGCGATGTAGGCGGCGCAACCTGCCCAGAGACCGGCGAGCATCAGCTGCGAGCCGCTCTTGTCGGTGCGGCGGAACACCGTCTTGCCGGCCACGACCGCGACCCAGACGAACACCGCGTACATGAGCCCCGCGCCTACGATTCCGATTCCGGTCGCAAGCTGCAGCGGATAGTTGTGCACGTTGTCGGCGACGCTGCGGTAACCGGCAGCCGCGACGTACTCGACAGGCTTGTACTTGGGGAACAGAAGGCGGAACGTGTCGGCGCCATGGCCCCACCAGGGGCTGTCGGCGATCGCCCGGCGCGCTGCGCTCCAGATCTGCAGACGGGTGAGACCCGACCCGCTCTCGGTCTCGAAGATCGACGCGAACCTACGGGCGAAGTTCATGACCTCGCTTTCCGCGGACAAGGACCGCACGATCGCGGCGACGACCGCCGCGCCGGTCACTCCCAGGAACCCGAAGTCGACCTTCTTCCACTCGACCTTCTGGACGATGGCCGCCACTGCAAAAGCGATGAGACCGACGAACGCGCCGATCCACGCCCCGCGGACGAAAGCGACGACGAGACAGTAGCTGATGAGGAGGAAACTCACCCAGTACGCCGCGCGCCAGCGGCTGTCCCTCTCGGAGAGCGCCATCGAGATCGCTATGGGTACCGCGAACGCGAGCGCGCCTCCCAACATGTCGGGGTTGCCGTATGTGGAGAAGGCACGATTAACCTCGAAGGGAAGCGTGCCCCAGTCGATCGCGTCGATCCCCAGCGACTGCGCGACTCCGTAGAGCGCGACGATGGACATCGAGATGATGAAGACTTTCGCGACCGCACGGATGCGTCGTGCCGAGTCCGCGTACTGCATGGTGAGGAACATGATCAGCGCGTAGTTGACGAAGGTGACGAACCCCTCGAACCTGCGGTACTTGCCGAGGATCGCCGTCGGGGGATGTATCGAGAGGACCGACGAGAGAAGGACCCACGCCAGAAACGCGAGGACGAGGAGGTTGACCGGCGAGTAGCGCAGCTTGCCGCCTCGTCGCAGCATCCCCCAGGACCACGCGGCGAGCGCGATAAGGGAGAAGCCCCTCAGAAGAAAGATCTTGGGGACGTCGAACTGGTCGTTGGTGAAAGGCAGCTGGAAGCCGAGGAAGGTGAAGTTGGACATCGCCAGCGGGATGAGCAGCACGATCGCCAAGAGGCTGCCCCATGCGATCTTATCGGCCGTGTCCATCGACGAGAATGTCGCGCGGATCGACGTGGTGGCGCCTTTCTCCTTCACCACGGGGGCCTGCGGTCGCTTCTTTACCTTCTGTGCCGCCATCAACGCGCTCCTCTGCCTGTCAGTACCACTTTGAATGTCTCGACCAGAATGCGTGCATCCATCGCCAACGTGCGATGGTAGAGGTAGATGAGATCGTACTTGAGTTTACGCTCCGCGGTCGTCGCGTACCCGCCGCTCACCTGGGCGAGCCCGGTGACGCCCGGGCGGACGTAGAAACGCTCGCCGTACCCGCGGATGTCCTTCAGGTGCTGCTCGACGAAGAACGGCCGTTCGGGACGGGGACCCACGAAGGACATGTCGCCCTTGAGGATGTTGACCAGTTGGGGCAGCTCGTCGATGCGGTACGCGCGCAGGACCTTGCCGGTCCTTGTGACGCGCGGGTCCTCGTCGGTTGCCAGTACGGGACCCGAGAGCGTCTCCGCGTCGGTGCGCATCGTGCGCATCTTCAGGACGGTGAAGGGCTCGCGGTCGCGGCCGACCCGCTCCTGCCGATACAGGATCGGCCCACGGTCCTCGAGGAGGACGAAGATCGAGGCGACGAGCATCACGGGCGATGCGAGCACGAGCCCGACGAGTGCCATCGCGATGTCGGAGACGCGCTTGATCGGCCCGAAGTACTCGGGTGCCCGAGCCCCCGTGACGTGAACCAGGGGGATGTCGCCGATCTGGCTGTCGAAGTTTCCGAGGAACACCTCGTAGAGCTCGGGGACGACGTCGATGCGCACGTGAAGCGCCTCGTCGAGAACCAGGTCCTCGACGAACTCGCGGTGCGTCGACGGGCTTACGACGATCAGCCGGTTGGCACCGGTGCGCGCTGCGAGCTCGACGACCTCGTCGGGAGTGCCGACGAGCAGCGCCCCGACCTCGCTTGCGGGGACCTCCCCGCCCGCCGCCACCACTCCCACGCAGGTCCAACCCCAGTGACTGCGGCTGGAAATCTCGCGGACGAGGTCGAGTGCGGTCGACCCGGCGCCGAGGATGAGAACGCGCTGCTTGGGCCAGCTGATCGAGCCGAACCGCAGGAACAGGTAGCGCCATGAGGCGAGAAGGACGACGATGACCGGCCATGCGATCAGGAGCGTGAGACGCGCGAACGAAACCGTCGCCGTGCCCCCGAAGAACGCGAACGCCGCGGTGAGCACCGTTCCGATGGTCGCACTGACGAACGTGCGCGCGACGATGGTCCAAGTGTCGTCGAGGCTTTCGGGCTCGTAGAGCCCGTTCGCCCAGCATGCCGCCACATATGCCAGCGTGATGAAGGGAACGAGCGCGAGATAGGCGTTGAAGTTGTATGCAGGCAGCTGTCCGGCGAACCGGATGAGGAACGCCGAGACGAAGCCCACGTTGACGAAAAGCGCGTCGAGGAGCACCGAGAGCACTATGAATTGCGAACGGCGCACCGTCTACTCGCCCTCTCTGTCGGATCGTTTCGAGACGACCTCATCATAAACCGAGCGGGTGCGTCGACACATCTCGGGGATGGTGAACTCCTTGAATGCCCGCTCGCGCGCCTGAGCGCCGAGCCTCTCGCGAAGCTCGTCGTCGGAGAGGAGACGGTCCATCGCCCCCGCCAGTGCATCCGCATCGCCCACAGGCACCACGAGGCCGGTAACACCGTCGAGGTTGGCGTACGGAACGCCCGTCGGCAGGTCGGTGCAGATGACGGGAGTGCCGGCTGCATGCGCCTCTATCTGGACAAGGCCGAATGCCTCGGAGCGCTCGATGCTGGGAAGAACGAACACGTCGGCCGCCGCATACCATGCTGCCAAGTCCTCGCTCGACTGGGTGGGCAGGAACGCGACCCTCCCGGCGATGCCCAGCGCGCGCGCCTGCTCACGCAGCTGATCCTCGAGCGGACCGCGACCGATGATGACCAGCTGCGCGTCGGTCACGCCCATGCGCGAGAAGGCGTCGAGAAGGACTCCGACCCCCTTGTAGTAGACAAGGCGCCCGACGAACAGGACGATCTTCGAGTCGCCATAGGGCGCAGCCAGACTGTCGGCGCGAGCCCGGAGCACGGGCGTCTCGGCGTACCGCTCCACCGGGAGGCCGAAGTTCACCTGGCGGCACTTCTCCTTGCGGGAGGAGAGGAACTCCGAGTGCTCGATCATGTTGGGCGACGAGGCGATGAGCACGTCTGCCCGATCGAGGAATCGCTCGAGGAACGGACGATAGAGGGCGAGGAGTTTCTTCTGCCGCACGATGTCGGTGTGGTAGGTCACGACGATCGGCGCCGATGTGCGGGTGAGCAGCGAGCAGAACTCGCCATAGGGATACGGGAAGTGGAAGTGCACGACATCCGCCTCGCCGGCCAAGCGCGCATACTCGCGGCGCAACGACCAGGAGACAGGCGTCGACGCGTACTCGAACGCACGGGGAACCCGCACCACCCTCACGCCGTTTCGCATCTCGTCGACGCGCTGGGGTCCGCCGTTCACCACGAGCACGGTGACCTCGGCGTACCCTTCGGCGACGAGGCCCTCGGCCAGGTCGGCCACGTGGAACTCGACTCCACCGATATGCGGAGGGTAGTACTTGTTGACCATGAGGACCTTGAGCTTGGACATCAGTCGCCTTTCACCAAGGCGCACCCGTTGTCGAGGAGCTTCTCGACGCCGTCCGTGGACTCGGCCTCGGCGTACACGCGTACGAGCGGCTCGGTCCCCGAGGGTCTGAGCAGGAGCCACGAACCGTCGGCGAGGATGAACTTCACGCCGTCCGTGCGGTTGATGTCGGAAACGGCGATGCCGCCTATCGAGGCAGGTTGCAGCGCGTCCTTCTCGGAGAGGAACCGTTCCATCTGCTCGCGGGTGAGCGCAAGGTCGCGTCGACCGTACTCGCACGCCCCGAGCTGGGCGAGCATATCGTCGACGAGCTCCCCCAGGCCTTTGTGGTGCAGCGCCATCATCTCGACGAGCAGCATCGCCATCAGCAGCCCGTCGCGCTCGAGGACGTGTTCGGGTATGCCGATCCCACCGCTCTCCTCGCCCCCGATGAGCACGTCTCCGGCGAGCATCTCCTCGTAGATCCACTTGAATCCGATGGGAGTCGTGGTGAGCGGAAGGCCGAGGCGCGCGCACTGACGGGCGATGAGCTCGGAGCCCGAGAGTGTTCGCACGACGCGTCCCGTGCGCCCGAGGTCCTCGACCAAGTGGGCGATGACGAGGGCGAATATGCGGTGGGCGTTGACGAAGCGGCCTCGCGCGTCGATGGCACCGATGCGGTCCGCGTCGCCGTCGTTGACGAACGCCGCGTCGAACCCTCCCTCGAGCACCGCAGCGGACGCGTCGTCGGTCCACGGCGGGATGGGCTCGGGGTGCAGCCCTCCGAAGGTCTCGTCCTTCTCGGCATGGATCTCGTGCACGTCCACCCCGATCGCGCAGAGGAGCGCCGCAAGATATCCCTGCGCCGCACCGTAGAGCGGATCGACGACCACGCGAAGGCCCGCCTCGCGGATGACGTCGACGTCGACCGAGAAGAGCAGCTCTTCGAGGTACGGGGTGAGGAGGTCGGTCGTCTCGTAGGGCGCGCGCGCATCAGGCGCCTCATCCAGAATCGCTGCCTCGACGAGGTCGCTGAATGCCACCGGCGAGGCTCCGCCGTCGGACATCCTGAGCTTCACCCCGAGGTACTCCGCGGGATTGTGGCTCGCGGTGAGCATCACGCCTCCGCAGGCGTCGGGGTCGTGCGCAACGGCCCAGCACAGCGCGGGAGTAGGAAGATAGCGGTCGGAGAGTCGGACGATCAGGCCGTGTGTCGCGACCGTCTCGGCCAAAGCGCGGGCGAAGTCTTCGGCGCCTGCCCGGGTGTCGTATCCCACAAGCAAGACGCTACCGGGAGCCTGCGCCGCATAGGTCCGGCCGATCGCATCGGCGACCCGTCGCACGGCGCCGACGGTGAAGTCCTCGCCCAGTCGTGCGCGCCAGCCGTCGGTCCCGAAATGTATCTCAGACATGCAAGGCCTCCCAGTCGCGGGCCGCGACGGCGACCCGGGCCATTATCCCCTCCAGTGCAACAAAAAACACCCGCAGGTGCTTTCTGTACACGATGCTGTGACCCGAGCCATGCTCGGATCTAGAATCCCACCCCGACTCCGGACGCGTCGGTCTCGCGGTGGCAACGCAGGCACACGCCGTCCTCGGTCGCGGAAAGCGCGCCGGTGGGAACGGCCTGGGCCGATGTGGCGGAGAGGAGGAACGACGCTGCGCCGGCAGTGTAGTGCGGGAAGTCCGACGTCTCGGTTCCGGCGGCGTGGCACGAGGTGCAGCCGGTGACGTCCTGCCAGGCGACGGTGGTGGTCGACGTGGTGCTGGGGAGATTCATGTGGGGCTTGTCCGCAGAAGCGAGCGGATGGCACTGGACGCACCACTTCGACAGGGCGACTTCGGGAGTGTCTGCCGCGTCGAGAGCGGGCATGGTGGCGGAGGTGCGCAGGAGGCTCGCGTCGAGGTAGGAGTTTCCGGTCATCTCGGCCGACGTCCCGTGGACTGTGTGACAGTCGGAGCAGGACACGCCGCCCTGCTGGACGCCGTTGACCATGTTGGAGCGGTGGGCTCCGGCGACGGCCGTGCTGTCTGCCGAAGGCAGCGTGTTGTAGTTCGAGGCGACACCGCCATAGATCTTCACATCCGAGCGCGCGTTGGCGTCGATGTGACAGTAGGTGCAGGCATTGGCGACGCTGGTCGCCAGGAGCAGCTGCGAGGGGCTGCTGTCGCCCATCGCGTCGCTCTCGGTATATGCGGAGTGAACTGAGTGGCACGAGGCGCACTTGTTGGTGGTCGAGGTGTAGCCGCCGTGAGGCGAACTGGTTCCCACGACGCGGTAGTCCGCCGGGGTGTCATAACCGGTCACGAACTGGAGCAGTCTGAGGTCGACAAGAGTCTCGATCTGGACGGTGGCGCCTGCGGCATAGGTGGTGGCAGCGTCGAAGCCCGTGACGGCGAAACGATCGACCGAGTTCACACTGCCGAAGCGCCTCGTATCGGGAACGAGCGCGCGGTAATCCGCAGAGCTGAAGTTCGCGCTGTTCGCGAACTGCCCGGTCGCGATGCCGTTGAGCCACCTGCGAAGCAGCGAGTCGTTCCACTCGCCTGCCGCGAA